>JBFEWO010000020.1:0-28089 GCA_041546305.1 Thiohalomonadaceae bacterium | reverse complement strand
TCCCGCTTCGGGCAGTGAAGCGGTTCCCCCGCCCTGACACCGCATGCTATCAATTCAATAGACCGTCGAACTCCTTGGTTACCACCTGCTCCAGCAGGGCGGCTATGGTTGGTGTTTGTGTCAGGTCTATCTGCAGGCCATCGAAGACCTCGGCGATGAGTGCGGTGAGGTGACGGCTTTCCCGGTCGTTCATGTGGAGGTCTTCGACCAAGCGGCTACTGTCGGAGACAGTATCGATATCGGTCGCGAGGGCATCGGCCAGCACCGCCTTCAGGCTCATGTTCATGAGGTTTTTCACCGTTTCCAGCTCGTTATTGCCTGCTCTGATACACATGATCCTGCCTCCTGTAAAAGGTCCAGCGTTTTCAGCATTAGTACCTCATTATTTTATAATTTAGTAATGAAGTGGCGGAAAATCCATTGATCCCGATCATGCAAAGTGGGATTAATCCTCCATTAAAACGGGTGGTAAAGTGACGCCGATTTATCTGTCAGTGCTATGGCGAGTTACCGCAGCGACGGTCCTGTGTTCCTCCGCCACGGCTGTATCCGCAGAGGGTGTGCCGGGTTCCTCCGGTGGCGGGGTAAAGGCGATCACCCGGTTGCGTCCGCGATGCTTGGCCTTGTACATCATGTTGTCGGCGCGCCTGAGCAGATCGCCAACATGCGCATCGTGGTCAGCGAGTTCCGTCACGCCGATACTGACGGTGAGCCGGTAGTCGGTGCTGGCGAAGGTTTCCTCGACGCGTGTGCGAAGTCGCTCGGCGGTTTGTACGGCGCCGTCCAAGGACTCCTCCGGGATAATAATGGCGAACTCCTCGCCTCCTAGCCGGCCGAAGATGTCAGGTTTACGCAGCGTACTGCGACAGAGCTGGCTGAAACGCTGAAGCACCTCATCACCACTGCTGTGACCGTATTGATCGTTAATCTCCTTGAAGTGGTCCAGATCGAGCATCAGCAGAGACATCGGGCGTGCGTAACGGTGGCTGCGATTGATCTCTTCCTCGCCCAGTTGCATGAAATAGCGTCGGTTGGTGGCCCCGGTCAGTTCATCGGTGCGTGTCTGGTGTAACAGTTTTTTTTCAAGTTTCAGCCGCTTTGCGATCTCCTTTTGCAGTGCTTCTCGAGAAGATCGTTCTCGCATCAATTCGAGAAACTCCTTGCGTTTGATCAGATGGAAGCGCGCGCCGAAAATAGCACCGATAAGATTGACACCGAGCAGGATCATGGCCAGTTGCAATAGCAGCAGTTGGCCCATGTCGTAGGTGGTCACGGCAAGAAAGAAAAAACCGGAGGAAAAGGAGAGGGCCAGCAGATTTGCCGCAATCAGGCGATTGGGCATGAGCAGGTACATGGAGATGGCCACCAGTACTACCGCAAGAGAGGCGGTCACGATATCGGTATTCAAGATGGTAAACAGAAACAACAGCAAGCCACTGGCGAGCGCCTGAAAAGTAAAAATAATCCGGTCGAAAAGCGGTGGGCTCTGGGAAATGCTGATAATCGCGATGGTAATCAGGCCGCCGATAAAAATCAGGGTGCGTATGACCAGAGAATAGAGAAACTCACTGTCGGCGCGCAGCATGAAATAGTCGCTGATGATATAGATGATCAATAGCGAGAGGGCAATCAGCAGAGTGAGGCGAGTCTGGGTGACGGTGCCCTTGTGAGACCACTGGCGAAAGCGCGATTCCGTTTCACGATCGGCAAATTCCGCTTTTCGGTAGTCGAGCGTGGTGTCAAGGTCGCTGGTGATCTGGTTCATCGTTTAAATGGCATCCGGCCTGAAGGGTTATAGCAGTGTAGTTGAATGTTCAGAAGATGTGTGTCAGTTATGAAACACTCGCCGGTATGCCATGGCATTTAACACTTCATACAACATGGCATAATGCCTTGCCGCCCGGAGCGGATTTAAACGGGAACCCGTTTTATCGCCGCCCACGAATTGAAAGGCATAACTGCGATTGGTGAGTGACTTCGCCGGTTGTTTTTGAAAGAGACCCAAGCTAATGACATCTGACGCTTCTGCCGGGACCACGACACTGCTCCAGGCTTTGCTCACCAATGCGCAACAGCGAGGTCACCGTGCAATGGCGGTGTTGAGTGGCGATCGCGAATGGGCATTGGCTTTGGTACACGAGGCGGTGCCGTCATTGGGTCTGAAACGCCTGTTGTGGCTCGGCGATCGTATCCCGCCAGAGACCGATGTCATGGCAACAAGCGAGGCACGCCGACAGCTTGGGCAGGAACTCGATGGGGTGGTGCTCGATGCCTATGGCGGTTTCGATGCGGAAACTTTTGGTTCCGTGGTTGGCGCCGTGCATGCCGGAGGGCTGTTTTTGTTGTTGGCCCCGTCGTTGGAGAGCTGGGGTGACTATCCCGATCCGCAGCACGATCGTCTGGCGATCACGCCACTGACGCGTGAAGCGATCAGCGGGCGGTTTTTGCAGCACCTGGCAACCACGGTTCAGCGGAGCAAAACCGGTGTTTGCCTTATCCAGCAGGGACAACCCTTGCCAGAGATTGCCGTTTTCGAAGGTGAACCGTGGTGTCAGCTCTGGCTCGAGGAGGGCGTGACCGCCGGACAGCGCCTTGCCCTGGAAGCCATTCAGCATGTCGCCCATGGTCACCGACGTCGCCCCCTGGTGCTTACCTCCGATCGGGGACGGGGCAAGAGCGCGGTGTTGGGTATCGCCGCCGCACGCCTGCTGCAAGAAGGAGTATCGCCCATTCTGGTGACGGCGCCGCGCCTGGCAGCAGTCGAGCAGCTGTTTGCCCATGCCGAACAGAACCTGCCGGGGGCCGAGCGCTTCCGCGGCGTGGTGCAGTGGCAGGGGCGGCGCCTGCAGTTTGTGCCGCCCGATGCGTTGACTTCACAACCACACCCAGCGGCGCTCCTGCTGGTGGATGAAGCGGCGGCGATCCCCACCGCGCTGCTTGAGCGGATGCTGGCGGAGCATGCGCGCATCGTCTTTGCCAGCACCATCCACGGTTATGAAGGCACCGGCCGCGGCTTTGCGGTGCGTTTTTTCAAGGTGCTCGATGCGCGTACCCCGGGCTGGCGTCTGCTACGCCTGGAACAGCCGGTGCGTTGGGCCGAGGGGGATCCGCTGGAGGATTTCACCTTTCGGGCGCTGTTGCTCGATGCGGAACCGGCGGCGGATGCGGAGGTGGCCGAAGCGACACCGGAGGGCTGCCTGTTCGAACCGCTGGATCGTGATGTCCTGCTGCAGGATGAACAGACGCTCGAGGAGTTGTTCGGCCTGCTGGTGCTGGCGCACTATCGCACCAGTCCCGATGACCTGCGTCATCTGCTGGATGGTCCCAATCTGCGAGTCTGCATACTGCGCCACGGCAGGCATGTGGTGGCCACCGCGCTGGTGGCACGCGAGGGCGGCTTGCCGCCGGATCTCGCGCAGGAGATCTACGAGGGGCGACGTCGTGCCCATGGCCATTTGATGCCCCAGTCGCTGGCCGTCCATGCCGGTTTTGCCGAAGCCCCCCGCTTGCTTGCCGATCGCGTGATACGCATTGCGGTGCACCCGGCGCTGCAAGGGCGTGGGTTCGGGCGGCGGCTGCTACAGCAGTTGCAAACCGAGGCGGAGCAGTCCGGCGTCGACTACCTGGGGGCGAGTTTCGGGGCCTCCGAGGAACTGCTTCGCTTCTGGCAGCACAATGAGGTGTTGCCAGTGCGTATCGGGCTGACCCGTGAAGCTTCCAGTGGCACCCATTCAGTGATGGTGATGAAACCGATTACCCTGGCAGGACAGGCGCTGTTCGAGGCACTGCAGCGTCGCCTGGTCGAGCAGTTACCCTTGCTGCTGGCCGAACCCTTGGCGGACCTCGATGCCGTGCTGGTCGCCAGACTGTTTCAACTTCTGCCGCCGGTCGATATGTCGCTGAGCTTTCAGGATTGGCAGGATGTGCGCTCCTTTGCTGAAGCGCTGCGCGGCTATGAGGTTTGCCTGCTGGCCCTGTGGCGATTGGCGCCTGTGGCACTGGCGGGAGAGGTGGCGCTTACCGAGGTGCAGCGTACGCTGTTGATCGAAAAGGTATTGCAGCGCCGGGGATGGAAGGCCCTGACTGAGACGCATGGATTGAGCGGTCGAGCGGAGGCCGTGGCTGCCTTGCGCGAGGTGTATCGAATGATTTTCGAGCAGATTCACCCGCAGGATTTTTCAGATTAAAAAAACCTTTGGCGTTTCCCGAGGCCCCCTCTTTATACCTCGTCGGCAAAGTGTCGGATCCGTTCCATCATGGTCTCGAAATGCTCGTAGGCGTGATTGCCGCTATCCTGGATCTCCATTCTGGCGCCGGGCAGAAAGTCGATGGTCGCATGGTGGTCGATGAGCTCGTCCCCGAGTTGGACCATCAGTAGCAGTTTGTCGGTGCGTGCGTTGGGGCAGGCATAGTGCCGCAGTGCCTCGAGATGGCCGGCAGTGAACTCGAACTGCGAACCGTCAAAGTAGTGGCGGTTCATGCCCAGCACCTGATCCAGTGGTGCGGTGAGTTGTACCACCGGATTGATGAGCACCGCCGGCAGGTCATAGCGCTGCGAAAGATAGAGGGCGTAGTAACCGCCGAGTGAACTGCCGACCAGGAGCGGTGGCTCGGGCAGCGCGCGGAGGAATTCTTCCAGGGTCTCCATGGCCAGGGTCGGAATGTGGCTGAGGGAGGGGGCATAGACCCGGGGAAAATGGTGGCGTAGCACCTGGGCCTTGTGGGAGTGGGCTGAGCTGGCAAAGCCATGGATATAGAGAAGCGGGCGGGTCATGTCAGGTCTGCGTTTGGCCGTGCAAAGGGCAGATTGTCACAGGAACCCCCGTGTGCTGCCAGCCTGTTGTGACACCGTTTAGTTGACCACGCTTTCCTCCAGCAGCCAGTCGATGGTGGCAAGCATGTTTTCGGCGCTCTTGTAGTCGACCGGGACCGGCCAGTGGGAGCTGTTAACGGTGAGCACCAGGCTGGGATAGCTATCGACGCCGAGGGCCTCGGCATGAGCCATCTCCTGCAGGAGCTGGCTTTGTGTCGCTGGCGCTGTCAGCGCATGATGGAAGGCCTCTACATCGAGACCGATCTCTTCGGCCAGCGCGAGCAAGGTGTCGTTGTCCGAGGGGTTACGTGCCTGCAGGTAGTAGGCCCGCTGGATCGCCTCCAACATCGCTTCATCCCGCCCTTCGCCCTGAGCCCTGGCCGCAAGCATGGCGCGGCATGCCGGCCAGGTGGCTCGCCGTGGTGTGGTGCGGTGCCAGAAGTCGAAATTGAAGCGAGTGCCGGGCACCGTCTGCTCGATGTGCCGCCAGGTCAGTTGCAGACGTTCGCGCGTCTCCTCTGGCATCGGCTCATCCGTATCCGGTGCCAGGCCGCCAAGCAGCTTGACCACCTTGATCTCTTGCGGGAGCTGTTGCATTAACCGATCCAACTGCGGGCGCAATGTCCAGCACCAGCTGCACATGGGATCGTGAACGTAATAGAGAGTGATGGCCAGGGCTGTGCTCCGGAATAGACGATAAAGCCATATTACTTATGGGATTGTAGCATCTCGGATACGGCTTCCAAGGCAGGACATTTTAGATGTGTGTCTCCTGCAGCGGCTCGTCCCACTGTTCTGGCGGGGTATCGGTGATCTCGGTGCCGTAATCATCCGTTTCACCGATATCGATTGGGCCGCTCCAGTTCTCCGGTTCTTCGCAGATCTCGATATCGAGGGTATACCAGGTC
The DNA here is from genome assembly GCA_041546305.1 of Thiohalomonadaceae bacterium. Classification (GTDB taxonomy): domain Bacteria; phylum Pseudomonadota; class Gammaproteobacteria; order Thiohalomonadales; family Thiohalomonadaceae; genus JBFEYJ01. The sequence continues at coordinate 22,368 of JBFEWO010000020.1, read as the reverse complement.
TCCAGCTCCACCTCTTCGAGATCGCCGTCAAAATGCTGTAGCTCAACAGTGGAATTGGAGTCATCGAGAGCAACGATCTGGAAGCATTGGCCCTTATCCAGGTGGCGGTACCAGTTGCCTATGATGGGGTCGGATTCGGTAGCCATTGGGAGTACCTCTTGTGTTGCCACCGGAAAAAGTCTGCATCGGGTCGCATCGCGTCGCTATCAGACCTGTTTTAACTCTAGATGAGATGGTTCTGTGTTCAAGCCGGGGGAGTGACATAGCCGGTTGGTGAGGCGGGCAGGAATCGCCCTTGCGTGGGAGTGTGGAGCAGTGCATGACATTCACACGCTGTCACAGATATACTCGACGGAAATTTTGCACTTGTGGTTTCGCAGCTTCGTGCTGGCCTTCGATAACCGTCATGTCCCTGCAAGTCAGTAGAAAAAGAACGTCGCCATTGGCCCTTCATACCTCAACTCTTTCTAGTGCTGTCTGTTATCGAAGCCTCACGCGCTCGCTCGCTTGTGAGTGCCTCGGGAGCCTGAGCTGAGCCTCATGTTTTTTAGCGACGATCACCCCCATCTGTTTCGCCCGCTGACCGGCAAGTACCGGGAGCAGGTTGTCGCCTGTCTCAGCGCACTCTATGGCCGCTTCTATACCACCCACGCGGATTACAGCCGCCTGTTCGACCGCGAGCAGGTACTGGAGGTGTTCGCCGAGGCAATCACCCGTACCCCCCTGCTCGATGGCGATGATGAAGTGGGGGTGCCCCGCGGTGAACGGGAACAGGCCAACTGGGTGCTGAACCTGCTGCTCGAACACGGCTGGCTGGAGCGGCAGACCGACGAAGCGACACTGCAGAGCAGCTATGCCTTCACCCGCGTTGGGCGGCTCTTCACCCAGCCGATGGTGGAGACCGCTGGCGGGCGTTTTCGCACCCGTCATCGCAATACCCGCAATACCCGCAATGCGATGCGAGCCTTTCTCGATCGCGGTGAGGTCTACGATCTGCTCGATGCCTACGAATACTCCGAGCGCATCGTGGCAGACTTCTCCGACATCATCACCGAACTGGACGAGCGCAAACGCCAGCTGGTGCGCGATGTGGAGGCGCAGCAGATCGTGCAACGCGCCGCCGACGAGTTTTTCGATTTCATGGAAAAGCGCTTCATGCCGGATCTGGCGGTGCGCCTTTCGGCCGACAGTGTGGAGAAGTATCGCGACGAGATCGCCGAACTGATCGGTAAGGCCCGGCGCAAGCAACGCCCGTTCAAGGCGGAGGCCGAGCGTGAGCTGCGCCGTGCCGCTCCAGAGCTCATCACCGATCCGGCGCGCTCGCTCTATCTGGCCATTCTCGACGGCATCGACGCCCGCCTGCATGCGGCCTGCGAAGTGATGCTGCCGGCCCTGCGTCGGGCGTTGCACGGCTTTACCCGCCGCGCCGACATCATCATCCGCCAGCTCAGCTTCAGCGGCTCGGCGCGCAATGAGGTGCTTGGCGCTTGTCGCCAGCTGGCCACCCTCGATGATGAGACCTACGAGGAAACACTCGGACGGATAGGCGAACAGCTGGCCACCCTGCAGGTTGGTTTTGCTGACCCAGAGGGCCTGCGCCTGCACAGCCGGCGCACACGGCGCACGGTTAACACCGCGGTGGAGGCCGAGCAGGCGGATAATCCTGAGGAGCGGCGCAAGCTGTTTGTGCAGCAGGCACTGGAGCGCGCCTTCACCATCAACAACCGCGAGTTGCGCGACTATCTGGCGGCGGCGCTGGCCGGGGGCCATGCGGTACGGACCGGCAGCCTGCCGGTGCGCGATGCGCGCGATCTGCTGCGCGCCGCCCATGCCATCGAGGTGGGCACGGCGGTGACCGGCGGTTATCGCTTCCGCGTCGAACCAACCGGGCAGCGTATCCGCACCGACTACTACGAGGCGATGGACGAATTTGTCATCGAACTGCTGGAAGATGAGCAACCGGTAGCGCCTCCCGATGAACAACTGGCATCCGGATAATCGAATGGAAACAGTCAATGACTTTTTGCAACTGCGACTCGAAGCGACAGCCGTCACCACGGAGGAGCTGCGCGAACTGCTGGTGCGCCTGCTCAATTACGGCATCCTCTGTCGCGAGGAGAGCCAGACCGAGCGGGAACTCTACGACCGTTTTTTGCGCGTTGAGGAGCCGGCGCGTGAACTGCTGGAGCTGTTCGGCATCGGCGTGCACCTGGACCGCCGTCTTGAGTACCTGCGCCTGCTGCCGCCGGGCAGCCAGCTCCCCGGCATGGAAGAGGCGGCGGAACAGGCGTTTTCCGGTAGCCTGCGCGCCCGCCTGAGCCAGAACGAGGTGGCGCTGCTGCTGGTGTTACGGGTGCAATATGACAAGGCGCTGCGCGAGGGCAAGCTGGATGAGAACGGTTTCGTCAGCGAGTCGTTCGAGTCGCTCGGCATTGCGATGAAAAACCTGCTCGGCCGCCCGCTGCCCGACAAGGTGACGGAGCGCCGGCGGCTGTTCCAGCGGCTCAAGCAACTGCGCCTGATCGACTTCCACCAGGAGGAGGATATCGACAACAGCGAGAGTTGGCTGCGCATCCATCCGATGATTGTTGATTTTGTCGGCGCGGACGCACTGACGGCGTTAAGCGAGGTTGATGATTTCAACGCCGAGGAGACAGAGAACGAGGAGGACGCCGGTGTTTCTTAAACAGTTCATCTACGTCAACTGGGGCAACCTGCCCAACGGTGAATTCGAGTTCGGACCGATCAATCTCTTCTCCGGCGGTAACGGTTCGGGCAAGACCACGGCGGCCGATGCCATCCAGACGGTGATGACCGCCGCACACGAAAACCTGTTTCAGTTCAACCCCGGTCAGGACGAGACCACCCAGCGCGGACGCGGTGGCAAGCGGGTGCGCACCCTCGCCTCCTATGTGCTCGGCTGCGACGACGGCAGCTTCTCCCGTCTCGACCCCAGCGACGGATATCTCGCCGCGGTGTTTCACCCGACCCAGGGGGAGACCGCCGAGCCCTTCACCGCGTTGATTGCCGTGCGCGCCTGGCTGGAGCAGGGCGGCAGCCAGGCGGTGGCGCGTCAGGAAGAGGCGGTCTTTTTCATCCTTCCCGGTGTCGAACTGACCCTCGGGCACCTGCAGCGCGAGGACAAGGCCGGTCGCTATATCACCCCACTGGATCACCTGCCCGGCCATCTGATGACCGAGTTCGGCAAGCGGGCGGTGGAGCGCTATGACACCAAGAAGGGCTACCTGCGCCGTCTCTATGCCGCACTGCGCGGCCGCAGTGAGCAGGTCACCGAGCGCGAGGCGGTGGCCGCGGCACGTGCCTTCTCCCGCTTTATGGCCTACAAGCCGGTCAGCAGCATCAATCAGTTTGTCGCTGAGGAGATCCTCGAGCGCCATGACATGGGCGAGGCGATCCGCACTGTCGCCGGGCAGCTCAAGACCATCCATGGGATGGAGCGGGAGGCACATGCGCTGGTTGAGGGGATCGCACTGCTGGAACGGGCCGGCGGCCATGCCCGGGACTACATCGAGGGATGGCTCGACCTCACGACCCTCGATTACACCCTGGCACGTCACGATTACCTGGCCCGGCAGCAGGACTACCTCAATGCCAAGCGGGAGCAGCAGCGCTTGCGTGCCCGGGGCGGGGAGCTGGATGGTGAACTGGAACTGACCATGCAACGTCAGGAGCAGCTGCACGAGCAGCTGGTGCAACTGGAGGCGCAGCGGCGTGGTGTCGATGCCCTGCGGCAGAAGGATGCGCTGGAACAGCAGCACGACGAGGCGCATCGCCGCCTGGTCGCATTCAGCCGGGAGCTGCTGCAGCAGGATAATCGGGTGCAGCAGAATGACGTCCAGACCAGGCTGATCCTCGAGGGGGTGCAGGCCGAGGCGCTGGTGACTGAACTGCCCCAACTGGCCGAAACCCAGAGCCGCACGTTGGCAAAAGAGGCCCAGCAGAGTGGGCGAGGCGACATGGAGCTCTCGGCCCTGCTGCAACAGGACCTCACCGGCGACTTGGCGGACCTTGAGCACTATCTCGATCAGGCCAGTGCCGCCCAACGGGCACAGAACGCCCTGCTGGCCTACTGGCGTAGTAAAGAGGAGGACGGTCGCAGCCGTCGTGACCTGCTGCAGGAGCTGCATGGGGAACGCCGCCGACGCTACGAGCAGCTGGCCCAGCAGCAGCGCCAGAAAGAGGCGGAGATCGCCCGTCTCGAAGCAAAGCAGGTGAGTTATCCCCCCTATGTGGAGCGTGCCCTGGCAGCGATCCGCGAACAGTGCCCGCAAGCCGATCCGAGGGTGCTGTGCGACCACGTGGAGGTGACCGACGCGCGCTGGCAGGCGGCCCTCGAGGGCTATCTCGGCGGCTCACGCTTTGGCATTCTGGTCGAGCCGGAGCACGAGGCAGAGGCGATCCGTATCGTGCGGTCCCTCGCCGGACGGGACAACCGGGCACGGGTGATCCAGGGAGCCAAGGCCGCGCAGGATGCAGCACGCATTGAGCTCGACAGGGACTCTGTGGTCCATGTGCTCGAGTTCAGCCATGCGGTGGCCCGCGATTACCTCACCGCCAGCTACGGTTCCGTGCTGCGGGTTGACTCCGCCGAGGCCCTGTGCCACACCCGCCGCGGTCTTACCGCTGACGGTATGGGCTCGGGCAACTACGCTATGTTCCGTTGCGATCTGCCCGACAGCGATTTGGTGTTTGGCACTGCCGCGCGCGAGCGGGCACTGCTGGCAAAACGTGCTGAGCTGGAGCGGATCGTGGGCGAATGGCAGATGGCCGACAGCCGGATGCAGGAGAGTGGGCGTCTGCTCGGTGCGGTCGATGCGCTGGAGCCGGTCAGCCATGCCGATACCATCGGCGACATGGTGGCGTTACGCCGCGAGCTCTCCCGCCTGGAGGCGTTGCTGGAGAGCCTTGACCTGGGAGAGCACCAGGAGATGGAGGCAAAGCTTGCCGCCCTGCGGGAGGAGGAGACGCAGCTGCGCCGGCAACAGGACGAACTCAACGTGGAAAAAGGCAAGCTTGCTGAGCAGCTCGAGCAGGCCAACCGAGCGGTGAGCGCCCTGGCCGACCTGCAGGAGCAGGTGACCCTCCGGGCCGAGGAGTGCGAGCAGGCGCTGCGTGACCTGCAGCCGCTGTGGTCCGCCTTCGATCCCGAAGCGCGCCTGGCGCAGGCGGATACCGTGGCACCCGAGATAGACCCGAAGCAGGCGCGCGAGCAGCGCGCCACCCTGGAGCGCCAGCTGCACAAGAATGAGCGCGATCTCGACGAGGCGATCCAGGCCCACAACCGCCAGTGCCGCCCCGGCGATGCGATCTACTATGCCGGTCTCGAAAGCGACTACGACAACGCCCTGTTCAGGACCATTTGCGGCGTGCGCCGGGATCTCGATCGGGTCTACAACCTGCTCAAGAACAATATTCTGGTCGACAAGCACACGGAGCTGCACCGGCTCAAGGAGAGCTTCAACAGCACCTTCGTCACGCACCTGTGCCACCAGATCCACCAGTCGATCAAGGACGGCGAGCGGCAGATTGAACTGCTCAATCGCGAACTGCAGCACCACCGTTTCGGCGCAGACCGCGAGACCTTCCGCTTCGCCAGCGAGTGGGTGCCTGAGTACCGCGACTACGCCCGCTTCTTCGAGGAGGTCATGAAGATCCCGACCCTCGGCGAGGAGACCACGCTGTTCAACACCGAACTCAGCGCCCGCTCGGCCCGGGTGCGTGATGAGTTGATGAAGCTGCTGCTGGAGGAGGACGAGCACAAGGCACTGCGCGATCTGGAGCGCATCGCCGACTACCGCCATTACCGCCGTTACGAGATCTACAAGGAGGTGGAGGGCAAGGAGCCGATCCCGCTCTCCGAGTACGGCACCGGCTCCGGCGGGCAACTGGAGACCCCGGCCTACATCATCCGCTCGGCCGCCATTACCTCGGCCTTTCGTTTCGCCGAGGGACAGAACCATCTGCGGATGGTGCTGGTGGACGAGGCGTTCATGCACATGGACGAGCAGCGCTCGCGCGAGGTGATCAATTATCTTACCGGCTCGCTTGGGCTGCAGATCATCTTCATCATGCCCACCAGCAAGTGCGGCCCGTTTATGGACCTCATCAGCAACGAGTTCATTTTCGCCAAGGTGCCGAGTGCGGTGCCACGCGGCCAGCTCAGTACCCGCGTGTTGGTCGACCGCAAGGTGGCCAACCGTGAGCGCATTGGCGAGTTGTGGGCGCAGCACCGCCGCACCATCTATCAGCAGGCGGAGCTGGACTTCATGGAAGATGTGCTGGCGCAGGCGTGAGTCTCATGCATCGGCAGACTGGGCAAGGATGTTCTGGAGAATGCGGCGTGAAACCCTGAGGTGGTAGTCCTGCTGCAGGCGTGCCGCGGCCTCGTCTAGGATGGTGGGCACAGGGGTATTCGGCGGAGAAAACCGTTTGACTTCACAGCGCAGGAGCGGTTCTGTGGCACTCGTCATATCGCCCCTCAGGTGGAAGAAAGGCGGGTGTCTTCGCGTTGACCGCTGTCGTAGAGGATCAGCTCCCAGCTGTCGGCGGTGATGTCGTGGCGCAGGATATAGATGCCCCCGTCATCGCCGCGCAGCTTGAAGTAGCGGTGCTCCGGGTCGATCCAGCGATCCAGGATCTCCTCCACCGCGATCTCGCGCCCGGCAAGGGTAAAGCGTTGCGGCGACTCATCGGCACGGTGGCCGCTGTAGCACTCCACATGCAGGCTCTTGGAAATGGGCTTATCGTTCATGTGCGCTCCTCAATGCAATTCCAGCCAGAGTCGGTGCTCGCGCTGAACGAGGCGATGGAGGCCATAACGCCGTGCCAGCTCTAGTGCGGCTTCGTACTCCTTGATGCTGAGCTGCCTATCCAGTGGCGGGTATTCATCGGCGCGGTAACAGGGATGGTACTGGTCCATGAGATTGAGATAGGTATCGGATGATACCTCCTCGGCGAGAAAGGCCAGGACACTGTCGGTTCCCGCCAATTCCTGCGGCAGCACCAGATGCCGCACCAGCAGCCCGCGGTGGGCGATGCCCTTTTCATCCAGCACCAGATCCCCGACCTGGCGATGCATCTCTTTCACCGCCGCCCGGTTCACCGCCACATAGTTGCGTATCCGTGAGTAGCGGCGGGCGATGGTGGTGTCACCGTATTTCATGTCAGGCATGTAGATATCGATGATCCCGTCCAGCAGGGCAAGAGCCTCGGCGCTGTCATAGCCACCGGTGTTGTAGACCAGCGGCAGACGCAATCCCTGCTCGGCAGCCAGCTTCACCGCGGCGAGGATCTGCGCCACCACGTGACTGGGCGAGACCAGATTGATGTTGTGACAGCCCTGCGCCTGCAGGCTTAGCATCATTTCCGCCAGATCCTGTGGTTCGACTTCATGGCCGATACCCTTTTGGCTGATCTCCCAGTTCTGGCAGAAAACGCAGCGCAGATTGCACCAGCAGAAGAAGATGGTGCCGGAGCCGTGTCGACCGCGCAGTGGATCCTCCTCGCCGTGATGGGGACCGAAGCTATTCACGACCGCTCGTTCTCCAGTGCGGCAGATCGCACCCTTGATAGTGCGGCGCCGATTGACGTGGCAGTAGTGGGCGCACAGATCGCACTCCTCCAGGTGAGTGAAGGCACTGTCGACCCGCGTCGCCAGTTCGCCCGGCGTCACCCGGGAGAGATAGGCTGGGACAAAGGCTTGCGTTGCTGAAGATGCCATGGTTCCTCTACCCTCCTGTTCCTGCAAGGCTAGCAGACAAACCCGGCGATCGCGGTGGCTATACTGAAGAGGGCACATGGGGGAGGAATGATGCTGGACTGGAATGTGGTAGTGACCACTCACGAACACCGCTATCGCCATGCGCGGGCCTTTCTGGCCCCCATGGGGGAACTGGAGGATACCGATTTCTACAATGTGCTGGTGATGCGGGTGGAAGAACCGCTGACGTTTCTTGCCCGGCTCGAGCGTCATCTGGAGGCATTCCCCGAGGCCCGTCCGATCCTCGCCCGGGTGCTGCCGGTGACCGAAACCTTTCACTACCAGACACCGGAAGAGTTCGAGCGCAAGGCAACTGAGGTGGTGCGTGGCTGGCTGGCACAACTGGCTGGCACGCGCTTTCATGTGCGCATGCACCGTCGTGGTTTCAAGGGGAGACTCTCAAGCCTGGAGGAGGAGCGTTTTCTCGATTATTTCGTGACCGGAGAACTGGCAAAACAGGGCGAAGAGGCCAGCATCAGTTTTGACGATCCAGACTGGATCATCGCTCTCGATACCGTCTCGCAGCGGGCCGGGCTCTCCCTGTGGAGCCGTGAGTCTTTGCAGCGCTATCCGCTGCTCAAGCTGGATTGATGGGTGTCTGGGGTTAGCAGTGTGCTGGTGATCGACGGCTCGATGGGCGAGGGGGGAGGGCAGATTCTGCGCACCGCGCTCAGCCTGTCTCTGTGTCTGCAACGCCCCTTTCGACTTATCAATATTCGCCCACGCCGGCGCAAGCCAGGTCTGCAGCGGCAGCACCTGATGGCGGTGCTGGCTGCAGCGGCGATCGGAAACGCCAAGGTCGAGGGGGCAGAACTCGATTCCACAGAGCTGGACTTTTCTCCACAGGGCATTATCGGCGGTGATTACCGGTTCGATATCGGCAGTGCCGGCAGTACCACCCTGGTATTCCAGACCCTGGTGCTACCGTTGCTGATGGCCAAGGCACCTTCCCGATTGATACTGAACGGCGGCACCCACAATCCATTGGCCCCCAGTTTTGAATTCCTGCAGCGGGCCTTTTTGCCACTGCTGGCACGGATGGGGGCGAAGGTGGCGATTGCGCTGGTGCGCCCCGGATACTATCCGGTTGGCGCCGGGGAGGTGAGGGCAACTGTTGACCCTTGTCCGGTGCTACAGCCACTGTATCTGGAAGAGCGCGGCGCGATTCGTCATATCCGTGCCGAAGTGACCCTGTCGCGGCTTCCCGATCATATTGCTGAGCGCGAGCTTCAGGTGGTGACGCGGGCGCTGGGACTTGCGCCGTCGGCGGTGTCGGTGCGCCATGAAACCGAGGCACGCTGCCCGGGCAATGCCCTCCAGGTGACGGTGGAGAGTGAGGCCTGCACCGAGGTCTTTACCGGGATTGGCCAGCGTGGTCTGCCTGCGGAGGTGGTAGCGGAGGGGGTAGTCGCCCAGGTACAACGCTTTCTTGAGGCCGAGGTTCCGGTGGGACCCTATCTGGCGGATCAACTGTTGCTGCCGCTGGCCCTGGCCGGGGCGGGGACCTTTGTAACAGTGTCGCCGGATCGGCACACACCAACCAATATCGAAGCTATTCGCCAGTTTATCCCGCTGGAGGTCTGCACCACGGAACTGGCAGCTGATCGCTGGCGCATCACGTTTGGCCAGACAGGGGAAGCACGATGATACCCATTCATGAGCTATTGAACCGTATCCGCTGGGATCTTGACTACGGCAAGGCGGAGTTCACGATCAGTTACTATGACCGCCACACCGGCGAAAATCTGCTGGTGCCGTTTACTCAGTTAAGCTTCCCCGAGGGCGACCATTTCGGGTTTACTCTGGTCGATGAGGAGGGGGCGGTGCATCACATCCCCTACCATCGGGTACGGGAGGTCTTTCGAAATGGCGAATTGATCTGGCAGCGGCATGGGTAAGGGCAAGGTTGAAAGTTCAAGGTAACAATCGCCCCACGCTCTGCGTGGGCTCGATATCCTACTCACATCCTCACTCTCTCCCGCTCTGATGCGCTACAATCCCTGACGATGTAGATCGCGATACAACGAAACCATGTCTGACAAAGGTTTGAAGAGATACAGTGGCGATAACCACGGGGGGGCGGACCACTCGGCGCCTTACCCGGTTAGTCGCATGGCCCCTGCCACCGAACTGGTCGACCTGGCCCGGCAGATAGAGGAAGCCGATCAGATGCTGGGCAATGTCGTCCATGCCAAGCTCAAGGTGATCGCCGAACAGATGAAGGCGCTGCAGCAGGAGGCTCGCTCGATCCTGGAATCCTCCGCCCGTGACCAGCAACTACATCGAGCCCAATGTCAGTTCAAACGCCAGCCGGGGAAGATCTACCACCTGTACCGGCGAAGCGAGGATGCACTCTATTTCTCCATGCTCTCTCCCGAGGAGTGGGGCGGAAAGCCGCCGCACGAGTTCATGGGTTCCTATCGGCTGGAGAATGACATGTCCTGGACGCCGGTGGAGGAGATCGGCAAGGATGAGCCATCGATCCAATTGCTCAATACCATGCTCAACGCGCCGTCGCGCTGAAGGAACAGTGAAGCAAGACGTGGGCATGAGGATGCTCCGCTCACCATGACATCCCCCGGTACGATCTAAGGACGGTTTTCTGAACGCCAATACAGGATATTTCTCATTACGGCCATTTTGCTGCCAAACTGGGTAAGAGAATCGATTCCCCGGCAGCGAGGTTTACCAACTCGAAAGGGAGGTGAGTATGAGCACCTGGCAAAGCGTTTGTGATGTCTCTGAGCTGACGGAAGGGCAGGGACATGAGGTCTGGGTGAACGGCCGTCCCATCGCCCTCTTTCTCTACCGCGGGGAGGTCTTCGCCCTGGATGACCGTTGTCCGCATCATGAAGGTCAGCTCTCCCTCGGACGGATGGAAAACGGTGAGGCCATCTGCCCCCTCCATGGCTGGAATTTCGATCTGGCCACCGGTATCTCTCCCTACAACCCCAATGATCGCATTGCCACCTATCCGGCCCGAGTTATGGCAGGTCGAGTAGAGGTGGATACGAGCGCCGTTCCACCGCTGCCGCCAGCAAGCTTCAATGGCTACCAGGGGCGCTGGCACCGCTGGGCCGATGATGCTCGGGGCAAGAAGGAGATCCGCCACCTGGCCAAAGGGATGAAGCCGGCGATTGGTTCAATGGGAGCCGAGCCTCCGACCGCCGGACCGATCCCGGACTGGAGCCATTTTCACCTGAGTGCTGCGCAACTGGCGAGAATGCCAAGGCTTGCCGATGAGGCTGTCGACACCTCGGTGACCATTGGCCGCGCTACCGGTATACCCTTGCAGCTGGCATTGCCGGCCTATGTTTCCCACATGTCTTTTGGCTCTCTTTCCAAAGAGGCGAAGATGGGGCTGGCCCGGGGCTCGGCAATGGCCGACACCATGATCGGTTCCGGGGAGGGAGGAATGCTGCCGGAAGAGCGTGAGCTGGCGAAGTGCTGTGTGCTGGAGATGGCCAGCGGTTACTTCGGCTGGAACGAGGAGACGATGGCTCTGGCCGATGCCTTCGAGATCAAGATTGGCCAGTCGGCCAAGCCGGGACTTGGCGGTGAATTGCCGGGGAAAAAGGTCACCGAGGAGATCGCACGGGTGCGGGGGATCGAGGCGGGTAAGCCGGCTTATTCACCGGCCCATTTCCCCGACATGCGGGGGCTGGACGATCTGGCCGCGCGTATCGCCTGGCTACGACAGCACTTCCCCGACAAGCCAGTTGGGATCAAGTTCGCCGCCAATGATGTGCAGCACGATATAGAAGCGGCGCTCTCACTGCAGCCCGACTTCATTACTATCGACGGCTTCGGTGGCGGCACTGGCGCGGCACCCCTGCACATTCGCGATCACATCGGCATGCCGCTGGTCATGGCGTTGCCTCTGGCGCGCGAGCGGGTCGATGCCCATAACGCCACCGCAGAGCGGCGGGTTTCGCTGCTTGCCACCGGTGGCATCCGCACCCCCTCGGATATCATGAAGGCGATTGCCCTCGGCGCCGATGCCTGCGCCTTGGCCACCGCCGCACTGTTCGCGTTGGGCTGCGAGTACTACCGTGCCTGCAGCACCGACAACTGCCCCACCGGCACCACCACGCAGAATCCCGAGCTTCGCGCTCGCATCGATGTCGACACCGCGGCCGAAAGGGTGGCCAATTTCTTTAATGGGACGCGTGGCATCCTCGCTGATTATCTGCATGCCATGGGTCGCCAATCGATAGGCGATATTAGCCAGGCGGATCTGGTCCCGCTCACTGAGGCCGCACGGCTCATCCTCAACAGGGCGTAGTGCCACATTGGCTGACCGAAGGGCTGGGGTCTATCTTTTCATGATGCCTTGCGGCGGTCTGTGAGGTTTCTGTTTCGCTCCATTCCACCTGTAAGTTGAGGAGAACTGCTATGAACAGATATTGGGCAGTGGTGCTGATTTCCCTGGCGGCGTTAGTGGCCATGCCGCAGGCGCAGGCGCAAGGAGAAGTGGCCCGCAGTATCATCACCACGGAGGTGGTCGATCGTGAGCCGGTCAATGACCTGGAGATGGTTCCGGTCAGTAATGAAACCGTGCTCTACTTTACCGAGCTGCGCAACATGGAGGGGCAGACGGTCATCCATCGCTGGATATTCGGTAATGAGGCAATCGCCGATGTGAGTTTCAATGTCGGCGGTCCCCGCTGGCGTGTCTGGTCCAGCAAGAAGATGTTGCCGGAGTGGGTAGGCGCCTGGACGGTACAGGTGGTGAACGGTGCCGGTGAGGTGGTGGCTGAGAAGCGCTTTACCTACGGTATGTCGGAGGATACCGGTACCGGGATGGCGAGCGAAGAGCCGCCGATGGACGAGCAACCGCCAACGACGGAGGAGGCGCCAACCACCGAGCCACCACCCGCCATGGATACCATGCCCGGTGGAGAATAACTCTGGACTGATTCGTTACCGATAGACCACTCGACGGGACCGCTCAGCCGGTCCCGTTATTCTTTTTTGCCTCTTGCGATGGCGGCTTTTTTCTGCCGGCCTTTCTGCTAACTTAGGGTTTGATTGACGAAACAGTCTGTAAGGTGAAAGCATGTTTTTCGCACAGAAAAAAACGGAGATGCCCCCACCAGAGGAGGCCTTGCCCGGACGTGAAGAGGCGATGCCGGTGCCGGAGTTTCATTATGTCAACGGTCACCGCATGACACCGCCCTTTCCCGAAGGCATGCAGGTGGCCATGTTTGGTATGGGGTGTTTCTGGGGGGCGGAACGTAAGTTCTGGGAAGAGCCCGGTGTCTACTCCACTATGGTGGGCTATGCCGGCGGTTATACGCCCAACCCCACCTACAAGGAGGTCTGCTCTGGAATGACCGGCCACAATGAGGTGGTGCGGGTGGTCTTCGACCCGACCTATGTGGGCTATGAAAAACTGCTGAAACTGTTCTGGGAGTCGCACGACCCGAGCCAGGGGATGCGGCAGGGCAATGATGTAGGTACGCAGTATCGTTCTGCGCTTTATTATTACTCGGAAGCCCAGCAGGATGCTGCGCTGGCCTCCAAAGAACACTATCAGGCCAGGCTGCTGGTCGCCGGTCACGGCGAGATCACCACCGAGATGTTGCCTGCACCTCCGTTTTATTATGCCGAGGAATACCACCAGCAATATCTGGCTAAGAATCCGGGGGGGTACTGTGGGCTTGGTGGAACCGGTGTGACATATGGCTAGAAACCATCTCAAAATTGTTGCGCTTGCCGATACGGCGTTATAAATGGACTCAAAATGCTTAGTTACTCGCTGTAAACCGCATTTTTTGTCCATTATTGCCTTGCCTTGCCTTGCCTTGCCTTGCCTTGCCTTGCCAGCGCTCGCTAATGTTGAGATGGCTTCTAGTGATGTTGGCGGGCGGGCAGTCGTCGCCTAAGGGACTTACTTACTAGGCCAGTCTCAACTGGCCGTTTTCCAGCATCTGCTTTTTGGCGCGGTCGTAATGACTGTTACTGAGAATGCGGTTCTTGGCCAGGCGCCTTAGCATACGCATCTCTCCGGCGAACAGGTGTTCATTGTTATAGCCTTTCTCGGCAATCGTCATTTCAATCGCGTTTTGCAGTTGTTTTACGAACTGCTCGGCCTGTTTTTTGTCTCTTCTGTGGTAGGGGACCTCAACCAGCGGGTGAAGTGCCGTGCGGGTATTGATCACCCACTTTCTTTCGATGGACAGCACATACAGGGCAATGAACAGTGCTCCTAGCAGGATAGCCCCGGTAGCAGCGCTCAGAGTGGTCCAGAAGGCACTATTGTCGTTTGCGTTGAGCAGCAGGTTGACGCAGTAGAGTCCGATCAGTACCGCGATACCGGCAGCGGCCAGCCAATAGGTGGACGACCGTGTCACATGCTGTGCTTCCGGGTTGAGGATCGCCAGCTCCAGCCTGAATTCGCGCTTCCTCTTGAGCTTCCTTTCCTTGACGGCCAGGTAGTATTTATCGAAGAGTTCCAGGCTTGTCTCGGCCTTGATGCGATTGCTGAACTGATAAGTGTTCATCTTGCGTATCTTTATTAGTCAGTTATGCCATGAGCATAGTCAAAACTATGGAGTCCGATAGAGAAAATCTGAGAACTACCTCGCAATTCTATCCACAGAGGTGAAAACTGGTGTACGGCAGGTGTGAGAGTGCGATTACTGACAACGGCTTTTGTACCGTCATGGTGAAGGCTGCGATTGGCGCCTATGCTGGGATGCTATGAAGACCTGTCTCTATCTTGGTGATGCCCTGGCGGCCTATCAGTTTGGTCCCTCCCATCCGTTCGGTCCGCTTCGCTATCCCGCGTTTGTGGATGAGGTGCAACGGCGAGGCCTGCAATCGCAGTTGTGCTTGCTGCCGCCGCAACAGGCCAGCGAGGCCCAGCTTGAATGGTTTCACACGCGCGAGTATGTCACCCAGGTCCGGCAGCAATCTGGTGCCGGAGAAGGGTATCTCGATTACGGCGATACACCGGCCTTTAAGGGGATTTACGAGGCGGCCGCCAGCGTGGTCGGTAGTGTGCTTGATGCGGTAGCACGAATCATGAATGGTGAGTGTCGCAATGCCTTCGTGCCGATCGCCGGGTTGCATCATGCCCGGCGCGGGGCGGCAGCTGGGTTTTGTGTGTTCAACGATTGCGGTGTGGCCATTGAAGCATTGCGCCAGGAGTATGGCGCACATCGCATTGCCTATGTGGATATCGATGCCCATCATGGCGATGGTGTCTATTACGCCTTCGCCGACGACCCGGAACTGTGCATTGTCGATTTTCATGAGGACGGGCGTTATCTCTATCCCGGCACCGGCGATGTTACCGAGACTGGCAGTGGAGCGGCCAAGGGAAGCAAGCTCAACATCCCCATGCCACCGGCGGCGGATGACCGGATGTTTGCCGATATCTGGCTGACAGCCGAGAAATTCATCCGCCAGAGCCGGCCCGAATTCATCATCCTGCAGTGCGGTGCCGATAGTCTCGCGAATGATCCATTGACCCACCTGGCCTATACCTCCGCGACCCACCGTATGGTGGCCGGGCGCATGCGGGACATCGCCGCGGTGAACTGCCAGGGCAGACTGCTAGCGCTGGGTGGCGGGGGTTATCTGCCCTCCAATCTGGCGGCGGCCTGGTGCGATGTGGTCGAGGAACTGCTGGGCCTCGAGACGGAATGAAACCTTTATATTTGCCAAAGGACCGTGCTGCACAGCTGCGGCAGCAAAAGAACCTGCCTTGTAGTAGTCTTGGGAATCGCGAATTGCGAATCACGACAGACAGCTGACAGGAGCATAATATGCGGCCTTTTCTTCATGCCTATGCCTGTGATGCTGATGCCACTAGCCTGGTCCGGCAGTGCCTGGCGCAGTTGGGGCCGATTCCGGCTTCAGCAACACTGGGCTTTCTCTATGTTACCGAACGGCTGGGTAGCGAGCTGCCGCGTATTCTCATTCTGCTGCGCCAGGCTGCACCGCAGCTGCACTGGCTTGGCAGTGTTGGTATGGGCATTATCGGGGGCGGTCGGGAATGTTATGAGGAGCAAGCACTGGCGCTGATGATTAGCGATATCCCGCGCGAGGCCTTCCGTCTTATTCCCAACAGCACCGACCCCGGAATCCGTCTGGATGCCGAGAGTGCGGCGTGGTGCAATGAGCAGGGATACTGTTTTGGGTTGCTGCATGCGGAACCGACCTTTGCCGGCACCGCACCATTTATTGCGGATATCCAGCAACGCCTTTCGGCCAGCTTCATTAACGGTGGCCTGAGTTCCGCCGAGGGGAGTTCGTGGCAGATCGCTGATGGGGTATTCTCGGATGGAATTTCCGGTCTCCTGTTCGGGCCTGAGGTGGCCATCCTCACCGATCACACCCAGGGGGTCTCACCCATCGGGCCTGTCCACCAGATCGATGAGGCTCAGCAGAACCTGGTGATGCGACTGGACAGGCAACCGGCGCTGGAGGTGCTCAAACAGGACGTAGGCGAGGTGTTGTCGCGGGATCTACGTAAACTCGGTGGCTATATCTTTGCTGGCTTGCCGATCAAGGGATCCGATACCGGGGATTATCTGGTGCGCAATTTGATGGGCGTGGACCCGGAGCATGGATTGGTTGCTATCGGTGATTTCATGGAAGAACACGAGCGGCTGATGTTCTGCCGCCGTGACGGTAACACCGCGACCGAAGACATGCAGAAGATGTTGGCGCGCCTAGCCAAACGGCTTGACGGGCGGACCATCCGCGGCGGGATTTATATATCCTGTCTCGGCCGTGGCCGAGACCAGTTTGGTGAGGGGGCTGTGGAGCTAAAGCTCATAAACGACGCACTGGGGGAGTTCCCGTTGGTGGGTTTCTTTGCCAGTGGTGAGCTCTACAACGGGCGGCTCTACGGCTACACCGGGGTCCTGACCCTGTTCGTCTGAGCCTGAGTCGATGCCATCACTGAGGATTGCCTTGCTTGCCGATACCCATGGTGTCATCGACAGCCGTATTGCCGGGGTAGTTAACGGGAGCGATTGGGTGATCCACGCCGGAGATATCGGCAATGGCGCGGTGCTGCAACAACTGGCGCAACTGGCCAATCAGGTGGTGGCGGTGAGGGGCAATAATGATGTGGCGAGCAAATGGCCGGTGCAGGACCACGACATCCTCAACACCCTGCGCAATGAGCGCCGTGTCGACCTGCCGGGCGGAGAACTGGTGGTGTTGCATGGCCATCGTGTCACGCCGGCCTGCCTGCGTCATCAGCGGTTACGCAAGCGTTATGCGGAGACACGTGCCGTGGTTTGCGGCCATAGCCACCAGTTGGTAGAGGATACCTCCGCGTTACCCTGGATCCTCAACCCGGGGGCGGCGGGGAGGGCGCGCACCTACGGTGGACCCAGCTGTCTTCTGCTCCATATCAAGGGTGAGCAATGGTCGGTGGAACACCACCGTTTCGCCCTGAAGGCAAAGGGATAGCTATGTCCTCGATCCTGATCACCGGCAGTAACCGTGGCCTCGGCCTGGAATGGGCCCGACAGTACACCGCGGCCGGATGGCGGGTCTACGCCACCTGCCGTCACCCTGAAGAGGCTGATGCCCTGGATCAGCTGGCCTTGCGAAATCCCAACCTCACCGTGCACCGAATGGATGTGACCCGGGAGGAGGAGATTTCGGTCCTGGCCAAGGACCTCGCCGGAGAGCCCATCGACATCCTGCTCAATAACGCCGGTGTCTATTTCGAGAAGTTCCTGGACGAGAACCTCGGCAATATCGATTTCGGACAGTGGGAAGAGACCTTTCGCGTCAACAGCCTCGGGCCGATGCGGGTCAGCGCCGCCTTTACAGAACATCTGGCGCGTAGCGAACGACGCCTGGTGGTCGCGATCACCAGCCACATGGGTAGCATCAGCGAGATCGGCTCCCCCGGCTCCTACGCTTACCGTTCCAGCAAGGCCGCACTCAATGCTGCGATGAAGGGCCTGTCACTGGCATTGCAATCGCATGGTGTTGGTGTGTTGATGTTACACCCGGGTTGGGTTCAGACGCGGATGGGCGGACCGGGGGCGACGATTACCACCGAGACCAGTGTTCACGGCATGCGCAAACTGGTGGAGGGATTTCGGATGAGGGAGACGGGGTATTTTTATCGGTTTGATGGGAGTGTGATTCCTTGGTAGGGATCGGTGTCGCTGACGCGAAGGGTTTATTGAAAGCGGTTCTTGCACCGCAGGGCGAGGTACTTTCTTGTGGCGACAAGAAAGTACCCAAAGAAACGCTCCCGAAATTCCCGCCCTACGGGTCCCCTGCGTTGCTCGCTCCAGGAGGGCTTTGCAGGCAGGCCCTCCATGGCCTGACTGCAAAGTTGCGCGCGTCCTGCGCGCAACTCTTCCGGCTGCTCCTCCTTCTGCTGTGCTACTCGGCGGGAATTGACGGGATTCAAAACCCCTTTGTTTTAAGCTGTTGGCGAACGTGACCACCACATGGTTGGTCACGTGAGTTACGGAAGCTAAATGGAACGGGTTTTTTCCCGTTAGGCGCAGCCGAGCATCTCAGTCATTTCAGGGGAAAGTGAGAGCATGTCTGAGCGAGGCGGACTTATCGCCTCGCGAGTTGCGCGAACGGCCTGAAATGACGAGAAGCACAGGGCACCGCGTTAGCGGCAAGCCTTCGGGAGATGGTTTTGGGTACTTTTGACAAAAAAAAAGTACCTCGCCGCGCGGGGGCGAGAACCCCGCTTTCAATTCGTCTGTCGCGTAGCGACACAAACTAACAATACACGATGAATAACAACTTCAACCTCGACACCCTTATCATCGGCCAGGGCCTGGCTGGCAGCCTGCTCGCCTGGGAACTCATCGAGCGCGGGGAGCGTGTCCTGGTGGTGGATGATGGCCACCAAAGCGCAGCCTCCACCGCCGCGGCGGGCCTACTGAACCCCGTGACCGGTCAGCGTCTGGTCAAAACATCGGGGGTAGACGATTGCCTGCCACTGGCCCGGGAGCGTTACAGACAGTTGGAGCGTGTATTGGGTCGTACCTTGCTGGTGGAAAAACCGATGTGGCGGTTGTTTCGCTCCAATCAGGAGCAGGAGGCCTGGGAGCGGCGTCACATCGATCCGGGTTACGCCGCGTATCTCGGTGAGCACCTTTTGGCAGCCGTGTTGCAGCCGCCCTTTGTAGCACCCTTGGGGGGCTTTGAGCAGACACAGACCGGTTATCTCGACACCAATGCGCTGCTGGAGGGAGTGCGTGATCACCTGTTGGTGAGCGGTCACTATTGTCGTCAGGTGCTTATGTGGGATGACATCACCGTGGCCGAGAACGGGATCCAGTTTGACGGGATTGACTGTCAACGAGCGATCTTCTGCGAAGGCTATAAGGCACGGCAAAACCCCTGGTTCGATTGGCTGCCCTTCCAGCCGGCAAAGGGGGAGATCCTGACTGTAGAGATCGATGAACCGCTGCCCGATGCGATCATCAACGCCGGTAAATGGCTGATGCCTCGCGGTGGATGCACCTATCGTCTCGGCGCAACCTACGAGCGTGAGCAACTGGATGAGATGGCCACTGAAGCCGGCCGACATGAACTTCTGGCTTCCTTACCGCAGTTACTGAAGCCACTGCCAGCGCATCGCGTAACAGAACACCGTGCCGGTGTGCGCCCAAATACCCTCGACAAGCAGCCTTTTATCGGTCTTCATCCAGACTTTCCGCAGCTTGGGATCTTCAACGGTTTTGGTTCCAAGGGAGCGCTGTTGATTCCCTGTCATGCGAAGCGGTTCGTCGATGCACTGCATGGGGGTGAGGAATTGTCGAGAGAGGTGGATATCGAGCGCTATCAATCATGTCTGCCCGGTAAAGGGGAGTAGGTTTGTTTGGAGTGGTTACGCCTAGTTTTTATGGCTTGATCAGAAGGGGGGAGGCGATTTCCTACAGACAAAAGATAACGATTACTGCGCTATCGAAATATCAAATAACAAAAAGTTGAGATAGTTGTTGTATATTGCCGAATTGTCCGGAGTTATGCGTAGACACCGTTATGCAAACGATGTAAGAGGCGGAGGTGGAAGTATTACCAATAGTGATTAAGCGATCTAATACACTGTGATTCATAATAGTCAAATATTGAGCGCGGCGGTCGCGGCGGGTAATTAGTATGGCGTTTTCGTTAATAGCAATGGTGATATTTATATTGGTTTCTGCTGCCATAGCTATTGGCTGCACAATCGTCGCCAACAATCGTACTAAAGAAAATGTGCAAAAAGCACAAAAGGTGTTCCCGTTAATAGTATTTATTAGTCTTATTGGATCTGTGGCGGCTGTTACATTGCGCATTCATGACAGATAATGGAGTCATATATAACAACATGTTCAAGTCGTTCGCTATCGCTCACTGGGGCGCTTCGCTATGTTGCGGATCGCGTCCACTGGTACGACGTTAAGTCTCAGAGCAATGCAAGTACAATATAGTTAAATTCAAACTCAAGCCAGCCATGTTGCGAGAAAAGTATCTTGAAATAACCAGCCAAGTGACCGCCTGCCTAAAGGAGATGGGGGCGTACGAGCGGTGTGATGGTTCTGAGTGCTGGTTGGAAAGAATTGAGTGGTGAAGTGAAAAAAATGCACAAGACGGTCTGAATGCCTTTCTATCTTTGCAATTGCAAAACAGATGATTCCGATGGTTGAGAGCGACTACGATAGCATCTTCGGGGAGGCGGTAGTGTCGGCATGAATGGTTTGCCCAACAATACCTTTGGGTTGGGCTGGCAAGACTTCTGTTGTGTTTCATGACAATCCGTCGCTCAAGGCTAACATTATGTGTAAAATGAACTTTCTAATGGAGCGTTAGTTGTGAATGGGGAAAGGCACCAATATTTAATGAGCAAGGAAAACCAGAAATGAAAACACTGATTAAGAAGGTGATTCCGAAACGACTGATGCCGATAGTGCAAAAAGTATATTGGAAGTTGTTTGATAGTTATGTTGCTACGGATCTTTCAAAGGAATATAAAAAGTTAGAGTCCTTAGAGGTTCTAAAATGTAAAGTCGCCTACAACAAATATGGAGGTTACTGCGTTCCGCTGTCTTCGCATCATCGCCATGCAGCACAAAAAGTTCTCTCCAACGACGTCTACGAGCCCCAGACCATCGAGTACATTATTAATAATTGCAATAACGGCGACATTGTTCACGCAGGAACGTATTTTGGAGATTTTTTGCCGGCGTTGTCAAAAGGAGCTGCTTCTGGGGCTAAAGTATGGGCATTTGAGCCAAATTCAGAAAACTATCGCTGCGCAAGAATTACTCTTGAAATAAATGATATTGAAAACACAGTATTGACCAATGCAGGTTTGGGTAACAAGCATGAAACTCTATTGGTTAAAACCAGAGATGCCAAAGGTCGATCCTTGGGTGGTGCAAGTCGGATAATTTCTGGGCAACCAAATGATGAGGTTGGTACGGAGTCTGTTCAGGTTGTCACAATAGATGATGTTGTGGATTCAGGAAGGACTGTATCAATAATTCAACTCGATGTTGAAGGTCATGAAAAGGAGGCTTTAGCAGGGGCGTTAAAAACAATACGGAGATGCCTCCCTATTATCATTCTTGAAGTATTGCCGAATAGCTCGCTTCTGAGTAGTGATTGGTTTTCAAATAATATTTTGAACTTAGGGTATAGGAAAGTTCATGAGATGCACGGAAATTCAGTATTTTCGTGTACATAAGGAAATCAAGATGGCAGCTATTGCGTTTAAGCTTCCAGTGTATGGTGCTGCAGTGAAATCCGAGGATCTGAACCATCTGTTGAGCGGGAGTGCCTTGTTTTTTCAGTGCGCCCAAGATATATCTATCATGTGAGGTGAACTGTTAATATTTCATAAGGTAGATTCACTTCTTGGCGGGAGCGAAGATACCTTGGTATCACAGTTCACCTCGTTATGAAAATGGAATGTCGCACTTAGTATATGAATTCGCGCCACTAAACAAGGCGTCATCGATTCCTCATCGGCAACCACTCCGAAAATACAGGGCATAATGTGGCCTCTTGATGTTGTGGCAAGCATCGCTGGGCGTTCAGATGCATCAGGCTATTGATACGGGTATTGATGTGATTACCCAGGAGAACGTGTATAGATATCTGGCTGATGTAGTCTAAAGCCAAGACTACCGCCGGCAAGCTACACATGCGGGTTCGCTCCGAGATTTGTCCGCTGCCGGTTCCTGAACTCGAGCGGTATGTTCAATAATATATTGCCAAAGTGGGCGCATGCAGGCTTTTGTCCCTGGTACGGATTAGCTACCCTGTTCACTTACAAGATGCGGTTAAACCCTTCTTTAGTCGGAGTCATCTGCTTACGCACGAAGCTGCGTTGCTGCTGAAGATCCCCCCTCCTGTTGAGTTCGGAGTAACGAGTGAAGTCTGAGAACATCCTGTTGTATAGGATTGCCTGGGTCGCCGTCGTCACGATGCTTGGTGTGGGCGCCTCCCTGCCGTTTTTTACCTTCAGCAAGTTTTTTGTTTTTGATGATACTTTTTCGCTGTTCTCCGGCATCTTCCACCTGCTGACAGCAGGCGAGCCGCTGCTCTTCGCCCTGTTATTCCTCTTCAGCATCGTCATGCCCGTTTAT
>JBFEWO010000135.1:0-7673 GCA_041546305.1 Thiohalomonadaceae bacterium | reverse complement strand
TGCCGGTCACGCCTCGCCCGGTATTCAGGCCCTATGCGAGGCCTCCAGGCGCGATATGTCAAGACTTGTTTCCAGCGATCTGGGTTTCGGCCTAGGTCCGCGTCTCAATGCCGCCGGTCGCATGGAGGACATGAGCATCGGTATCAACTGCCTGCTGAGCACCAACCTCGATGAGGCCAGGCGCATGGCGCTGCGTCTCGAGGCGCTGAACCAAGAGCGGCGTACGGTGGAGGGGGATATGCGCGACGAGGCGCTGGCCGAGGTCGAGCGCCTGCACCTGAAAGAGGAGGCCGGGCTGCCTTTCGGTTTCTGTCTCTACAACCCCTCCTGGCACGAGGGTGTGATCGGTATCCTCGCCTCGCGTATCAAGGACCGGCTGCACCGCCCGGTGATTGTTTTTACAGACGCGGCCAACGGCGATATCAAGGGATCGGCCCGATCGGTCAAGGGGGTGCATATCCGCGATGCGCTTGATGCGGTGGCGGCAGCCCACCCGGAGCTGCTGAAGAAGTTCGGCGGCCATGCCATGGCGGCGGGGCTGACTATCCACGCCGATGCCCTGGAGCCCTTCAAGCTGGCCTTCGATGCTGAGGTTCGCCGGCACCTGAGCGAAGAGGACTTGCGCGGCACCCTGTTGAGCGACGGTGAGTTGACAGCAGCAGAGGCGACCATGGAGCTTGCCGCGCGACTGCGCAGCGAGACACCCTGGGGCCAGGGTTTTGTCGAGCCGCAGTTCGACGGCTGGTTCGAGGTGGAGAGCTCGCGCATTGTCGGCGAGCGCCACCTCAAGATGCAACTGCGCTGGCCCGAAACCGACCGGCTGGTGGAGGCCATTGCCTTCCATGTGGATGAGCCGCTGCTGGAGACTAAACCCCTGCAGGTGCAGATCGCCTACCGTCTTGATATCAATGAGTGGCAGGGCAGCCAGAGTTTGCAGCTGCTCGTCGATACCATCGTTGCCGCAGAGTAAAGGTAGGGGCAGTCAGGGGCGAAAATCGTGAGGAAGCCGGCTGGCGATTTCGCTATAATGCCTGGCTATTCGTCAACCGTAAGCGCAACTAGGTAACAACGTGAATTTTATCGAAACCCGTGGCAACGACGGCCAGCATCCCCTGAAGGTTACCTTTTCTCAGGCGATCCTCAATCCCATGTCCTCCTTCGGCGGTATCTATTCGCCCGAGTCACTGCCGGTGCTGGGCGCCTCTTTCCTGGCCGATCACCTCGATGCAGACTACAAAAGCCTGGCACGCGACATCCTTGCCGCCTTTGATATCGACATCGAGTCAGAGGTGATCGAGCAAGCCCTGGCGCTGTACGACGATTTCGACGATCCGGCCTACCCGGTACCGGTGGTAAAGGTGAAGGAAGACCTCTATGTCAGTGAACTCTGGCACGGTCCCACCCGCGCTTTCAAGGACATGGCGTTGCAGCCATTCGGCGTCGTGCTCTCGGCATTGGCACAGCAGCGCAACGAGAACTACCTGATCCTGGCTGCCACCTCCGGCGATACCGGCCCGGCGGCACTGGAAACCTTCAAAAATAGAGTCAACGTGCAGGTGGCCTGCATGTATCCGGATGGCGGCACCTCTGACGTGCAGCGTCTGCAGATGGTGACCGAGGATGCGGCCAACCTGAAGGTGATCGGAATCAAGGGCGACTTTGACGATGCCCAGGGGGCGCTCAAGCGTCTGCTCGGTTCCGACACCTTCAAGGCGAAGCTGAAGGAAAAGCAGATCTACCTCTCCGCTGCCAACTCGGTGAATTTCGGCCGCATCATCTTCCAGACCGTCTACCACATTCACTCCTACCTGGAACTGGTGCGCCAGGGGGCGATCGCACTGGGCGACAAGGTGTACCTAGATGTGCCAAGCGGTAACTTCGGCAACGCCCTCGGCGGTTACTATGCGATGAAGATGGGCCTGCCGGTAGCGAAAATCCTGATCGCCTCGAACAACAACAACGTGCTGACCCAGCTGATCAAGACCGGCCGCTACGATCTGCGTGATCGTGCAGTGATACCAACCACCTCGCCGGCGATGGACATCCTCAAATCCTCCAACATCGAGCGAGTGCTGTTCGATCTGTTCGGTGCCGAGCGCACCAAAGTGCTGATGCGGCAGCTCGATGACGAGAACCACTATGAGCTGACCTCTGACGAATTGGCGCAGTTGCAGACGATCTTTGCCGCCGACTTCTGCGACGATGAGGAGGGTAAGCGTTACATCAAGGAGGCCTTTGCCTCCGGCTATCTGATGGACCCGCACACCGCCACCTGTTTCAAGGCCTACGAAACCTGCCGTGATGAGGCAATGAAGACTATTGTCTACTCTACCGCCGAGTGGACCAAGTTTTCCCCGGTGATTGCCAATGCCCTTACCGGCGAGGTGGACACTCATGATATCGATGCCTTGGAGTCCATCGCGAAAAAGGCCAATATCAAAATCCCGGCGATGATCAGCGCTCTCTTTAACAAGCCCATCGCGCAGAGCACCATCATCGACAAGGCAGATATCGAGCAGGAGATCCTAAGCTTCATATAATCGTAGCTAACGAGTTCAGAAAAAAGGCCGTTCAAATGAACGGCTTTTTTCTTTCTGCAGGTAAGGATTGCTACTTAGCTGTTCAACGCGAGACGTGTTTACTGATGTGATGTGCGGGAGCTTTTTTGATAAATCACTTCAGCACTTACTGATATAGTAAATTTGTTTTGCTGTTTTACCGGGTTATCAGGGCGTGTTAACGTCCGCCCTATAATCAGGCTGATGGTTCTCCAATGACTACAGATTCAGGTCGCGGCGCACGGCATTCCTTGCAAGAATTCGCATCATCTATGGAGCTGTTAAAAACTCTTGCGGATGCTTCATTGGACGCTGTGGCGGTCAAAAACAGCCAGCTTGAGTATCTCGCCTGTAATGCCGCTTTTTTGCAGATGATAGGCCGCAGTGAAGAGGAGGTTATTGGCAAAACGGATAGCGACCTGGCTGAAGCGCAAGCGGCAGAGCTGTGTGGTCAGAGCGACCGAAGTGTTCTGGAAACAGGGGAGACGCTCGAGGGTGAGGAGCATGTTGACACCCGGCGGGGAAGACGCTGGTTTCATGTTATCAAGGCTCCATGGCGCGATAGGGAAGGAAATGTTCAGGGATTGGTGATGACAACACGCGATATCACGGAACAAAAAACGGCGCAGGAGTCTGTCGGGCGCCAGGCGGAGCGTTATCTCACCCTGCTGAATACCACGGTTGATGGCTTTTGGCTCGTAGATACCAGCGGTGCGCTTCTGGATGTGAATCAGGGCTATTGCAATATGAGCGGCTACACCAGGGATGAGTTGCTCAGGATGCGTATTCCCGAACTTGAAGCCGTAGAGACTCCCGAAGAGACCGCCCGTCACATTCAGGCCATCATGCAAAAAGGATTCGATCGTTTTTCGACCCGTCACCGGCGCAAGGACGGGACCATTATTGATGTTGAGGTCACTACCTCTTTTATGCCTCAGCGGGGCGAGTTCTTGGGTTTTTGCCGGGATATGACCGAACGGACCCGCGCGGAGTCAGAGCGGAGACGCTACGAGGAGAAACTGCAGGAAGCGCGCAAGCTGGCCGAAAGTGAAAGTCGGGCAAAAACGCGTTTTCTGGCAACGGCCAGCCACGATTTACGGCAACCTATCCAGGCCATACAGCTGCTATCCGATTTGCTGGTTAACACAGAGTTACCTCAGGAATCAGCCGAAATTGCCTTTCGTGTCAAAGAGGCCGTTGAGGGGCTGGGTGAAATGCTCACGGCCTTGCTTGATATTTCCAAACTGGATGCGGGCCTGATTAAGCCAGAGATCTCGGAATTCCGACTCAATGATCTGGTTCTGCAACTGGTCAGTGAGCATTTGCCCTTGGCCAAGCAGCGGGGGATCGAACTTCGCTCCGTTTATAGCAGTGTTTTTCTGCGTAGTGATCAGCATTTGCTGACACGAATCCTGCGCAACCTGCTTTCGAATGCGATCAAATATACGCAATCCGGGAGCATTCTCATTGGTGTGCGGCGCTCTGGTGACCATATGCGAATTCAGGTGATTGATACCGGGATTGGGATTAGGGAGGATGAACTCGAAAGAATCTTTGACGAGTTCCATCAACTGGGTAACACGGCGCGTGATCGGCGTGAGGGCCTGGGGCTGGGGTTGGCCATTGTCAGTCGCCTGGTCAGGCTGTTGGGCCATACCGTGGAAGTGGCATCCCGGTCTGGACGTGGCTCCTGTTTCAGTATCCTTGTTCCGCTGGCTTCAGCCATAGAAGATCGGGATGAGTGGCTTCCTGAACCGGCATCGCATATCCCACTCCCCCATGTAGGTGCTGAGATTCTCGTGGTCGAAGATGAGATCGACATACGGGAGGGACTGGAACTGAATCTTAAACACTGGGGTTATAACGTGAGTGTTGCTGCAGATTACGAACAGGCCATGCACACGGCCAGTGGAGACGGTCGGCCCGTGCTGGTCATTGCCGATTACCGATTGGGTGTACGGACCGGCATTGATGTCATCAAGGCGCTGAGAGAGCAGTATCAATCCGAGATCCCGGCCCTGTTACTGACAGGGGATACCACTGATGAGCGGGCGAACGAAGCGATTCGTCATGGTGTTCACTTGCTGTGCAAACCCATCACCGCCAACCAGCTCCGTCATGCTGTGGTCGATTGCCTAAGTACTGTGCGGTGAGTGTGCTGACAGGTGATTTTTAATACCCCGCCCTTTTTTCAACAGCGTATACCCTGTTCCAGGCAATAACGCCCACTTCTGGTTTTTCAGTTATTTTCCGCAGCAACGATTTCGTTCTCAACACTCCTCACGGCCTTCGACTCTCTCCTGCCTCACAAGGGCTGGCTAGGGCAGGATTTTGTTTCGGTTTTGTCATAGCCATGGCGAAGCAGAAACTATGGTCTATCCTGCATGAATAATAAGGTAAACAACAAAAGTCCGTCCCTGAGCGGGACGACAGCAAGGAGAGCTCCATTTCATGATCCCTGTTTTGACAAAGGATGCTCTGCATCGCTCTGTGCCTGTGACATCGCCAGACCTGCTGAGGGCCATGGTAGATGCTTCACCGGATGCGATTTCCGTTAAGGATATCAATCTGGTCTACGTGGCTTGCAATGCAACATTTCTACAGGTGACAGGAAAGTGCGAAAAGGAGGTCATTGGCCGTAGCGATTTGGAGGTGATGTCCGCTCACCAGGCGGAGCTGTGTAGGCACTCAGATCGCCATGTTCTGGAAACCGGTGAAACAGTTATTGGGGAGGAGTACGTCCCAGGAGCAAACGGAATGCGTTGTTTTCAGGTCATAAAAATACCCTTGCGCGACCATCAGGGTGCAATCGTAGGTGTGGTTGTCCACTCCCACGATATCAGTGAGCGAAAGCGGGCAGAGCAGTCTGGCCAGCTTCAGGCTGACCGTTATGCCAAGTTACTTGCCACCTCCCAGGAAGGGTTCTGGATCATGGGGATCGACGGGACGCTCAGGGATGTCAATCAGGCATTCTGCACCATCTCCGGATATCCCAGAGAAGAGTTGTTAGGAATGCATATCTCCAGGTTGGAAGCGGAAGAAAATCCGCAGCAGACGGCCAGTCATATCCAGCAGGTGATTCAGCAAGGATTCGCCCGCTTTGAGACCCGCCATCGCAGAAAGGATGACACAATCATCGATGTGGAAATCAGTACCTCTTACTGGTCGCCGAGTGGAGATTTTCTGGTTTTCTGCCGTGATATCACTGAACGGATACGCTCTGAAGCCCAGCATCTGCGCTACGAGGCAGAACTGCAAGCGGCGCGTCAGCTGGCGGAGCGCGAAAGCCAGGCAAAAACACGCTTTCTTGCCACAGCCAGCCATGATCTACGCCAACCTATCCAGGCAATGCATCTGCTGGCCCACCTGCTGGTCAACTATGAGCTCCCGTCTGAGGCGGCCGAGATAGCGGTTC
Source organism: Thiohalomonadaceae bacterium (assembly GCA_041546305.1). Lineage (GTDB taxonomy): Bacteria > Pseudomonadota > Gammaproteobacteria > Thiohalomonadales > Thiohalomonadaceae > JBFEYJ01. The sequence goes on along the minus strand of JBFEWO010000135.1, from coordinate 1,700 downwards.
GCATGCAGGAGGCGGTAGATGGATTGGGTGAAATGCTCAGCGCCTTACTTGATATTTCCAAGCTGGATGCCGGTCTGGTACAGCCGGATCTGTCTGAATTCAGTCTTGGTGATCTCATTCGCCAACTGAGAAACGAACACCTTCCGCTGGCGGAGGAAAAGGGCATTGTCCTGCGATACGGGCACAGCAGTGTGAGCGTGCACAGCGACCTAAAACTGCTGACCCGCATCCTGCGCAACCTAATTTCAAATGCTATTAAATATACACCAGTTGGCAAGGTGTTGATTGGCGTGCGACGTGCCGATGGTGTCGCCAGAATTCAGATACTTGATACCGGAATCGGTATCAAGAAAAGCGAGCGGGAGAAGATCTTCGAAGAATTCCACCAATTGGGCAATACAGCTCGTGATAGGCGCGAGGGGTTGGGGCTTGGCCTTGCTATAGTTAAACGTCTCTCTACCCTGCTGGGGCATCCTGTGCAGGTCGATTCTAATGAAGGACAGGGAACCTGTTTCACTGTTCAGGTACCGCTGGCCCCGGGGACGGTTGGGAGGAAACAGGACACACCCGATGCTCAGTTGGAACTGGAGATTCCATACGAAGGGGCAGAGATCTTCGTCGTCGATGATGAGGTGGATATTCGTGAGGGGCTGGCAATGAGTTTGCGCCAGTGGGGATACTCCGTGAGCATGGCCGCTGATTTTGAGCAGGCTATTGCCATCGTCAACAAGGAGAGCCCCCCAGTACTGATTATCGCCGATTATCGTCTTGGCGCTAAAACTGGCATTGATGTGATTCGGGAGCTGAGAAAACGGTGCAAACGTAAAATTTCAGCGTTGCTGTTAACCGGTGATGCCACGGAGGACAGAACCCGTGAGGCCGCTCGGCTTGACGTGCGTCTCTTGCGCAAGCCGGTCTCAGGCGAAAAGCTTCGTCACGCCATCGTTGATTGTCTCAGGGCTGTCAGGACAGCACGCTAAAGCTGGAAGAGGAATATGGCACGATTTCTTTACTGCCATATCTCCCGGCGGGAAGTGTCAGTCGAGTCGTAACCAGCGAAAATCACCCATAAGAGGCTATTCGGGTCGCTACTGCGTAGACAGGGAGGGTGGGCTTCTATTACAATTCCACGCATTCTGGCACGCGGCGCGTCATGCGCCTTCCTTTCGGTTATTCTAAGCGGGAGGGGTCCTACAGGTCCCTCCCGCTTTGCACATCTGACACGTGGAGGTTACCTTGCGGCAACCGGCCCTGCTGGCCCTGGAAGATGGCACCCTGTTCTGGGGTGAGTCCATCGGTATTGAGGGGCAGACCGTTGGTGAGGTGGTGTTCAACACCTCGATCACCGGCTATCAGGAAATCCTGACTGATCCGTCCTATGCAAGACAGATCGTAACCCTGACCTATCCCCACATCGGTAATGTCGGCACTAATGCCGAGGATGAAGAGGCCTCGGGTGTCTTTGCCAGCGGCCTGGTGATTCGTGATCTGCCGCTATTGGCGAGCAACTGGCGCAGCGAAATGTCGCTGGATGAGTACCTGCGCAAGAATAAGGTTGTAGGGATCGCCGATATCGACACCCGCAAACTCACCCGTATTCTGCGGGAGAAGGGTGCGCAGAATGGCTGCATCGTCGCCGGTGAAAACATCGACGCCGAAGCTGCTCTGGCGGCAGCCCGTGCCTTCCCCGGCCTCAAGGG
>JBFEWO010000149.1:0-6717 GCA_041546305.1 Thiohalomonadaceae bacterium | reverse complement strand
CGGCACGTCGCCGGACAGTATGCCGCATCGAATACCGTTACCTTCCAGGTATCCCCATATTTTCTCGCCAGCACGTTTGGTATTTACAAAAACGATCGCGCGCTGGGGTTGTTCCTGCCTGAGCAAGCCAAGCAGCAGTGGGATCTTCTCCTCCATGGCCGGGTAGTAGACGCTTTGGGTGACCTTGTCGGCAGTAACCTGTTCCGGCACCACTTCGACCTTTACCGGGTTGTTCATATGCTCATAGGCGAGCTCCGTGACCCGCAGTGACAAGGTGGCCGAAAATAACATGCTTAACCGTTTTTCCGGGTGTGGCATCCGTCGTAGCAGGTAACGAATGTCTTTTATGAAACCCAGATCGAACATCCGATCCGCCTCGTCGAGCACCATTACCTGCAGCATGCGCAGGTCAAAAATATGCTGCTTGAAGTAGTCGATAATGCGTCCCGGTGTGCCGATGAGGACGTCGACGCCCTCAGCCAGCTGCGTCCGCTGCTGTTCATATCCGGTGCCGCCATAAGCCAAACCCAGTTTGAGGCCGGTATGTCTGCCCAGTGTCAGGGCGTCCTTGTGGATCTGGATCGCCAATTCGCGTGTGGGTGCAAGGACCAGGGCGCGGATTTGATTCGGGCGGCGTATCGTATCAGCCGGGTGGCGCAACAGGTGGTTATAGAGTGCGATGAGAAAGGCGGCGGTTTTACCAGTACCTGTCTGCGCCTGGCCCGCGACATCGTGACCGTTAAGTACATGCGGCAGGGTTTCTGCCTGGATTGGTGTGCAGAATGAAAATCCTGTTTCTTCAATGCCTTGCAAAAGCTCTTGAGGCAGATCGAAGTCCTGGAATCGGGTATTGCTCAAGTATTTTTCGCTCATAGGAGACAGAGAATACCAAAAAGGCAGACGTTTTGGGCTTGAAATGGCAGACGGATTGGGCTCAAATGTCGGGTAGAAGAATATTTTTGGCCCATGTTGCTCCGTGACATGGAAACCGTCGAATGAGTGGAGGCATAAAAATTGAGCGATAAAATCGTTTACGCAACCGATGATACCTTCGAGGCCGAGGTTTTGAAGGCAGAGGGAACGGTTCTTGTTGATTATTGGGCAGACTGGTGTGGCCCATGCAAAATGATCGCACCGATCCTGGATGAGATTGCCGAAGAGTATGCTGGTAAGCTCAAAGTCGCCAAGCTGAACATCGACGAAAACCCCAATACTCCGCCCAAGTACGGTATCCGCGGTATCCCTACTCTGATGCTGTTCAAAAACGGCAATGTCGAGGCTACCAAGGTAGGGGCGGTGTCCAAATCCCAGTTGACTGCCTTTATTGATAGCAACCTCTAAGCGCTCCGGCCGTCCAGCCTGTTCCAGGACTGGACGGTTTTCTCATTGGGTGCTAGACTTCGTTAAAATTCAAAGTAACTGTAGATACCCACTTCGTTTCAACCCCCGAACTCCAGGCCAGAAGATTTCCATGATCTTGTCCGGCCGGTAAGCCCTGGAACACCTTCATACCTACTTACTCACCCATACAGCATTCTCTGTATAACGGCAAAAGTCATGAATCTAACGGAACTAAAAAGAAAACCCGCAGCTGAACTCCTTACGATCGCGGAAGAGATGGGCATTGATAATATTGCCCGTTCACGTAAAGAAGCCGTCATCTTCGCCATCCTCAAGGCACACGCCAAGAGTGGTGAGGACATCTATGGTGACGGCGTACTCGAGATCCTGCAGGACGGTTTTGGCTTTCTGCGCTCGGCCGATAGCTCTTATCTAGCTGGTCCTGACGATATCTATGTCTCGCCCAGTCAGATCCGGCGCTTTAACCTACGGACCGGCGACACGGTGTCAGGAAAGATTCGTCCTCCAAAGGAAGGTGAGCGCTACTTTGCCTTGCTGAAAGTGGATGAAATCAATTATGAGCCACCGGAGAATGCCAAGAACAAGGTATTGTTCGAGAATCTCACACCCTTGCATGCCAATGAGCGTTTCGTCCTTGAGATGGGCAACGGTAGCACCGAGGATGTGACTGCCCGCATCATCGATCTGATGGCACCCATCGGTAAAGGCCAGCGTGGCCTGATCGTGGCCCCGCCGAAGACCGGTAAGACCATGATGTTGCAGAATATCGCCCAGTCGATCACCAGCAAACATCCCGAGTGCTACCTGATCGTGCTGCTGATCGACGAGCGCCCGGAGGAGGTCACCGAGATGGCCCGTTCGGTACGAGGCGAAGTGGTCTCCTCCACCTTCGATGAGCCGGCCAGCCGCCATGTTCAAGTGGCGGAGATGGTGATCGAGAAGGCCAAGCGCCTGGTCGAGCACAAGCATGACGTAGTGATCCTGCTCGACTCCATTACCCGTTTAGCGCGTGCCTACAATACCGTGATTCCCTCCTCCGGCAAGGTGCTGACCGGTGGCGTTGACGCCAACGCCCTGCACCGTCCGAAGCGTTTCTTCGGTGCGGCGCGCAATATTGAAGAGGGTGGTTCGCTAACCATAATTGCGACCGCGCTGATCGATACCGGCTCTCGTATGGACGATGTGATCTACGAAGAGTTCAAGGGCACTGGTAATATGGAGATCCACCTGGACCGTCGCATTGCCGAAAAGCGTATCTATCCGTCAATTAACATCAACCGCTCTGGTACTCGCCGCGAGGAACTACTCACCAACCCGGATGAGTTGCAGAAGATGTGGATCCTGCGCAAGCTGGTTCACGAGATGGATGAGCTGGCGGCGATGGAATTCCTGCAGGATCGGATCAAGGCGACCAAGACCAACGCCGAGTTTTTCGACTCGATGAAACGCTGAGACTGCTTCACGCTAGAAAAAAGGCGCCAAAGGCGCCTTTTTTTTGCCATCTCAGCGGCCATGTATGACTGGATGGATATTCCAAATCTGATTGGCGTATTCGCGGATGGTACGGTCAGAGGAGAAGTGTCCCAGTTGAGCCACATTGAGGATGGCTTTGTGACTCCACTGATCCGGTTCAAGATAGAGGGTGTCCACCCTCTCATGCGCGGCGACATAAGCACCGTAATCAGCCAGCAACATGTAGTGATCACTGTTGAGGAGGTTGTCTACGATGGACTGGTAGCGGGCGGGCTCCTCCGGAGAAAAGTAGCCGGACGATATCATATTGATCACCCGCTTGAGTTCATTGTTGGCCTCGTAATAGTCACGCGGGTGATAGCCTTTTTGTCGTAAATCATCAAGCTCATCGACGGTATGGCCAAAGATGAAGATATTCTCATCACCCACGGCGGTGTGAATCTCCACATTGGCACCGTCCATAGTGCCGATGGTAAGAGCGCCATTGAGAGAGAGCTTCATATTGCCAGTCCCGGAAGCCTCAGTCCCGGCAGTGGAGATTTGTTCGGAGAGGTCGGCGGCGGGAATGATGTCGGTAGCGGTGGTGACATCATAGTTGGGGATGAAGACTACCTTGAGCATGTCGCCGACTTTGGGATCATTGTTAATAATGTCAGCCACATCATTGATCAGGCGGATGATCTGTTTAGCCATCCAGTAACCGGGGGCCGCTTTCCCAGCAAAAATCACGGTACGCGGGACCTTGGGTCGATCGCCTCCGTCTCGCAAGCGGTTATATCGGGTGATGACATGTAGCACATTGAGCAATTGGCGCTTGTATTCGTGAATACGTTTCACTTGAACGTCAAACAAGCTCTCGGGATTGACCTGAAGTCCGAGATACCGTTCGATCTTGTCGCTGAGCATTTGCTTGTTGCGTTGTTTGACTTCTCGAAAACGCTGCCGGAACTCTTCGTTATCAGCCAATGGTACCAATTCATGCAGACGCTCCAGGCGGGTTAACCAGCCTTTGCCGATGGTACTGGAGAGGAGTTCAGTCAACGGCGGGTTAGCTTGATGTAACCAGAGTCGGGGAGTGACTCCGTTGGTAACATTAATGAATTTGTCCGGATATAACTCGGTGAAATCGTGAAATAACTGGTTTTTTAACAGCTCGGTATGCAGGGCGGCGACCCCGTTGACCTTGTGGCTACCTACAATGGCCAGGTGAGCCATGCGCACTTGGCGTTCACCGTCTTCATCGATGAGTGACATACGGCGCAAGCGAGCAACATCCCCTGGGAAACGATGCATGACATCATTAAGAAAATGATGGTTAATTTCGAAAATAATTTGAAGATGGCGTGGCAGCATGCGCTCAAACAGCCGTACTGACCATTTCTCCAGGGCTTCCGGCAGTAGGGTGTGATTAGTGTAGGCAAAAGTCTTGGTGGTGATCTTCCAGGCCGTTACCCAATCGAGGTGATGGATATCCAGCAGCAGGCGCATCAGTTCGGCAACGGCGAGGGAAGGATGGGTATCGTTAAGCTGGATCGCCACATGGTCGGGCAAGTTCTGGAGATCCTGGTATTGCTTGAGATAGCGAAACAAAATGTCCTGCAGTGAGGCGCTGACAAAGAAATACTGCTGCTTGAGGCGTAATTCCTTACCCATTTCGGTAATGTCGTTGGGATAGAGGACCTTGGAGAGGTTTTCCGAGCGGGTCTTGTCCTCCACCGCCTTGGTGTAGTTGCCCTCATTGAAGTATTGCAGGTCAAAATCACGCGTGGCCTTGGCGGACCAAAGACGCATGTTGTTGACGGTATCCACATCGTAGCCAGGGATAGGAGTGTCATAGGCCATTGCCATGACCTCCTCGGCATCCACCCAGTGGCAACGTCGTTGGTTGTGCTCATCGCGGTATTCAATAACACGGCCAAAGAATTTAACGGGAAACAGCACTTCCGGGCGGGAAAACTCCCAAGGATTGCCATAACGCAGCCAGTTATCAGGATGCTCCACCTGGGCACCCTCTTCGATAGCCTGCCGGAACATGCCGTACTCATAGCGGATCCCGTAACCATAGCCTGGCAGTCTGAGTGTGGCCATGGAATCGAGGAAGCAGGCAGCAAGGCGGCCAAGACCGCCGTTACCCAGAGCGGCATCGAATTCGAGATCGGCGATCTGATCCAGGTCCAGACCAAGCTCCTGGAGCACTTCCCTGCATTCTTCGAAGATACCGAGATTGAGCATGCCATTGAGCAGGGTGCGACCGATGAGAAACTCCATCGAAAGGTAATAGACGCGTTTAGTGTCGTTACGGTAGTAACTGCGCATGGTATCCATCCAGCGCTCGGTGAGGCGATCGCGAACCATATAGGCGACGGCATGAAACCAGTCACGGTCGGTGGCGGTGAAATTGTCCTTGCCAACGGTATAAATCATGCGATTAGCCAACGAGTGCATGATGGAGGCCCCATCCATTCCCTCGTAGTCATATTTCAGGAGTTTTTTTTCGTGCTCAGTCATCGCCAATTATTCCCGGGTTCGCGAAATGCAAGCATAGATTAGGAAAGGCCTCGATCACCAATTTCCTTACATAAAACAAGATTATGAGCAAGATCACAGCAGATATTGTGTTGAAGACTAATATATAGTCATTGTAGGGGTGGTTGACGAGATGGAGGATGCCATGACAGAAAAGAAGCAACCACGGGATTTTGACGAGTGGCGGCTCTTAGCACTCAGGGATCCGGAAGGCTTCGAGCAGACCAGGCGCAAGGTATTGGAAGCGGTGATTGCACAGGCACCTGAGCGCAATAGACAGCGACTTGAAGCCCTGCAATGGCGGCTTGATAGGCTGCGGGAGCGCTCTGCGACCCCGTTGGCAGCCTGCATCTCGTTATCGGACATGATGTGGGAGTCTCTTGCCGGTGAGAATGGACTGCTTGAGGCCCTTCTGGGAGGAAGAGAACATAATCATGGGGCATCCGGTAACAATCACAAAGTGATCACTCTGCGTACTGGAGCCAATCAGAAGCACGATAATCACTTGCCGTAGGAGTCCGTTTCCCTTACTATGTCGGGCTCTTTGAAGGGCCGGCGCGGTGCATATCGTGGAGATATGTAGCGGCGCAATAACCATTTATGAGGTTCAACCGAAATGAAACCTGAAATTCATCCTGAATACAGTGAAATTACCGTAACCTGCAGCTGCGGTAACAGCTTCAAGACCAAATCTACGGTAGGACATGAACTGAGTCTTGACGTATGCTCCGCCTGCCATCCTTTCTTTACCGGTAAGCAGAAGATGGTTGATACCGGTGGCCGTGTGGACAAGTTCCGCCAGAAGTACGGCCGCAAGTAATCCCGGCCGGTACACAGCGGCAACAAAGGGGCGCTTCGATGAAGCGCCCCTTTTGCGTTTTTGGCCTCCGTATTTGTTGTTTTTTTCAGCCGGCAGAGCTGGGGCTTGGTGCCGGGGACTGAAGTTGATAAGCCGTTTTGGCGCTGTTGTCAGCACATCTACACGACTAAAACTCTGGCAATGATGGTGTTTCTTCAAGCAGGCTTTTGATTTGTTGGCGGTCTATTCGTTTCATCGGTTTGCCATCGACGGGACTCAGCGGGGGCTGACGGGAGCCGGTTGCGGGAAAAACCGTGAGCTCGATAGCGATGTCTCCGGCGAAGAATGAGAATTTCGGGAAGCTGACGATCTGACCATTGCCCAGGTGCACGTTTCGTTCACCCTGCTCGAAGGGAATGTGTCTTTCCAATAGGAAAATCAGGACCTGCTCGGCGGTGTCTGCGAACAGGTGGAGATAGACCGGCGTATTCTCATCAGCACTGCCATTGACGATGGGGCCGACGAGACAGGGAGCAAACGGTTCCAGCATGGTCATG
>JBFEWO010000035.1:0-21471 GCA_041546305.1 Thiohalomonadaceae bacterium | reverse complement strand
TCACGGAAATATCATCCCCGGCCTGGAAAATGCCCTGGAAGGCAAGAGCACAGGAGATGCACTGAAAGTCACCGTCGATCCTGCCGACGGTTATGGCGAGCGGGACGAGAGCCTGACCCAGGCGGTGCCCCGTAATATGTTTGAGAATGCCGACGAGATCCAGGTTGGCATGCAGTTCCAAACCTCTTCCGAGCACGGTATGCACATCGTGACTGTCACCGCAGTGGATAGCGACAACGTCACTGTCGATGCCAACCATCCGCTGGCCGGTCAGACCCTCAACTTCGATGTTACAGTCGTTGAGGTGCGTGACGCCTCCGCTGAAGAGATGGAGCATGGCCACGTGCACGGATCGGGCGGGCACGAACACTAAACCGCGACGTGTATTTCAGTTAAAAAGGCTCCTTTCGGAGCCTTTTTATTTTTATTGCACGACTGTAGCCTATTCCCTAGGTGAAGCGGTGCCACACCTGAGAGGCTACAAAAAAGCCCCGCATAGCGGGGCTTTCTTTCCGGTGTGGATCTTTCCTCAGCTAAATGCCTCACCAGGCTTGGCACCGAATGCCTTGAGGATCAGTACCATCGGGCAAAAACCGGTGAACGCGGACTGCAGCAGGTTCAGGCCGACGAAACCGGTGAAATAGAGCCAGTACTCATGGTGAAAGATGGGGCTGCTGGGCATGCCAAGCAACACGCTCAGCAGCACAAAAGTTCCGGCTACAGCAAATACAATGCGGTCAATGCTCATTGATTACTCCTTTCAGTTAAAGACAACGTCAATGACGTTTCAGAATGGGTGTATTGTAATAAAGTCTTTCGTCACACACTAACACCACGACATAGTCTTTTTCTGCATTATTGTCGTAGGTCGCCCGCCTATCCTACACCTTTTCCCACTACAGGTGACAGCGCTCAATTCCTCATGTGCAAATCCCAGGGTTCTGGCACTTCGCTCGTCAGGAACGTCCCTTCTTTCTGCCTTGCCGTTTTTCCGCCTTCTTGATCTGGGCAACCAGCCGCTGTTTGCGGCTGATCTGACGGGGGCTCAACTCGTTACGCTTGCCGGCAAAGGGGTTTTCACCACCCTTGAGTTCGATTCGGATCGGAGTGCCCTCCAGCTTCAGATATTTGCGAAATCCCTTTTCCAGATAGCGCTTGTAGCTGCCGGGTACCCGGTCGACCTGATTGCCGTGAATGACGATAATGGGCGGATTCTTGCCTCCCTGATGGGCATAGCGCAGCTTAATACGACGCCCCTGTACCGTGGGCGGCTGGTGGGCGAAGACCAACGATTCAAGCAGCGCTGTTAACTCTGGGGTGGAGAACTTGCGCATGGCCGATTCATAGGCCCGATTCACACTGCGATAGAGTTCGCCGACCCCGGTACCATGCAGCGCCGAGATGTAGTGGATCTTGGCAAAGTCGAGAAACGGCAGCTTGAGCGCCAGCTCGCGACGCACCAGCTCCTTCTTCTCCTGATCCAGCCCGTCCCATTTGTTGATGGCAATGACCAAAGCACGCCCCGCCTCCATGGCATGCCCCAGCAGGTGGGCATCCTGTTCGCTGATCCCCTCACGGGCATCGAGTACCATCAGCACCACATGGGCATCGGAGATCGCCTGCAGGGTCTTGATGATGCTGAACTTCTCTACCGTCTCCTTGATGCGGGCACGGCGACGCACCCCGGCGGTGTCAATCAGGGTGTATTGCTGTCCGTCACGCTCGAAGGGGATATAGATACTGTCACGGGTGGTACCCGGCATGTCGAACACCACCACCCGCTCCTCCCCGAGAATGCGGTTAACCAGTGTCGATTTGCCGACATTCGGTCGGCCGACGATCGCCACTTTGATGCCCTCGTCCTCAGGCGATTCTTCAACCGCCTCTTCCTCGGCAGCGAATTGCTCCAGCACATGTTCTATCATGCTGCGCACACCCCGCCCATGGGATGCGGCAATAGGCACCGGCTCCCCCAGGGCCAGGGCATGAAATTCACTGCTGGCGACAAGTGCGTCCACGCCATCGGTCTTGTTGACCACCAGGGTGACCGGCTTACCGCATTGGCGCAGGTAACGGGCGATATTCTCGTCCGTGGGAGTGAGACCTGCACGGGCGTCCACCATAAAGAGCACCGAATCGCTCTCGCCGATAGCCAGCTTCACCTGCTGGGCCATCTCGCCCTCAACGCCCTGCTCATCGCCACTCAGGCCGCCCGTGTCGACGACCAGATACGGGCGAGTGCCCAGCCGGCCAATCCCGTACTTGCGGTCACGGGTCAGACCGGCATAGTCGGCCACCAACGCATCGCGGGTACGAGTCAGGTTGTTGAACAGGGTCGATTTACCCACATTGGGACGACCCACGAGTGCGATTACTGGCTTCATTGTTACTCCGCCGCAGGGGCGATCGGCGACATCCTGAACACATCAAGAACACCGCGTTTATCAAGACCAAAGACGTGGATTCCCTGGATGGCCGGCGGCACTAGCACCGCCCGGTCTTCGGTATAGGCTGCAAAATCGTTAAATTCATCCTCAACGGGGTAATAATCATGCCACTGCTTGATCCGGGTTCGAGCAACAATGTGCCCGTCCTCCTTGCTCAACCAGTGCAGATAACCTTCGTAATCGCCAACCACAAGGTAATTGCCCTGCTGAAGAGGGGCAGTGAGCGAACGCTGATGCAGCGCAGTCTGCTTCCACATGGTGGCTCCGCCGCGACGTGCAAGTGCCCAGATATCGCCCGCGAGATCACTCACATAAAGCAAGTCGCGATCGAGAGTGATCCCCGAGGCAGAAGCGACCTCTCGACTCCAGATCAGCTGTCCTCCGGCAAGTGTCATGGCAACAAGACTTCCCTGATAACTGACCGCATAGACCACCCCATCGGCTACGGCCAAATCGGCATCGACATCGACCATGCGTTCGATCTCACTGCGACCACGGGGAACCGCAACCGTACTCTGCCAACGCAGCATCCCGTCATTCAGGCCAAGGGCCACGACCTTGCCGTTGGCGGTCCCGCACAGCACCAGATCATCGGCTATCACAGGATTGCCACTGCCACGTAAAGTGAGTATCGGCACCGATTCATTGTGACGCCAGCGTATCCGCCCGCTGTTGGCATCCAGTGCGAGAATATTGCCGTCCACAGTGTGTACCACCACACTATTGTCGTGCTGCACTGGCAGGCTCAGGACCTCACTGCTCACCGGTGCACGCCAGGCAAGGCTACCGTCTGCCTTATGCAGAGCGATCACCTCGGCATCGCCGCCGAAAAGCAACAGCTCGCCACTACCACCAGGACCGGCATTGATCGGGCTGTTCAAATCAACTCGCCACTGGCGCTCTCCACTGAAGGCATGATAAGCCACGATCTGACCGCTGCTATTTGCCTGAAAAACCCGCTCTCCATCCACCAACGGGACCAATTGCAGATATTGCGAATGGCTGCCCTTACCCAGCTGTCGCACCCAAAGGTGCTCTGCCTTCAATTCAGGGGTGATGGCCGTCAGTGGCTGCGGCGGTTCAACAGGATCGATAGCCGAACTGCATCCGGCCAACAGGGCCAACATCAAAATTGGATAAAACGGCTTCACTCGGGCTGACTCTCCGCCAGATCATCCAGCTTCATCTCTACCAGATTCCTCTTTTGTGGAGCATCACCGTATCCGCTCAGGGCATTGGTATAGGCTTCGCGGGCAGCCGCGGTTTGCCCCTGGGCGAGCAGAATGTCACCGCGCAACTCATCGTATCCGCCGCGGATACCCGGTGCGACCTCAACCGTCAACAATCCGAGCGCTTCCTCTGCCTTGCCCTGGGCTTGCAGGACCCGGGCCAGACGAAGACGCGCCAGCTGCTGGATTTCCTGATCGTCCGCCTGCTCCATCGCCTGACGTAAATAGGCGGCGGCGCCATCGAGCTCTTTCTGCTCTACCGCAAGCTTGGCCATCGCGAGTGAGGCAAATGTGACATATGCCGTGCCGGGATAATCGGCGACAATGACACGGCCAAGCTCCATGGCCTTGGCCGCATCGGTCTCCAGCGTGTCGAGCATCTGCTGATATATCACCGAGGCGGCTTCAGCACGCTGCTGCTGGTTCTGAACCCAGCTCTTCCAGCCCAAGACGCCAAGCAACACCGCCACGATGGCCACGATGGTGATGCGCCCATTCTTGTCCCACCACGCCTTAAGCGCGTCGACCTGTTCCTGTTCTGAGCTGTAGATTTCCATCCCCCGACTCCTGATATTGATTGCCGTTATTGATTCAAATGCCGTTTTTGGCGAGATAGTCCGCTAAAAAGGCTTCCGCCTGTGCCTGCTCGAGGAGCAACTGCTCAGCCTCTTCGCGCAGGAATTTGATACCGAGGGTGCCGTTGGCCACTTCATCCTCACCGAGGATGAGCGCCAGGGGGGCACCGCTCTTGTCTGCTTTCTTGAACTGGCTCTTGAAGCTACCACCGCCGCAATGGGTTTCCAGGCGCAGCAGAGGCAAGGCATCACGCAGCTGTTCTGCCAGCAGTAGACCCTTTTGTTGTGCTACCTCACCGACCAACACCAGGTAGGCATGCGGACGATATTGCTCGTGCGGGACCTGTTCGGCCTCCAGCAGGCTGACCAGACGTTCGACGCCCATGGCAAATCCCACCGCCGGTGTCGGCTTGCCGCCAAGCTGCTCCACCAAGCCATCAAAGCGGCCGCCGGCACAGACCGTGCCTTGTGCTCCAAGTTTGTCGGTTACCCACTCGAACACGGTCTTGCCATAGTAGTCCAGGCCTCGCACCAGGCAGGGATTAATGGCGTATTTCACCCCGGCAGCGTCAAGGACTGAACAAAGCGTGGCGAAATGGGCCTGCGAATCAGCATCCAGATGCTCGGTCAGCTTGGGTGCAGCCAAAATCAAATCGCGCATCGCCGGGTTCTTGCTGTCGAGCACGCGCAGCGGATTACTCTCCAGGCGGCGACGGCTGTCCTCATCCAGTTCCGTGACATGCTCCCAGAGGTAATCCACCAACAGATCACGATAGGCATTGCGCGACTCCAGCGAACCGAGCGAATTGAGCTGCAGGTGCACCGAATCCTCAAGCCCCAGCATCTTCCACAGCCGGGCGGTCATCAGGATATGTTCGGCATCGATATCCGGTCCCTCCAGTCCGAACACTTCAACCCCAATCTGGTGAAACTGCCGATAGCGCCCTTTCTGCGGTCGCTCATGGCGGAACATCGGACCGCGATACCAGAGACGCTGCACCTGGTTGTGCAGCAGACCGTTCTCAATGCCGGCGCGCACACATCCGGCAGTCCCTTCCGGGCGCAGTGTCAGCATATCGCCGTTGCGATCCTCGAAGGTGTACATTTCCTTCTCGACAATATCAGTGACCTCACCGATAGAGCGCTTGAACAGATCGGTTTTCTCCACGATGGGCATGCGGATCTCATGGTAACCGTAGGCGTCCAGCAACTGCCGCACCACCTCCTCCAGGTGGCGCCACTCGGGAGTCTCATTCGGCAGAATATCGTTCATCCCGCGAATGGCCTGAATGTTCATGCTCAAATTACGTTCTCCAATCAAAAAATGCGGACACAAAAAACGTTGTGTCCCTTTTATTGCTTTTCTTTCTCACGACGCGCCAGCTCGGCGCGGATGTTCTTTTCCAGTTCGTCGACCAGGTTTTCGTTATTGATCTTGTGATCAGGCTTGCCGCCGAGATAAATCAGGTTAGGCTGACCACCAGTCAGACCGATGTCCGCCTCGCGCGCCTCGCCGGGACCGTTGACCACGCAGCCGATCACCGCCACATCGAGCGGTTCGAGGATGTCCTCCAAGCGCTCCTCCAGGGCATTAACCGTGGCAATGACATCGAAATTCTGCCGTGAGCAGGAGGGACAGGCGATGAGGTTAATCCCCTTGCTGCGCAGGTGCAGGCTCTTCAGGATATCGAAGCCAACCTTGATCTCCTGCACAGGATCGGCGGCCAGGGAAACCCGAATGGTATCGCCGATGCCATCAGCTAGCAGCATCCCCAGGCCGATGGCCGATTTGACCGTACCTGAGCGGAAACCACCGGCTTCGGTGATCCCCAGGTGCAGGGGCTGCTCGATCTGGCTGGCGAGTTTGCGGTAGGCAGCCACTGTCATGAAGATCTCGGAGGCCTTGAGGCTCACCTTGAAATCCTGGAAATCGAGCTTGTCGAGAATGTCGATGTGGCGCATTGCCGATTCTACCAGAGCCTCGGCAGTGGGCTCCCCGTATTTTTTCTGCAGGTCCTTTTCCAGTGAACCGGCATTGACCCCGATGCGTATGGGCACGCCCTTGTCCCGAGCGGCATCGACCAGGGTCCGGACCCGCTCCTCCTTGCCGATATTGCCTGGATTAATGCGCAGGCAATCCACGCCAAGTTCCAGAACGCGCAAGGCAATGCGGTAGTCGAAGTGAATATCGGAAACCAGCGGCACCGAGACCTGCTTGCGGATCTCGCCGAACGCCTCGGCGGCATCCAGCGAAGGCACGGAAACCCTCACGATATCCGCACCGGCTTTCTCCAGCGCCCGGATCTGTGCCACCGTCGCGGCTACGTCGGTGGTCTCGGTATTGGTCATGCTCTGAACCGAAATCGGCGCATCACCGCCGACCGGCACATTGCCCACCATGATCTGGCGCGTCTTGCGACGCACGATTGGACTGGCTTGATGCATAGTAGTCAGTTACCTGGAAATGGGATGATTATGCTCTGCCCTGCCGATGCGGAAGCGAGCGACATCCCTGCGCTGAAAGGCCGAGTGATCAAAAAGCTCGTCATTGTAATAAACCACCACGCCAGGCGCATAGCCGAGGAATACATGGAACGGCGCCTCCCCCCTGACCACCAGCACTTCACCGGCCTTGATCAGGCGGTACAGCAACTGGCGCCCGGAATTATCCTTGACCTCGGTCCAACTGTCGGCTTCAAAACGCAGCTCCAGTTTTGACTGGGGCATATCGTCGGTTAGCGGTGGCGGTTCCGGCTGGGCTGGCGATGTTACGGAAGCAACTGGTGCCGAAAGCACTGCAGGCGCTTCTGTCTGCAAGTTTGACACAGCCGCATCGCTTTCGACTTGTTCATTCTCAGAAGCATCACCCGCTTGAGTCTGTACCGGAGTAGTCTCAGCATCGGTCTGCGAGTTGACGCTATCTAGCGGAGAGGGCAACACTTCCTCATCATCCTGGGTTGCTTCACTCAGGAGACGGTTGCGCTGTAGCTCGGCAATCTCCGCCGCCGGCGGATTTTCCATCGGCTCAATCGGCTCCTTTCGCCCCATCCACCACAGCACTACAGAAACAATCATCACGCCGATAACCGCATAAGTTGCCAAACGGGCGACACCGTCATGACTGCTGATCTCCCTCACCGATGCGGAGGTCGAGACCAACGGCGGCGGCTGATGCTGGGCAGGTGTAATGAAGGTGTCCTCAGGCAGCTCAAGCAGACGTGCGTAATTGCGCAAATAACCGGTGGTGAAGGTCGACCCCGGCAAAGCGTCATAATCATTTTCTTCCAGTGCCGTGATGAGCCTGACATGCAGGCGCAGCTGAACGGCGACCTCTTCTCGGCTAAGTCCTGCGGCCTCACGTGCCGCACGCAGCCGCTTACCCGGCAGCTCCGGCTCCTGGACCTGTTGCGGCACCGACCCTGGCATTTCCTTGTTTTCTGTCATTTCGCTCACGCTGATATCCTGCTATTGCGAATCCAGGTAAAGCCTGGTTTCTCGGGCATTCGGAAAATTTCCCTTCAGCAACAGGCCGTAACTGGCCAAGGCGTTCTTGTCACCCAGGATGCGCTCCACCCGAATACCCAGCCACAGACTTTCCGGCGTGTGCCTGGCCACCTCCGAATAGCGCTGCAGATAGGCACGCGCAGAGAGATAACTTTTCCTGTCAAGGCTCAGCCGTGCCATGGCGAGCAGGGACTTGGGGGCCTGAGGATTGAGTTCCAGCCCCTTGCGCAGGTACATCTCTGCCTGATCATGGTCGGGCTTACGCTCAAGGCACAGTCCCAAATTCTCATACACCTGATCGCGTCGCGGATAGACCGGATTATCCAGGACTTTCTGGAACAACCTGACCCCTTCATTAATACGACCCTGGCTGCAAAGAAAACTACCGTAATTGTTCTGCAACAGAGAATCCTCTCCATCGGAGTATCTCAAAGCGCGACGGAAGTGTTTGTCGGCATCATCATAGCGTTCCAGCCGACGATACAATTCTCCCAGATAATGATGGGTCGGCACATGATTCGGCTCATAGGTGAGCGCGTGATTGAGCTTTTGCATCGCCACCTCGTAGTTACCCTGCATCATGTAACGCAGGCCCAGATCGGCATTAGCCTGGGCGGCCTTCTCTGTATCAACACCCTCGCGGACGGGGTTACTACAGCCCGCAAGTAATACCATGGCGAAAAGCGATATGAGCAGCGTGATCCGTCTCATCATGCAATCTTTTCCTCCTTAATGACAAAGCGTTCGCTGCGCCTTGTGCGATCCTTGACCTTCCCGGCCAGCTGACCGCAGGCGGCGGCAATATCTTCACCGCGGGTCTTGCGGGTCACCGTGATGATACCTGCCTGCATGATCACCTCGCGAAAGGCATTGATGGTTTCCAGACTGGAACACGCATAAGGTGCTCCGGGAAAGGGATTAAAGGGAATAAGATTCACCTTGGCTGGCACACCACGCAGCACCTTCACCAGCTGACGCGCATGGTCCAGGCTGTCGTTGACACCAGCCAGCATCACATATTCGAAGGTCACCCGGCGGTGTGGCTTGCCCGCCACATAGCGCTTGCAGGCCGCCATCAGTTCCTTGATGGGATACTTCTTGTTAATCGGCACCAATACATCACGCAGCTCATCGTTCGGGGCGTGTAGCGATACCGCGAGACTCACATCGCTCTGGTTTCGCAGCTCGTCGATACCGGGAACCACGCCAGCGGTACTGAGAGTGACACGACGCTTGGAAATACCGAAGGCGAGATCGTCCTGCATCAGATCCATGGCCTTGACCACATTCTCCAGGTTCAGCAACGGCTCACCCATGCCCATCATCACCACGTTGGTAATGACGCGCTCACCCTTGTTATCGGGCAAGCCGATGATGCGTGTCGCCAGCGCCACCTGGCCGACGATTTCGGCGGCGCTGAGATTACGGTTGAAGCCCTGGCGTGCGGTGGAGCAAAAGCTGCAGGCGAGTGTGCACCCTACCTGGGAGGAGACACACAGGGTGCTGCGATCGCCATCTGGGATGTAGACCATCTCGATGTGGTTGACCTCGTCGACCTTAAGCAACCACTTGCGGGTGCCATCGGCAGAGGGATGGTCGGCAACTACCTCAGGTAGGCGTACCTCGGCAACCACCTTCAGGCGTTCGCGCAATGCCTTGCTCAGGTTGGTCATGGCATCGAAGTCATCGACCCCGAACTGGTAGATCCATTTCATCACCTGAGAAGCGCGGAAGGCCTTCTCCCCCATTTCGGCGAAGAAGGCCTCCATATCCTGCCTGGTCAGGCCAAGTAGATTGATCCTGGCGGACTCGGTCATCAGCTCTCCAAATCGTACACGACGGCAGGACCGCCCGCGTTAGCGGGTGCGCGGGCAGATCTCTTCCGGCTTGAAGAAGAAATCGATTTCACGTGCGGCGGTATCCGCTGCATCGGAACCGTGGACTGCATTTTCATCGATGGACTCGGCGAAGTCGGCACGGATAGTACCGGGAGCAGCTTCCTTCGGATTGGTGGCACCCATCACTTCGCGGTTCTTTGCAACGGCATTCTCGCCCTCAAGTACCTGCACCATGACCGGACCGGAGGTCATGAACTCGACCAGGTCGTTGTAGAACGGACGCTCCTTGTGCACTTCATAGAAGGCACCGGCCTGCTCTTTGCTCAAGTGCATCATTTTGGCAGCAACTATCTTGAGGCCAGCCTTCTCGAAACGGCTGTAGATCTCGCCGATAACGCTCTTGGCCACGGCGTCAGGTTTGATAATGGAAATGGTGCGTTCGATTGCCATCTAATGGATTCTCCGTTTAAAACGATGCCAGATATGCGAAACCCGCGATTATACGCGGGCTTGGCAGGGCATTCCAGCGCTTCCCATCAGCAAATAAGACAGGTTTGGATTGGGAGAGTTCACACATCCGCAGCCGAATAACCCCTTGTTGGTGGGACCAGCGGATGGCTTCGAGTCGACCTTAGTCGCGCTCTTCGATCCAGTGCATCTGGATCGCCTCAAGGATCTTCTCATTGGAGTGGTTGGGATCATCGTCGAACTCCTCCAGCTCGCAGACCCAGTCGTGCAGATCGGTAAAACGCACATATTGCGGGTCCACATCCGGATGGACCTCGTCCAGGGCAATGGCGATATCCAGACTATCAGTCCACTTGAGTGACATGACCTGTCCTCCTAGTGACTTTCGGAAACCATGTTAATGGTATATTTGGGGATCTCGATCACCAGATCCTGCTCACCGAGCACCGCCTGGCAGGAAAGGCGCGACTCGGGTTCCAGCCCCCAGGCCTTGTCGAGCATATCTTCCTCGATCTCCTCGGCCTCATTCAGCGAGTCGAACCCCTCGCGTACGATGACGTGACAGGTGGTGCAGGCACAGGATTTCTCGCAGGCGTGTTCGATCTCGATGCCGTTGGCCAGGGCCGCATCGCAAACCGTCATCCCGGATTCGGCCTGGATCACCGCCCCTTCCGGGCAGAGCTCTTCATGCGGGAGAAATATTAATTGGGGCATGGCAAAACACTCCGCTTCCTGTCACCTGATTAACGACTTGAATAAGTCCGGGCGTGGCCGAACACAAGTCTCGGGATTACTCAAATTTCTCCAGATCCTGCCCCGACAGGGCCTTCTGGATACTGGCATTCATGCGCCGGGCGGCGAACTCGGTGGATTGGGCATTAAGGCTGTCGATGGCCTGCTTGATCGCCTTGCTGTCGCTGCCCTGCTTGATCTCGGCCAGCTTCGCCATCCCCTGCTCCAGTGCAGCACGCTCGTCGACGGATAGCAGGGTGTCACCATCGGCGGCAAGGGCCACCTCCAGCGCTTCGATCACCCGCTCAGCCTCCACCTGCTGCTCTCGCAGCGCCCTCGCATCCATATCGTCGCGGGCATGATCCATGGAGTCCTTGAGCATTTGGGTGATTTCCTCATCGGAAAGACCGTAAGAAGGCTTGACCTGGATGCTGCTCTCGATGCCAGTGCCCTGCTCTCGGGCGGTAACCGACAGCAGACCATCCGCATCCACCTGGAAGGTCACACGGATACGTGCCGCCCCGGCCGACATCGGAGGGATGCCCCTCAGTTCGAAGCGGGCCAGGGAGCGGCAGTCGCTGACCAGCTCGCGCTCGCCCTGCAGCACATGGATCATCATCGCCGTCTGACCGTCCTTGAAGGTGGTAAAGTCCTGAGCGCGGGCCACCGGAATGGTAGTGTTGCGCGGGATCACCTTCTCCACCAGGCCACCCATGGTCTCCAGGCCTAGCGACAGCGGGATAACATCGAGCAGCAACATCTGATCATCAGGCTTATTGCCGACCAGCACATCCGCCTGCATCGCCGCGCCGATGGCCACCACCTTGTCCGGGTCGATATCGACCTTGGGCTCGCGGTCGAAAAACTCGCCCACCAGCTGGCGCACCCGCGGCACGCGGGTAGACCCGCCCACCATCACCACATCCAGAATATCGGCGGCGTCGACACCGGCGTCCTTGAGGGCACGACGGCAGGGAATCAGTGTCTTGCGAATCAGCGAGTCGATCAGGGTATTCATCTGTTCGCGGGAGAGTGTGCCCTCCCAATGAGTGCCATTAGCCAGCTCCATCTTCAACGCGGTCGAGTCGCTATCGGTCAGGGCTTCCTTGGCGGCACAGGCATCACGCATCAGGCGGCGCAACTGGTGATGATCCGCATCGTCAGCAATCCCAGCCTCGGCCATGATCCACTCGGCAATGGCCCGGTCCATGTCGTCACCACCTAGGGCGGAATCGCCGCCGGTCGCCAGCACCTCGAACACCCCCTTATTGAGACGCAGGATGGAGATATCGAAAGTACCGCCGCCCAGGTCGTAGACCGCAATCACGCCCTCGGAGCCCTGATCCAGCCCGTAGGCCACTGCTGCCGCGGTCGGCTCATTGAGCAGGCGCAGCACGTTGAGTCCCGCCAGGGTGGCGGCATCCTTGGTCGCCTGACGTTGGGCATCGTCGAAGTAGGCCGGCACCGTGATCACGACACCGGTCAGATCCCCGCCCAGGCTCTGTTCGGCACGGTCGCGCAGCGCACGCAGGATATCGGCAGAAACCTCCACCGGGCTGAAATCGCCCCCGGCGGTATGCAATTTCGGCATGCCCGATTCGGACTCGACAAAATCGTAGGGAAGGCGTGTTCCGAGGGTTTTGATGTCGTTGATACCCCGGCCCATAAAGCGCTTCACCGAAATAATCGTGTTCAGCGGGTCGACGGCAGCCTCCCCCTTGGCGGCGGCACCAATGACCCGCTCACCACCGGCCAGGTAACGCACGACCGATGGCAGCAGATGATTGCCCTGCTCATCCGGCAGGGTCTCCGCCAAACCGCTGCGCACGGTGGCGACAAGGGAATTGGTCGTACCGAGGTCGATGCCGGCGGCGAGTCGATGTTGGTGGGGAGCGGCGGATTGTCCAGGTTCGCTGATTTGAAGTAAGGCCATAGTTACTGTGAATTTTCTCGCTTGATCAGGCGCGGGGCGCCGTTCAGGATTCGTGGACCAGGGTCTCTTCCAGGTCGTCCACCTCAGAAAGCAGACGCTGCATGAATTGCATTTTTCTCACCATCTCCCTGGCATTTTCCAGCGCTTCGCGACTGCCGTCAGCAAAGGCCTGCTGTAGGTTCTGGATGAGTTCCCGCTCACGGCTCTCGATATCGTCACGGACACGGTTGAGGGCGTCAAACGGATCACTCTTACCTCGCACCTCGACCAACGCCTCTCGCAGCTCCATCTGCTCCATCAGAAAGGAGGGCTCCATCTGTGTGTTAGTGTCGTCCAGCAGCAGGCCGTGGAGTTCCAGCAGGTAGCGAGCTCGCAACAATGGCGATTTGAGAACCTGGAAGGCCTCATTTATCTGGGCGGCCTGCTGCACGGAGAGCCGCTTTTCCTGCTCCGAGGCATGAGCAAAGCGATCCGGATGGACCGCCCTCTGCAGGTCGCGATACCTCAGGGCAAGGGTTTCCTGTGCGACCTCAAAGGAGAGAGGTAACTCGAAGAGCTCGAAATGATTCTTTCCCAGCGCAGGTTGCATTCGCCACCTGTCGTATCAGACGGTAAAGCTTTCGCCGCAACCGCAGGCGTCTTTGACGTTGGGGTTGTTGAACTTGAAGCCCTCGTTCAACCCCTCTTTGGCGAAATCCACCTCGGTGCCGTCGAGATAGACCAGGCTCTTGGGATCGACGATTACCTTTACGCCGTTGCTCTCAAACACCTCGTCATCAGCATCAATCTCATCGGCAAACTCCAGCACGTAAGCCATGCCTGAGCAGCCAGAGGTGCGAACCCCCAGGCGCAACCCTTCCCCCTTGCCACGATTGGCAAGGAAGTTTCTAACGCGCTCTGCGGCTGGTTCGGTCAGTGTAATTGCCATGGATCTCTCCGCGTTTTCCAATCAACTTTTGCGCTTGGACTTGTAATCAGTAATAGCGGCCTTGATTGCATCCTCGGCCAGTACCGAGCAGTGAATCTTGACCGGGGGCAGTGCCAGCTCTTCGGCGATCTGGCTGTTCTTGATCTCGGCAGCCTCTTCCAGGCTCTTGCCCTTGACCCATTCGGTAACCAGTGAGCTGGAGGCGATAGCAGAGCCGCAACCATAGGTCTTAAAGCAAGCATCCTCAATGACACCTTGCTCGTTGACCTTGATCTGCAGGCGCATCACGTCACCGCAGGCCGGTGCACCTACCATACCTGTTCCCACATCCTCGGCATCGTTATCGAAATTGCCGACATTGCGTGGATTTTCGTAATGGTCCATGACCTTGTCGCTATATGCCATCTTCTCTCTACCTCACCTCTACAAACTGCCCCGCCACAAAACCAACTGGCGAAAGGGCAGCGATTTTAACCCAAAATCCGACTTGTGCGTTAGCTTGCCTACCCGGCAGCTCTGCTTAGTGTGCCGTCCACTGCACGGTGGAGAGGTCGATCCCATCCTTGTACATATCCCACAGAGGGGAGAGCTCACGCAGCTTGCTAATTTTCAAGTGCAGCAGTTCGATGGCACGGTCGATATCGGCCTCGGTAGTGAAACGGCCAATACTAAAACGGATGGAACTGTGGGCCAGTTCATCGGAGCGGCCCAGGGCACGCAGCACATAGGAGGGCTCCAGGCTGGCAGAAGTACATGCGGAACCCGAAGATACCGCCAACTCGGACAGCGCCATCATCAGCGACTCGCCCTCGACGAAGTTGAAGCTGATATTGAGGTTATGAGGCACCCGCTGCTCCAGATCGCCGTTGATATAGACCTCTTCGATATCCTTGACGCCATTGAGCAAGCGATCACGCAACATGCGTACGCGCTCGTTCTCAGTGGCCATCTCCTCTTTGGCGATGCGGAAGGCCTCGCCCATGCCGACGATCTGATGGGTGGCCAGGGTACCAGAGCGCATACCGCGTTCGTGGCCGCCACCGTGCATCTGTGCCTCCAGGCGAACGCGAGGCTTGCGGCGTACGTAAAGGGCGCCGATACCCTTGGGGCCGTAGACCTTATGTGCGGAGAGCGACAACAAATCGATTTTCATGTCCTCCACGTCAACCGGCACCTTACCGGCACTCTGGGCCGCATCCACATGGAGCAGGATCTTCTTGCTGCGGCACAGCTCGCCGATCGCCTTGATGTCCTGAATCACGCCGATCTCGTTGTTGACGTGCATGATGGAAACCAGAATGGTGTCGTCACGCATCGCCGCTTCGAGCTTGCCCAGATCAATCAGGCCGTTCTCTTCCGGATCGAGGTAGGTCACTTCGTAACCGTCGCGCTCCAACTGACGGCAGGTATCCAACACCGCCTTATGTTCAGTCTTGCTGGTGATGATGTGCTTGCCCTTCTTGGCATAGAACTGGGCCACGCCCTTGATGGCCAGATTGTCGGATTCGGTGGCACCGGAGGTCCAAACGATCTCTTTGGGATTGGCACCGATCAGATCCGCCACGTTTTTACGCGCAGTTTCAATGGCTTCCTCGGCATCCCAACCATACTGGTGCGAGCGCGAAGCGGCATTCCCGAACAGGCCATCCTCCATGGTCAGGTAGCTGCACATGGTTTTGGCGACACGCGGATCGACCGGGGTGGTAGCCGAGTAGTCGAGATAGATCGGTTTTTTCATGCTGCTTTCGCTCCAATCACGTTATTTTGTGCATTACCAGGCCGTGGTCGCGGCGAGGCGTTGCAACTGTTTCACCTGGGATACCAGAGACCCCGCCAGGGTATCGATATCCGCTTCTGTATTGTCCTTGCCCAGGCTAATGCGGATGGCGCCAAGCGCCAGGTCGTTCTCGACCCCCATCGCCTTGAGCACGCTACTGGGCTCGGTATGCTCGCTACCACAGGCCGAACCACTGGAGATGGCAATCCCCTGCTGATCCAGCGCCATAATGAGGGTTTGCCCCTCCAGTCCCGGCACGGCGAGAAACACCGTATTAGGAAGGCGCTCTGCCGTAGCAGAGAAAATCACTGCCTGCGGCAAATCACGGGCTAACCGTGCCTCAAACCGCTCTCGCAGACTCAGTAGATGGCGTCGCCTCACCTCTAATTCAACATAAGCCAGCTCAGCCGCCCGACCGAAACCGACAATTGCGGCCAGATTTTCCGTACCGCCGCGGCGCCCCTTCTCCTGGCCACCGCCATGTAACAACGGTTCCATGTCTACCGCCTTGTCCAAGATCAAGGCGCCGATCCCTTTCGGCCCATAGAGCTTGTGTGCCGACAGGCTCATCAGGTGAGCCCCGCTGTTGGCAAAGTCGAGCGGTAATTTACCTGCAACCTGCACCGCATCGGTGTGAAACAGGACCCCCTGCTCCCGACAACGGGCGGCCATCGCGGCCACCGGCTGCACTGTGCCGGTTTCATTATTGGCCCACATTACCGAGACCAGGCGGGTCTCGCTCTGCATGGCCTGCTTTAAAGCCTCAACCGAGCAAACGCCGTTATGATCGACGCTAATCGCATCCAGCTGCCAACCGAAACGGCACAATGCCACTGCGGGTGCAAAGACCGAGGTATGCTCGACTGCACTAATGGCAATGCGTCCAGGAGGTAAGCGATAGGCGACACCCTTGAGAGCGCTATTGTTTGCTTCGGTGCCGCCGCTAGTGAAGACAATCTGACTGGGATGGGCATTAACCAGCTGCGCCACCTGTTCACGCGCATGATCCAGCGCGCTTCGCGCCTCACGGCCCAGAGCATGGACACTGGAAGGATTCCCATAACGCCCCTTCAGCCAGGGGAGCATGGCCTCCAGAACCCTCTCATCCAGGGCAGTGGTCGCGTTATGGTCTGCGTAGACCATACCTGGCAAGGGAATTACACTGAGGCACTCTTTTCCGAGAGGTTCCCGTTCGGCCCTTCGATCTTGCGATCCTGACGGGCAGCAACTTCCTTTACCCCCTGGCGCTCAACCAGTTGTCCCAAGTCGATGCTCTTGAGGAAGCTATAGATCTGATCACTGAGATCGCACCACAGCTCATGGGTCAGGCAGGTACCGTTATCATGACAGTTGCCCTTGCCTTCGCAGCGCATGGCGTCGACCTTCTCGTCGACAGCGGTGATAACATCGGCAACGCAGATCTCACCGGCTGCGCGGCTCAAGCGGTAACCGCCACCGGGGCCACGGGCGCTGTCAACCAGACCGTTCTTGCGCAGGCGGGAAAACAACTGCTCCAGATAGGAAAGGGAGATCCCCTGGCGCTTGGAGATATCCGCCAGAGTGATCGGGCCATCCTTGTAATGGATCGCAAGATCAAGCATCGCAGTTACCGCGTAACGGCCTTTAGTTGTCAGTCTCATTGCCTTCTCCCAAAATACCCAGTAGAGTTGTATGACATTTGATGCTGGTTAAAATAGCAATACCAAGCAAATCAGTCAACTATTAATTTCCCTACCCTTTATCCCCTGTTTCCAGCTTCTCCTTGCTCAGGTCCTCATCCATATCCGAACGAATCTCGCATGGGCCTAGTGCCGGCAGCTCCAAATCGCCGATCTCCGCCCCCAGGCTCTTGATGGCACCGCACATTTGTTCCATCTTCCCATCCATGGCATGGATGTGGTCGAGCATGCAGTTGATGGCGTGGGCCACCGGGTCGGGCATATCGGCAGTGGTGCCATAGGCATCGAAGCCCATCTTCTCGGCGATCGCCTTGCGCTGGGCTTCCTGCTCATCGCTGGCAGCGCGCTTGACGATACGCCCTGGCACGCCGACCACGGTGGTGCCATTGGGTACGCTCTTCACCACCACCGCATTGGAACCGATACGGGAACCGTTACCAATGGTAATGGGCCCCAGCACCTTGGCCCCAGCCCCGACCACCACATCATTACCCAGTGTGGGGTGGCGCTTGCCCTTCTGCCAGCTGGTGCCGCCCAGAGTTACACCATGATAGATCGTACAATCCTCGCCAATCACCGCCGTCTCGCCGATCACGACACCCATACCATGGTCGATAAAGAACCGACGCCCGATGGTGGCACCCGGATGGATCTCGATGCCGGTCAACCAGCGGGACAATCCGGAGAGCATACGCGCCAGCCATTTCCAGCCAAGCAGCCACAAACGATGGGAGAGACGATGGAAAAGTACCGCATGCAGACCTGGGTATGCGGTCAGAACCTCGAAAACATTGCGCGCCGCCGGGTCACGTTCGAAGATGCAACCGATGTCCTCTCGCAAACGTTCAAACATGACAGATGACCGCTAATTCCTGATAAGAGTGATGGGCCATATTTTTGCACAGCAGCCCTGACATTGCGAGCCGGGCATCGGAACGTCACTCAGTTGCCAGATTACTCTTTCACCAGCTTCATCACACTGGTCAGAATCCCTCGCAGGATATTGACCTCGCTCTTCTCCAGCTGCGCCCGGTTGAACAGGCGGCGCAGGCGGCGCATCAGCTGGCGCGGGTTTTCCGGGTCCAGAAAGCCGGTGGCCACCATCGTCTGCTCCAGGTGGCTGAATAACCCCTCCACTTCATCAGCGGAGGCCAGTTCATCATTCTTGTTCGAGACCACCGCCTGCCAACTGCCGATACGAGCCATATAGAGTTCGTAACACAACACCTGGATCGCTGCGGCCACATTGAGCGAACTGTAGTCAGGATTGGTGGGGATGTGCACCAGGTAATTGCACAGTTCCAACTCCTCGTTGCTCAGTCCCGAGTGTTCGCGGCCGAACACCAGCGCCACCTCGCTGTCACCCGGCTGCCCCCTGACCGTCTCCGCACAACCTCGGGCATCGACCTGCGGCCAGGGGATGGTGCGCAAACTGCGGGCGCTGGCCCCGAACACCAGCTGGCAACCGGCAATGGCTTCCTGGAGAGATGAGCAAACGGTGGCGGCCGCCAGTACATCATCGGCCCCCGAGGCACGGGCCGTCGCCTCCTCGTGCGGAAACTTATGCGGCCGGATCAGGAAAAGCCGATCCATCTCCATGTTCTTCATCGCCCGCGCGGCAGCGCCGATATTGCCCGGGTGACTGGTTTCGACCATCACAATGCGGATTTTTGGTAACACCGTTGCTCTCACCTTTGATTTCTTGCTATTTATTTCTTGCGGTAATGGCTGATTTTTTCCGTCAGCCTGTATAGAATACGCGGCCTGAAGGGGCTTGCCCCTTGCTTACGCTTTTTAACAATCCGGAGGCTGTCCCATGCATCCCATGCTGAACATCGCCGTGCGCGCCGCACGTGCGGGCGGCAATATTATCGCCCGATCCTTCCCCCATGTGGATAGCCTCAGTGTCGACACCAAGTCGCGCAACGATTTCGTTAGCGATGTCGACCGCATGGCCGAGCAGGAGATCATCAAGGTCATCCGCAAGGCCTATCCGGATCATGCCATCCTCGCCGAGGAGAGCGGCACCTCACGCAAAGGCAATAAGGAATACGAGTGGATCATCGATCCGCTGGATGGTACCACTAATTTCCTGCACGGTTTCCCGCAGTTTGCCGTCTCCATTGCACTGGCCTTCCGCGGCAAGCTTGATCAGGCCGTAGTCTACGACCCGATCAGCCAGGACCTCTATACCGCCAGCAAAGGCAGCGGTGCGCAGCTCAATGGCCGTCGCATTCGCGTCACCAGCCGCAAAACCCTGGAAGGCGCCCTGCTCGGCACCGGCTTCCCGTTCAAGAGTCAGGAACTGCTCGACACCTACCTGGCCACCTTCAAGGCCCTGTTCAAGGACACCGCCGGCATCCGCCGCCCCGGTTCCGCCTCTCTCGACCTGGCCTTTGTCGCCGCCGGTCGC
This sequence comes from Thiohalomonadaceae bacterium, assembly GCA_041546305.1. Lineage (GTDB taxonomy): Bacteria > Pseudomonadota > Gammaproteobacteria > Thiohalomonadales > Thiohalomonadaceae > JBFEYJ01. Next base: position 1,948 of record JBFEWO010000035.1, on the reverse strand, counting down.
CTCGACGGATTCTGGGAATTCGATCTCAAGCCGTGGGACATGGCTGCCGGCGCCCTGCTGGTGCAGGAGGCGGGCGGCAAGGTCGGCGACTTCGCCGGCGGTGAGGATTATCTCGACAGCGGCAACGTCATCGCCGGCAATCTCAAGGTGTTCGAGGCCATGCTCAAAGAAATCCGCCCCTGCCTGCCGCCCGAGATCAAGAAGTAAAAAACGACATCACTCGGCAGCCGCAGACAAATCTACCGCGGCTGCCGTAACCAAAACCCTCTGGCAATAATTCCTGCGGCATACCAGAATCACGGTATGCAACGCACCCTCATCATTATCGGCATCACCATTGTCCTTATTGGCCTGCTCTGGCCCTGGCTCAGCAAGCTCCCCTTGGGACGTCTTCCAGGCGACATCCTCATCGACAGGCCGGGACTCAAGATTTACATCCCCATCACCACCATGCTGCTGGTGAGTCTGGTTATCTCGTTATTGTTGTGGTTGTTTCGAAAGTAAGGCAAACCAACTGTAACTTACTGCCGCTTGCGCCAGACGTCATCTGTCGTTATATTTTCGTCATATGTCGCACAGGACTCTATAATATGAAAGCCGATAAAGGTAGTGAAGGCAAAAAACAGCTAACAGGCAGAGTGCTTGTCAAGACACACCAGAAAGGCCATAAAGGCCAACTGCACACTGTGGTAATGGATGCTGGTCAAGGGCACGAGATGCGTATCAGCCAGGTACTGTACGGAAAGGTCACCCCCCCCGCTCAGGTGGTTGGCGTAGGCACTGTCCGTAAAGGCTTACCTTTGGGGAGTATCCGCCATGTATCCCAAAGCCTGAAGCTAGAGGAAGGCGAGTTGCTGCATATTATCGGTATCTCACCTCGAACCCTTCAACGCCGCCGCCAGGCCCATAAACACCTCGACCTTATCGAGTCCGACCGTCTGTATCGCTTGGCGAAGATACAGGCCCGTGCGGTAGAGGTTTTTAATGACGAGGAAATTGCCGTCGACTGGTTGAAGGCACCCAACAGAGCGCTAGGAGAGAAACCCCTCAATCTCCTCGATACCGAGGCTGGAACAGACATGGTAGAGCGTGTCCTGACCCGCATCGAGCAAGGTGTCTATAGCTAGTGCGGGTTTGGCGGCTGACGACAAGGAAGTTTGCAGCGACTGCCTTCACCGGGGTGGGTAATCGCAAGGCCGGCAGTCGCTGGGTGCCCGAGGGGCTGCTCGCCGTCTACACCTCACAACACATCTCCACAGCCGTCCTCGAGACTTTAGTGCACATCGATCCAGGTCACTTCGGCAATAACCATGTTCTCATCGCTGCCGACATTCCAGACGAGATCGCGATGGATGAAGTCGACACAACCGCCTTGCCTTCCAACTGGCGGGAACTCTACGAAGATGACACGCTTCATCAGGTAGGGCAGGACTGGCTTAACAGAGCCTCAAGTGCCGTGCTCATTGTCCCAAGCGCTGTCGTCCCTCAGGAGAGCAACGTTATTATTAATCCGCTGCATCCTGATTTTGTGAAAATCCAGATAAAGGAACCCGAAGAGTTCCAGTTCGACGGTCGCCTTATTAAGCTGTAAACAAGGGTCACTTCTGTAAACCTCTCTTCAAAGCAATGACGCGTCTCCCAGCCAAGTGCTCCACCTCGTGCTTAAAGCGTTCACTACATAGCGCCATGCCCTGGTTTGTTGCCTGCCGGATCTGGTTCAGTATCGTCGTATCCAGCTGTCCCCGAAACAGTTCACGATAGGCCTTCGTCCTTTCGTTTACTGTCTTCCCCAGCCGCTGATAAACAAGATGTGGTGTCCTAAGCTGGCTTTCCTTTCCTAAACCGTTGGCCCTGAAACTCGACCAGGCATAATCAGACGGTGACTCAACCATCCCTGCCCGAACAGGGTTCAGTTCGATATACCGCTGACAAATCAGAAAATAGCTCT
>JBFEWO010000001.1:0-60561 GCA_041546305.1 Thiohalomonadaceae bacterium | reverse complement strand
TTTGAACTTTGAACTTTGAACTTTGAACTTTGAACTTTGAACTTTGAACTTTGAACTTTGAACTTTGAACTTTGAACTTTGAACTTTGAACTTTGAACTTCTCCCTTACCTGTAGCGGAGTTTCTGAAATGGGAGACAATCCTTTACCCAATGAGAGCGTCGAACCCAAAGGCGATCTTATTCTGCGTACTTTGGCCATGCCGGCCGATACCAACGCCAATGGCGATATTTTTGGCGGTTGGATCATGTCGCAGATGGACATTGCGGGTGGCATCCTGGCCAAGGAGATTGCCAACTCACGTACTGTGACCGTGGCGGCAGACTCGATTCAGTTCATCCGTCCGGTCCATGTGGGCGATGTGGTCTGCTGCTATGGCCGTTTGGTTCACACGGGACACACCTCGATGAAGATCAACTTGGAGGTGTGGGTCAAACCAATCCTGCGCGAACGCGAAGACAGAAATACCCGTTTCAAGGTGACCGAGGCGGCATTCACCTACGTGGCGATCGATGAACATGGCAACAAGCAGCCAATAAAAAGCTAGTGTTCTTTCGCCTGTTGGTTGCGTTGGATGAGGAGGTTTGCCGCTAGCCGACAGCTGTGACTTAACCGCGCTGTCGCATTATTCGGCGTTCATGTGCCTTATCAACTGATCGCGCAAAGCCTTGGGCAGCCCGTTGATACTGAGCGTGTCCGTGTCGGCATCGTATTGCACCCGCTTGTTCAGCTGATAAGAATTGAAGCTGATCGCCAGGTCCTTTTCACGGCCGGCGAATTTCACATAGTGGCGAAGACTGCGTCGATCCACCATCAGTTCCTGTTCGCCCTGAGGGGCATGTTGAGCCACCGTGCGCACGAATTCGTCCTGGTTGATCCCTTCTACCGTTTTGGCCAGTGCCTGCAGCTCGACCGGTGCATCTTTTTCTTCCTGTTCCATGCAATATTCGACGACCCGGTTGCGGTAGTCGTCAACCTTCTCCTGTGGTAGTTGCTTGGCGAAGGCTTCGACCCCTTCCAGAAAGGCGAGGGTGGATTTTTGTTTGTCGATACCGTTGGTAAAGCCAGTAAGAGAATAAAAAGTGTCGGCGAGTGCCGGGTTGCCACGTGGAGGCAATAGCGAAAGGTAGGCGTAATCCTTGCGTTCTTTCCACTCCGCCAGATCCACCTTGATACCAAAAAGAGCGGGACCGGTGTCAATCGCTGAGGCGACGGCGATGTCCATATTGTCACTGATGGTCAGGGATTCACTGAGACGGGTGACGAAGATATAGAACATGTGATGGTCGAAGGATTTTTCGACGAAGAAGAGCACGTGCGCGTCGAGCTCGAATTTCTTTTCATCGGCCTGACGGCTCAGTGCTTCCATAAAGGCTGTACTGAGTTGATTAAAGGAGTGCTCATTGGAAAGAAAAGCCTCGAGCTCTCGCTGGAGCAACGATGATTCACCTTCACTGGAGAAACTGCCGTGCTCGCGGCTGATGCGGGCAAGAAAGCTGCTTTTGAGTTTGCCGAGCAACTCCTCACTGTGCCCTTCGGTGGCAAGCTCGTTTTGGCGCAGCGAGAGCTTGGTGTTGCTATCGGCAGTACGGAGGATGTGGTGAGTGATGGCGTGGGTGATCGGCATGGTGTTTCCGGGAGTAAACGCAATGTTGTTGGATGGAGAGAATTATATCGGGGGAGGGGGTTGGGTGATAGTTAAGAGTGGAACTGTGTCGCTAATGACATGACAACAAAAAAAGCCCGAACCATCGGTCCGGGCTTTTTTGAAGGGGGAGGCAAGCTGAACCTACCTCCCAAGGCTGGCAAGCAATCGCTTACTTGGCTGCCTTACGCTCCTTGGTCTCCTTGATGACCGCTTCAGCCACGTTGGCCGGGCACGGTGCATAGTGGGAGAACTCCATGGAGAACTGGCCACGACCGGAGGTCATGGTACGTAGGTCTCCGATGTAGCCGAACATCTCAGAGAGCGGGGCCTGGGCCTTGATGCGCACGCCGGTGGCGCCGGAATCTTGACCCTGGATCATGCCGCGGCGACGGTTGAGGTCGCCGATGACGTCACCCACGTGATCATCGGGGGTGAAGACGTCGACCTTCATGATCGGCTCGAGCAGTTGCGGTCCGGCCTTGGCAATGGACTGGCGGAAGGCGGCCTTGGCGGCGATCTCGTAGGCGATGGCCGAGGAGTCGACCGCGTGGAAGCCACCGTCGGTCAGGTTGAAGTGCACGTCCAGAACCGGGAAGCCGGCTAGTACACCCTCGTCCATCATCCCGCGGAAGCCCTTCTCTACTGCAGGCCAGAACTCGCGAGGTACGTTACCGCCGGTCACGGTCGATTCGAAGGTGAATCCGCTGTTGGTTTCGCCAGGCTCGATGATGTAGTCGATCTTGGCGAACTGACCGGAACCGCCGGATTGCTTCTTGTGGGTGTAGCTGTCTTCGACACGCTTGGTGATGGACTCACGGTAGGCTACCTGTGGCTTTCCGACGTTGACGTCGATGCCGTGGGTACGCTTGAGGATGTCGATCTTGATGTCCAGGTGCAGCTCGCCCATCCCCTTAAGGATGGTCTCGCCGCTCTCCTCGTCGGTCTCGACGCGGAAGGAGGGGTCTTCGGCCACCATCTTGTTGATGGCGATACCCAGCTTCTCGGCGCCGCCCTTGTCCTTCGGTGCAACGGCAATGGAGATAACCGGCTCGGGGAAGACCATCGGCTCGAGGGTGGCCGGGTTCTTCGGATCGCACAGGGTGTGACCGGTCTGGGTGTTCTTCATACCGATAAAGGCGACGATGTCACCGGCCTGGGCGGAGTCGAGCTCGATACGGTCGTTGGCGTGCATTTCCACGATACGGCCGATACGTTCGGTCTTGCCGGTGAAGGTGTTGAGGACAGTATCACCCTTGGCAACCTTGCCGGAGTAAATGCGGGTAAAGGTCAGGGCTCCGAAACGGTCGTCCATGATCTTGAAGGCCAGGGCGCGCAGCGGCTTGTCTGCATCAACGATGGCGAAGTTACCGGTCTCGTTACCTTCCAGATCCACCTCGGGCTGGGGATCAACCTCGGTCGGGCTGGGCAGGTAATCGACCACGCCGTCCAGTACCAGCTGGATACCCTTGTTCTTGAACGCGGAACCACAGTAGGTGGGGAAGAAGTCAAGCTTGATGGTGCCCTTGCGGATGCAGCGCTTGATGTCCTCGATTGAGGGCTCGTTGCCTTCCAGGTAGGCTTCCATCAGGTCGTCGTCCTGCTCCACGGCGGTCTCGATCAGGGCCTCGCGGTACTCTGCGGCTTTCTCGACCATGTCAGCCGGGATGTCAGTGATTTCGTAGTTCTCGGGCAGGCCGGAATCGTCCCAAATGTAGGCCTTCTGGCTCAGTATGTCGACCACGCCCTTGAAGTTTTCCTCGATGCCGATCGGCAGGGTCATCACCAGGGGACGAGCACCCAGCACGTCTTCAACCTGCTTGACCACGCGGTAGAAGTCCGCACCCATACGGTCGAGCTTGTTGACGAAGATCAGGCGGGCAACTTCGGATTCATTGGCATAGCGCCAGTTGGTCTCGGACTGGGGCTCAACGCCGCCGGAGCCGCAAAATACACCGACGCCGCCGTCCAGCACCTTCAGGGAGCGGTAGACTTCGATGGTGAAGTCGACGTGTCCGGGGGTGTCGATGATGTTGAAGCGGTGGTCCTTCCAGAAACAGGAGGTCGCCGCGGATTGGATGGTGATACCGCGCTCGCGCTCCTGGTCCATGAAGTCGGTGGTGGCCTCACCGTCGTGGACCTCACCGGTCTTGTGTACCTTACCAGTGAGCTTAAGGATACGCTCGGTGGTGGTGGTCTTACCGGCGTCAACGTGCGCGAAGATGCCGATATTACGGTAGAGAGATAAGTCAGTCATAGTAGTACTCAAGTTCCTGTGTAAAAAGTGTCCGGCGACAACAACCATTAGCGTTTCGCAGGATGCCCGTGTTGCGGGGCGCATGAGCCCCCTCTCCACAACGCTGGCGCCTTTGACCAGGGCCGGAGGGTCCGACAAACCATGGGCAAAAATCGAATATTCCCGGCGTCAAAGCCTTGTGGCGGCTCAAACCAATGTGTCGAGTCGATTGGTCTAACCACCGCCTCTCACCTGTCCAGCCTCGAAAAGCGCGCTATTTTACCCAAAAACGCTCCCGAGATCTTGAAAATTTATACTGAAATAGGCTTATGGCTCGTTTTTTTTTATAAAGACCAAAAAAACCACTTTTTCTGTGCGTTATTGGCCACTTTATGCGGCTTACATATGCCATCCTGGGGTAATAAGTGGTTTCAGATTTTGCTAAGGAAGGTGAGGTATCGTTGTCTATTTTGGGTTAATTGCGCGTTAGATAGAGATGGTCTTGATTGGGTTGTCTGTCGCAAAAATGGGTTATTTTGTGGCGTACTGCATCGTACATGATATAACTGCAGCAACTCCGCTGGCTCGCGGGGGATACAAACGATAGAGGGAAAGAGATGTCGCGTTTTGATTTTGGCCGGATATTTCAACGTCACAACGAACCGGGTGCCAAGAAGGCCGGGGAAGAGAAGACCGATGTGGCCACACCGGAGCGAATCGTACCGAAGGCAGGCACCACAATATTGCTAGTGGATGACTCGAAAACCATTCATCTGCTACTGACCCGCCAACTGAATGCCCTGGGATATCACTGCCTCTCAGCGTATGACGGGGAGAGCGCCATTGAGATGGCACGTCAACACAAGCCGGCCCTGATTCTAATGGATGTGGTGATGCCCATCCTCAACGGTTTCCAGGCGACCCGCGAGATTCGTAAAGATGCTGATCCAGCGGTCGCGAACATTCCAGTAATCATTATGAGCGGTAACGCCCAGCCCGCCGAAGAGTTGTGGAGCATCAAGATCAAGGCCAACGCTTTCCTTGCCAAACCATTCTCAGACGAGGAGATTTTTCCCCTCATCGAGTCTTTGATCTCTCCGTCGACGAAATAACTGGGTCATCTCAGTCTTCAGATACTCAGTCGCTCTCCCGAGAGGAACCGCGCAGCAGGGTGCATTTGTAGATCCCGGAAGTCGGGCTTAACTGGAGAGAGTATCTTTTGTACCCGAATCGGAGTCTGGGCTCACCCAGAAAGGGGCTGACGAGCCCTCCCGGAGCGTTCTTTCCTGCCGATGCCAGAGAATCCTGCACCGTAGCCGCAGAGGCGGTGATGGCCACAATTCCCCCTGAGAAGTACCGTGAACAGAAACAACGATACCCGGCACTTTTCGCCTCGCTTGAGTTGCTGGGCGCGAGTGCAAAAGGAGCCGGGCAGATTGATGAGATAACCGCTCGGTTAGTCCAGTTTGCTGCTTCTGCGGCCATCCGTTCAGAGGGCGCCGTCCACTGTTATACCCGTCGTGCCCGGGATACCGGGGCGGGTGCCGATGAGATTTACCATACCCTTCTCCTGCTCACCAGCACGATTGGGCTGCCTGGGGTAATGGCCGCCATGAGCTGGACAGATGATGTGCTCGCTGAAGAATATTGACGGCGGGAGAATTCCCTTTCTTATTTTGATCCAGCACAGTCGCCCTGAGAATGTGGTGAGCATAAATAAACTGCTTTGATGATTGGTGATCTACCCAGTTGCAAATGGGTGTTTGGATGTATGGTGGAGAAGGGCTTCACCAAGCGCAGAGGCCCAGACACCAATTCTGCAATGGCTGCACCACGGGTCTTACCAGGTGATGAATCCGTGACACCGCTGCTGTGTGAACTGAGTATACGGGCAAAGGAAGTGAAACGGGATTTCAGTCATCCTCTCGTTCTAGGCTGCAGCAGCCTCCTCTGGATTCGATATTCGGTACCTCAAGGATCGCGCCGCTTACCGGGTTTTCGCGAAAGGTGGTACAACCCTTGAGGCCAAGGGCATAGGCCTCGCAGTAAATCGCTTCGAATTTCTCAAAGGGGTAGGCCGGAGGGACATTGATCGTTTTGGAGATGGCGTTGTCAATGAAGGGCTGCAGCGCTGCTTGCATCAACAGATGTTCGTGGGGCGACAGGGTATGTGCCTCGACGAAACTCTTGGGTAACGGTGCCGAACCGTGGCAACGCTGCCAGCGTCGGTAGGCGTGATCGCTAACCTCATGCACACTCAGGGAGCCGTCGGCTTGTGTAATCCGGCGGCTGAAGTGGACGGCGAAAACCGGCTCAATGCCGCTGGAGATATTGTCGGCCAGCAGGCTGATCGTACCGGTAGGGGCGATAGCGGTGAGGTGGCTGTTGCGGATGCCATAGCGGGCGATCCCGCCGCGGATATCTTCCGGTAGCTTTTGGATAAATTTGCTCTTCAGATAGGGCACCGGGTCGAAATAGGGAAAGCTGCCCTTTTCCCGGGCCAGCTCAATGGAGGTCCGATAGGCAGTGTGGCAGATGTCTGCCATCAGATCAGCAGCGAGCTGGCGTCCGGCCTCACTGGCATAGTGCAGGTCCAGCATGATTAGGGTATCGGCCAGACCGGTCAGACCCAGGCCGATGCGTCGGGTACCATGGGCAGTTTCTGCCTGTGCCGGCAAGGGAAATCGCGAAACGTCGATAACGTTGTCCATCAGTCGCACCGCGATGCACACCGTTTGCTGTAGTGCCTCCCGATCGAGTGCAGCCCGGGTGCTGAATGGAGCCTGCACGAAACGGGTCAGGTTGATCGAGCCGAGGTCGCAGGCCCCATAGGGGGGGAGGGGAATCTCACCACAGGGATTGGTGGTGGTGATCCGCTCGCGATACCAGAGATTATTCTGCTGGTTGGCGCGATCGACGAAGAGCACGCCGGGCTCTGCGTAGTCGTAGGTGGCGCGCATGATACGTTGCCAGAGTGCTCGTGCTGACACGGTCCGGTAGACCCGACACGCTGTCACCCCTTCGTATCCTGGCCAATGTCGGAGCAGGATCTCTCCGCCTTCCTCCTCTTCGTCAGGAAACAGCAACGGCCACGACTCATCCTTCTCAACGGCTTCCATGAAGGCATCGCACACCTGCACGGAAAGGTTGAAGTGGCGCAGTTCACGGGGGTTGGCCTTGGCATCGATAAAGGCTTCGATATCCGGGTGATCACAACGCAGGGTCGCCATCATCGCGCCACGGCGGGCGCCGGTGGAGAGCACCGTGGCGCACATGCTATCCCACACCCGCATAAAAGAGACCGGGCCTGAGGCGATGCTGCCGACCCGGCGTGCTGGCGCACCGGCCGGACGCAGGGTGGAGAAGTCATAGCCGACACCTCCCCCTTGTTGCATGGTAAGGGCTCCCTCTTTCAGAGCATCGAAGATGCCACTCATCGAGTCGCCGGGAAGCCCCATGACAAAGCAGTTGAACAGAGTGACGTCGCGGCCGGTCCCGGCCCCGGCAAGGATCCTTCCTCCCGGCAGGAAGCGAAAATTCTCAAGGATGGAGAGAAAACGCTCCTCCCAGAGAGGGGCGTCTTTGGGTTCTTCTGCCGCCAGGGCGCGGGCAACACGGCGCCAGGTGTCACCGATGTCACGGTCGATGATCTTATCGCCAGACCGAAACTGGTATTTCGACTCCCAGATCGAACGTGAGACCGGATTGTCCAGTCGGGCTGTCATGGTTCAGAGTCCACTGATGGCCGGCACGCCGAACAGTGTGAGGTGGAGAAAGACCAGGGCCAGATAGAGCAGTAGGCCAATACCGATTACAATGAGATCCCGGTCTATGGTCATGCTCCTGGTGGCCTTGACCGCACCGCGCCGGTTCGCTGACCAAATGGCGAAAAGGCTGTAGAGACCGAGTGAACCAAACAGCAGCATTGCGGCTGCATCACCGTTGGCAAGCAGGTGGCCGGCAGCCCAGAGCACCACGCCCCATGACATGGGGTGGGGGGTAAGCCGATGGAGGTTGCCGGGGAGGTAGGCACCGGCCAGTAAAATCATCGCCGGAAGCATAAACAATGGTGCCACTCCCGCTCCCCAAGTGGGTGGTTCCCAAACGGGAATAAGCGGTGCCCGGCTCATCCCCAGGACGATAAGCACCAGTCCGGTGAGAGCGAAGATGGCAAACAAGCCGCGATAGGCCGGTTCACCCAGACATGTTACCAGCCAGCGCCGAAGAGGCACCGCCGCGGGGACCAAATGGACACCGATGAGCAGGACGAGGCCAAGAATCAGCCAATTCATATTGCCAACCTCCTGGTGCAGCGCATGATGAGGCAAAGCCTCCCTTTCCGGTCCAGATACCTCATTCAGGCCGATTGCTATCGAGTAACATGGCGAGCATTCCCATTGCCAGGGCCGAGAGCAGGGCGCCAGCGACAAAGGTGTAGTCGGGATCGAGCTCCCACAACAATCCGGCAAGCAGTCCCGCCGGCAACGCAGCAAGGCTGGTCATCATGTGGTAGGCACCTAGCGCCGTGCCCCGCTCACCCTCCGCTGCCAGATCGGATACCAGGGTTCTCTCGGTAGCCTCCACCAAAGCGTAGTTGACGCCGTAGAGGAGAAACAGCAGTAGCAGCGACGGTAATGCCGCCGCAAACATAAAGCCGATACAGAGCAGGGTGAAAAGGCCATAACCGGCAAGCAGGACCGGGCGGCGGCCGACGCGATCGGAAAGGATGCCGGCGGGGATGGCAAACAGAGTGAAGCTCAGTTGGTAGAGTGCATAGAGCAGCAAGGGGATGGCCACTGCCAACCGTTCTTCGAACAAGCTCTCGGCGCGAAGCACAAAGAACATGTAGCTGAAGTTGCCTAACGCATAGGTAAATGCGATCAGCATGAACCGGCGCAGGGTCGGCGGCAGTGCCGCCAGCTGCAATCGTGGCGGCGTGGGTTTCTTGTCATCACGCTTTTCCTTCACCAGCCAGAGGGGCAGCAGGCTGGCAAAGCCGAGCAGGCCGGCAAAAAGAAAAATCTCCATAAAACCGAGGTTGAATTCCCAATAGAGCGCCAGCACCAGCAGGGTGCCGAGCAGGGCGCCGCCGCTGTCCATGGCTCGATGCAGGCCAAAGCCGCGACCGCGGCTCCGTTTTTGCGTCGAGGCGGCGAGGATGGCATCGCGCGGTGCCGAGCGGACGCCCTTGCCGAGTCGCTCCATCACTCTCAGAGCCAGGACGTGCTGCCAGGTGACAGCTACCGCGAGCAACAGCTTTGCCAGCGCAGAGAGCGCGTAACCGACGAGCACAAAGGGTTTGCGACGACCAAGACGGTCCGACCAGTAACCGGCAAGGAGTTTGGCGAGACTGGCCGCGCTGTCACTTAACCCAGCGGTAAGGCCCACAGCAAAACCGCCGCCACCGAGCTGGGCGATGAACAGCGGCAGGATAGGTACGATGATCTTGCTTGAGGTGTCGTTGATGAAACTGACCAGGCCGAGCAGGATGACATTGGCCCGATTAGCCGGCGAGTGCTCCTGGTGGCCGTCCATTTTGGGTCTCCCTTGAATGCGCTGGTGTACCCAAGTGTAGAACATGGGGGTGTTCCCGACCCCTTCGGGGAATTAATGATTTGCATATCAGGCCTACTCACCTAGTTTTCCTGTGCTGTCAGTCCGACGGTCTAGTACCAGCAGGAGGTAACTATGGAAATCCTTATCGAAATGCCCCTGATTCAGCGCTGCGATGTCGAGGGGTGTGCCTACAACCTCAATGCTGCCTGTCACGCCAAGGCGATCACCATCGGCGATGGCGTCTCCCCGGGCTGCGATACCTTCATGAGTGCCGGGAGTCACGTCAGGAACAGGCAGATCAAGGCTGGGGTTGGTGCATGCAAGGTAGGTGGATGTACTCACAATGCCGATTTGGAGTGTTCTGCCGAGAGCATTTCAGTCAGCCAGGAGGGTGGTAAGGTGCTCTGCATAACCTATATGCCACGCTGATGACCACCCCATTAAGTGGAGAGGCAGGGGGCGCTCGACGCCCCCTTTCTTTGTGGGGCAGGGGCGTTGCGAGATTTGGAAAATCGCGACCAGTACGATTCACCGGTCCTGGTGGGTGGGGTATAGTGGCCACAGTCAAGCGAACAAACCGTCAGGAGAGCCTCCCTTGAGCAACTCGCTGCAGCAACAACTATTGAAAATGGGCTTGGTTGATGAAAAGAAGGTCAAGCAGGCGAAAAAAGAGAAGCACAAACAGGCCAAGCAACAGGACAAGAAGGCTGTGGTTGTGGATGAGGCAGCGCGTCTGGCTCAACAGGCGGTGGCACAAAAGGCCGAGCGGGATCGGGAGCTCAACCGCCAGCGCAAGGAGGAGGCCGAACGCAAGGCGCTGGCGGCCCAGGTGAGGCAGTTGATAGAAGTTAACCGCCTGCCCGGGGAGGAAGGGGAGATTGCCTATAACTTCAGCGATGGCAACAAGGTCAAGCGCCTCTATGTCACCGAACAGGTTCAGCGTCAGTTAGGCCTTGGGCGCCTGGCCATTGTCAGACTCGATGAGGAATATGAGCTGGTGCCCAACGCGGTGGCGGAGAAGATTCGCCAGCGTGATGAGAGCTATGTAGTCCTCTGCAATGAACCGGAACAACACAGCGATGATGACGACCCCTATGCCGATTACAAGATCCCCGATGACCTGATGTGGTAATGCTCTAGCTGGTTAAAGAACTGCTCACAGGAGGATCCTGATGTCGCACCGGACGATATTTTTTGCCGGTTTTCTTGGCTGCGTCATATTGCTGGGTATTGCCCTCTACATGCAGCATGTCATGGGACTTGAGCCTTGCCCATTGTGCATCCTGCAACGGGTCGCGGTGATGGGAGTCGGTGTGGTTTTGCTGATAGCTGCCCTGCACAATCCATCTGGCTGGGGGCGTCGCATCTATGCGGGCCTGACCCTGTCGGCATCCCTGTTCGGGCTGGTCACTGCCGGACGCAATGTCTGGCTGCAACACCTGCCGCCGGATCGGGTGCCCGACTGTGGTCCCGGCCTGGATTATATGCTGGAGGTCTTTCCCCTTCACCGAGCGCTGGAGATGGTGTTCAAGGGTTCGGGCGAGTGTGCCGAGGTAAAGTGGAGCCTTCTTGGCCTGAGCATACCTGAATGGATGCTGCTGGTGTTCTCTATTTATTTCATCGCCAGCCTCTATTTACTCTTCTCAAGAAAGCCGGCGTAAGATTCAACAGCGACCATGCTCCTTCGGTCGTTGTTGCTTTGCCATCTCCAGCAAGGCCTTTTCCTGCGATTTGCCCAAGTGACGCCAGGGCAAAGGAAAAAAGCCCGGGACCTTTTGTCGGTATTGCCGGTAAACCTCCCCGTGATAACTCATCAGTTTGCGCTCTTCCAACCGGGCACCGATAAACAGGTAGACCGTCAGTACGATAGCTGTAGTCAGAAACATGACATCCATATCGCGGGTCCAGAGAATCACCAGACCGAGTCCATACCAGGGATGACGTACATAGCGATGCAGCGGCGAGAGGTGGAAATGCTCCTGATCGGTGACCGAGGTGTCACGCCTGCGCGCTTGGCTCAGGCCAAGAAATTCGGCCCCTGAGTAATAGCGTAGCGTCCAGAAAAAACCGGCCACGGCGAGTAATGCCAGGCTATTGGCCAGCCAGAAGAACGGACCGCTCCATTGCCAGAGATACGGCCCGCGCCAGAGCCAGGTGAAGTACAGGGGCGGCAGGAGTAACATCGTTGCGATGGTGTTGAAGCCCAGGCGATAGTAGGGCATCAGTGAGGGATACCGGGAGCAAATCCAGTGCTTGGCGGGCAGAGAGGCCAGTAGCGAGTGGAGCAGGCAATAGAGGCCCCAGAGCACCACGATAAGCAGCAGGCGGGCCGTTACTGTTTCCATCAAACTGTGCCAAAGGGCGGATCGTTTAAGGTGACAGGCTGTTCGGAAGAACCGCTGACGCCAAGCAGGTTGCTGTCCGTGACAGGCTACTCTTTCGGTGCCGAGGCGTCCTCACCAGTATTTGGCTCGGGGGGGGCGGTCTGTTCGGCTTGTTGCTTGAGCGCCTTTTGCAGTTCTTTCTCCTGCTCCTGCACGCTCTCCAGTCCCTCGCTGGGCCACTCACTGAAAGGGTAGGGTTTCAGATCTGAACGGTAGGTAAAGAACTGCACCAGCTGGTAGAAGTAGGCGGTCAACCCGCAGCTGAACCGATAGAGTTTGTCATTGATCCTGCCGGTAAAGAGCTGGCTGCCAAATTGGAACAGGACGATGGCCGCAAGCACCACCTCAGAGATGCTGTAAATGATGGCGAAGAGTAAGATGAGCAGACCGCGTTTCCAGGTGGCCGTGCTGCGTACATGTGTTTTGAGTTCGTCATTCATGAGGCGATTCCTTCCTTGCCGATGTTGTGTGTCCCATTATAGCTATTCACCCGGAGGGGGAAAGGGGCAGGATAAACATCGGCCGGAGAATCCCATCAAAACTGTGCCGGCCCTGTTGGTGGCGTCTCGTCCTCTTCTTCCTCTTCGATAGCCTCGAGGCTGAGATTGAGTCCGCCGCTGTCGGCCGGCTTCTGATCGCCGCCCTTCTCGGAGAGGCTGATACGCAGACGCAGGTTGTTGGGTGAGTCGGCATTTTTCAACGCCTCTTCCAGACTGATGTGGCCGGCGGTGTAGAGTCTGAACAGAGCGCCGTCGAAGGTTTGCATCCCGATCGCCTCGGATTTTTCCATCACCTCCTTGATGCCATGCATCTCTCCACGCTTGATCAACTCCTGGACCGTGGGGCTGCCCAGCAGTACCTCGATAGCGGCCTTGCGCTTGTTGTCCACAGTGGGAATTAGGCGTTGTGAAACGAAGGCCCGCAGATTGGAGGAAAGATCCTGCAACAGCTGCGGCCGTCGCTCTTCGGGGAAGAAGTTGATGATGCGGTCCAGTGCTTGGTTGGCGTTGTTGGCATGCAGGGTGGAGATCGCCAGATGGCCTGTTTCGGCAAAGGCCAGCGCATGCTCCATGGTTTCGCGGTCACGGATCTCGCCAATGAGGATCACATCGGGGGCTTGGCGCAAGGTGTTTTTCAGCGCCTCCTCGAAGGTCAGGGTATCGACACCAACCTCACGCTGATTGACGATGCAGCGCTTGTGCGGATGGATAAACTCGATCGGATCCTCAATGGTGATGATATGCCCGCCGCTGGGCGCTGTGCTGTTGCGGTGGTCGATGAGTGCCGCCAGCGAGGTGGATTTGCCAGAACCGGTGCCGCCGACGAACAGGATCAGGCCGCGCTTGGCCATGATGACCTCGCTGAGGATGGGCGGCAGGTCCAGATCCTTGATGTTGGGGATCTCGGTCTTGATGTTGCGCACCACCATGGAGACTTCATTACGCTGCTTGAAGATATTGACGCGAAAGCGGCCGATACCCGGCTCGGAGATCGCCATGTTCATCTCCAGTCCGTGCACAAAATCTTGCTGCTGGTCCTCACTCATGATGCTGTTGGCGATTTCGAGGATTCTGCCCGGCTGCATGGGTGCTTTGTCCAGCGGGCGGAGCACGCCATGGAACTTGGCACAGGGCGGTGCCCCGGTGCTCAGGTAAAGGTCGGATCCGTCTTTGGCGGCGAGAATGCGCAAATAATCTTTAAATTCCATCGGGCTCACTTGCAGCGAAACTGGGCGAAAAAGCTGTATGGGTTTCCTTGACGGTATTAACAAGGCTCTGACGACTATCTCAGTGGCCCTGCCCGTGATCAGGTTATTTTTCTCAGAAAAGCAGCAGTGCACTGTAGCGAATTTTGGCTGGCGATGAAATTGGAAAGAATAAAAAGTTTGAAGTTGGGTTCTGTCCACATCGGATGCATTTATAATGTACCGTCTGTTTCCCCTTCACCTGGTTCTCCTGGTATGTCGCTAAAAACCTGTTTCCTGGATGAGCATCTGGTTGTCGTCAGCAAGCCGACGCTGCTCCTTTCCGTGCCGGGGAGGGGGAGTGACAAACAGGATTGTGTGGTCAGCCGTCTGGCGCAGGATTTTCCTGGGATTCGCGAGGTACACCGGTTGGACTGGGAAACCTCCGGATTGATGTTGCTGGCGCGGCACAAAACAGCGCATCGTGAGCTGAGCCGCCAGTTCCAGGAGCGAGAGGTGGAAAAGAGCTACACGGCGGTGGTTTCGGGGGTGCCGGCAGCGGAGCGTGGCGAGATTGACCTGCCCCTGCGTTGTGACTGGCCCAATCGCCCGCGCCAGATGGTGGACCGGGAATTGGGTAAACCCTCCTTTACTCGATGGGAAAGGCTGTCCGATGAAGGGGAACGTAGTCGCTTGCACCTTATTCCGGTGACCGGCCGTTCTCACCAGCTTCGTGTCCACCTGATGGAACTCGGCCACCCAATCCTCGGTGATCGGCTCTATGCCGATGCCAAGGCCCAGGCGATGGCGGATCGGCTTCTGCTGCATGCTACGACGTTGGCTTTTACCCATCCGGCAAGCGGTGAGAAGATGGGCTTTCATGACGAACCGCCTTTCTGACTCTGAGGGCGGAGCGTGTTAATGGTGCAGGCAAAGAAAGCGCCGCACCTTTTCGACACCGGCAAGACCTTCCTCTTCAATAACCTGCATGGGCGAGCGGTTGTCGAAGGCCTTGTTGTTGGTGGTGGGCCACAATTCGGCCAGTTGCGGATTGTGGGGAAAGAGGTTCTGCAGGGTCTGTTGAATATCCTGTAGCGAGGGAATGGTTTTCTCATCCAGCCCTTTCAGGACACGTCGTTGCCTGGCACTGAGCTGCCAGAGTTCGGCCAGTCGTTCCAGGTACAGATCATGTGAGATGCGGGGCATGGTCGTTCCTGATGGGTGGCGGAAAATCATAACTAACTGTAGAGGATGATTAGAAAAAAAGCTGCAGCCCTCGGTATTGGCATGGTGGGCAAGTGCTTACTCGTCTCGGGACGGTGGTGTTTTGGGGGGTAGCGTCGGTAGCGGAATCTTTGGAAAAAATAGCGGTTGCGTTGCTCAGACAGATGGTATCCAATTCGCACTGCTTAATGTCATGACCGCCTGCAGGAATATAGCTATGTCTACCGATCTCGATACTCCCCTGAATGAAAATGAGCTGGGCGAACTGGATGAGTTTCTGCTTTCCGACGCCTGTGATGATGCCTTGTCGATAGATGAAGCCCACGGTTATCTCACCGCACTTGCGGTGACCCCGAACCTGCCGGCTGAGGATGCCTGGCAAGAGGCTATTTGGGGCCAGCCCACGTTTGCTGATGATCAGCAGAGGGAGCACATGACCTCTTTGTTGCAGCGGCTGTACAACGAGTTGGTCGCCACCCTGCAGGCACGCCGTGACTTCGAGCCGCTGGTTATCGAGACCGAGGAGGAGGGCGAGATCCTGGAGGCTTATGAGGGCTGGTGCTTCGGTTTTATGCACGGGGTCGAGGAGCAGCAGGATCTGTGGGATGAGCTACCGCAAAACGAGCAGAGCCTGGTGGCGCCAATGGCACAACTGGCGCTGCTCTACAGCGACGAGGAGACCGACATGGATGATGATGAATACGATGACTGGGTCGAGCTTCTCCCCGGTGCCGTGATGGGGCTTTTCGCCTACTGGCACTAACACCGACCTTCCTTTCCCCGCCGGGATAAAAAGGTTCCGGCGGGGATTGGAATGCCCTGGATTTCACCAAGCCTCACCGTTTATTTACCCCTTGCCACGGAGCCGGTGCTATATATCTTGAGGATGAGCATCCATAAGCGTCCTCGGCTATTGAGCCCAAACCTGTTAACGCAGTGGCGATCATTCTCGCTATGTCCCGTCGTGCTAGCGTTCACGCTAGTCGCCTGTACCTTCAGTTTCACTTATCGCCAACTAGACTGGCTAGTCCCCTGGCATCTCGGCGACTACATCAGTTTCAACAGTGCGCAACGTAGCGAGCTTGAGCAGCGACTTGAAGAAAGGCTCGAGTGGCATTGCCGTACGCAGCTAGGCGCCTATGCCGGGTGGTTCCGTGAGATGCATGCTGAGCCCCTCCCTTTCACCCGAGAACGTCTTGAGCAACATTATCAACAGAGTCTGGAATTCTGGCGGGAGCTGATGGAAAACCTCACTCCCGATATAGCGGCGTTGTTGTTCACCGCCAGTGATGCCCAGGTGGAAGAACTGATGAGCAACCTGGAGCAGCGCAACCGGGAACTGGAAAAGCAATATGTTACCGCCAGCCGGAAAAGGATCAGGCAGCGACGCATCGACCGAATGGAAGAGATGCTGCGGCGGTGGATTGGTCCATTGAATGCGCCACAACAGCAGGCGCTTGAGCGCTGGGCAGAGGATTTGGGGCCGGGCGGTGAAGACTGGATGGCGAGTCGTGATCGTTGGCAGCGGGCCCTGGACGAGGCCTTTACGCTGCGTAACAACCCCGAACAATTTCGTGCACGGATCCACATGCTGTTCGCGGATCCCCGCCAGTTATGGCCGGAAAGTTACCGTAAGGCGTATGCCAGTATGCGGGAGCGAACCATGGAGATGCTGGCACAGATCACTGCGGTCGAGACACCGGCTCAAGAGCGTCATTTTCGTCGGCAACTGCTTGCCTGGGCGGAAGATTTTGAGCAACTCGCCTGCCCTGCTAAGTCGATGAAGGAGAACACGGCAGGCAATCATTTCTGAAATGTCATTCGACGAAAACAGGCACGGATCGATCACTGGTTAGCGTATACTTGGTTATTTCAGGCAGCTTCGCCCGGCTCTTCCCGGACCGCCCCCTACGATAAGGTCACATCATGTCTGCAGATGAAATCGTCAGCTTTGCCCAGCTGCCACTTGCCGCACCTATCCTTCAGGCGGTCGGAGAGGCCGGTTATGAAGCCCCCTCGCCGATCCAGGCACAGAGTATTCCGCCTCTGCTCGAGGGACGCGACCTGCTGGGCATGGCCCAGACCGGTACCGGCAAGACGGCGGCCTTTGCCTTGCCGCTGCTTAGCCGGCTGGACCTGAGTCAGAGTACCCCCCAAATTCTGGTGCTGGCGCCGACCCGTGAGTTGGCGCTGCAGGTGGCTGAGGCGATGCAGAGCTATGCCCGTCATTTGCCGGGCTTTCACATTCTGCCGGTTTACGGCGGCCAGAGTATGGATATCCAGCTGCGACAACTGCGGCGAGGGGTGCACGTGGTGGTAGGGACGCCGGGGAGGGTACAGGATCACCTGCGTCGTGGCACGCTTAATCTTGATGGTCTAAGGGCGGTGGTGCTCGATGAGGCCGACGAGATGTTGCGCATGGGTTTTATCGATGATGTGGAGCAGATCCTGGAGCATACCCCGTCCGAACGCCAGGTGGCGCTCTTTTCCGCCACCATGCCGGAGGCGATCCGTCGGGTGGCTCGTGCTCACCTGAAGGATCCGGTGGAAATTCGCATCAAGGCCAAAACCACCACTGTCTCTACCATTACCCAGCGTTACTGGCAGGTCAGTGGCGTCCATAAGCTCGATGCCCTGACCCGTATCCTCGAGGTGGAGGAGTTCGATGGCCTCATCATCTTCGTGCGCACCAAGACAGCCACGGTAGAGCTGGCCGAAAAACTCGAGGCACGAGGCTATTCCAGTGCCGCACTCAATGGTGACATGAACCAGGCACTGCGCGAGAAAACCATCGAGCGGCTCAAGAACGGCAAGCTCGATATCGTGGTTGCCACGGATGTGGCAGCTCGTGGTCTCGATGTGGAGCGTATCAGCCATGTCATCAACTATGACATTCCCTATGACACCGAGGCCTATGTTCACCGTATTGGGCGTACCGGTCGGGCCGGTCGCAAAGGGGAGGCGATTTTGTTCGTTGCGCCGCGGGAAAAGCGCATGCTCGCCGCCATCGAAAAGGCGACTCGCCAACCGATCACGCCGATGCAGTTACCCAGCCGTGCAGATATTGCGGGCCGGCGGACTGAGCAGTTCCGGCAACTTATTACCGATACCATCGAATCCCAGGAATTGGGGTTCTTCGAGGAGGTGATCGAGGGTTACCAGAGCGAGCACAATATCGGGTTGGCCGAGATCGCCGCCGCGCTGGCCTATCTGGTGCAACGTGAGCGGCCGTTACAGGCAGAACCTGAACCCAAACCGTCTGTGCGAGAGGGGCGTCCGGAAGGGGGGCGTGACAAGCGCCGTGAGCCGCGAAGCTTCGAGTCCGCCGGCGAACCGGAACCGGGGATGCAGCGTTACCGGCTCGAGGTGGGAAGGGAGAGTGGCGTACAGCCCAAGAACATTGTCGGCGCCATCGCCAACGAGGCGGGGCTGGAGAGCCGTTACATCGGCCATATCAAGCTTTACGACCATTACAGTACCGTCGATCTGCCGGAGGGAATGCCGGAGGAGGCCCTGGTAAAGCTGCAGCAGGCATGGATCTGCGGCAGGCAGATGCGGCTTCACCTGCTCGGCGAGGCCCCCCCCAGAGCGGGGAAAAGGCCAGCGCGTAGTTCGCGTCCGGGAATGGGGGACAAACCAGCCAAGGGCGAGAAAGCCGGACGAGGGGAAAAGCCACTCAAGAGAAAGCCCGGGGCTGCCGGCGAGAGAAGGGCAAGCGCGGACGCGCCGGTGGGCAAAAAGCCGAAGAAGTTCATCCGGTCAAAAGGAGCGGATAGTTCGCGGCGGAAGAAAGGCTAGTCAAAGTGCTGTTGGGCTTAAGCCAGACCTACCTATCCCAATAAACAAAGAACCCCGCACGAGGCGGGGTTCTTTTCAGGCAATAAGCTCAGGGCTTACTGGGCAACGACGTTGCTTGCCTGGGGGCCTTTGGGGCCGTTTTCGACGTCGAAGGTGACCTTCTGGCCTTCGGCCAAGGTCTTGAAGCCGCTGCCCTGAATGGCGCTGAAGTGAACAAATACATCTGCCCCGCCATCATCCTGGGTGATGAAACCGAAGCCTTTGGATTCGTTGAACCACTTTACAGAACCTGTTGCCATGATATGTGTACCTTTACTGATTAAAAAAAAATCGTGTGT
The DNA here is from genome assembly GCA_041546305.1 of Thiohalomonadaceae bacterium. Lineage (GTDB taxonomy): Bacteria > Pseudomonadota > Gammaproteobacteria > Thiohalomonadales > Thiohalomonadaceae > JBFEYJ01. Next base: position 41,698 of record JBFEWO010000001.1, on the reverse strand, counting down.
TGCTAACAGGAATTGTACTGGTGTGGTTCGGGAGTAACGCAGGGGGAACAACCTAAACTGCCAATGCCAAAATCTGTAGCTGCGAACACTATAGGCGATATTTTCGGTTGTGACTATAGGTCTGAGTGAAATTTTCATGGCCCCAGGGATGGCCTCTTCCCTTGAACGACGGGCCTTCCATGTTAGGCGGGTCGTTCATTTCCGGCCAAAAGGGGTATCATCGCTATCCCATGTGTCACGCTAACACGCCGGTATGTCCCAGTTAGAATCCGTAAACCCCGATGCACAACAGCTGTTGCAGTCGGTCTTTGGCTACAAGGCCTTCCGCCCAGGACAGGGAGAGATCGTTGACCACCTCTGCACTGGCGGTGATGCCCTGGTGCTGATGCCTACGGGGGGAGGAAAGTCGCTCTGCTACCAGATCCCGGCCTTGGTGCGCCCTGGCACCGGGATAGTGGTTTCGCCGCTCATTGCACTGATGCAGGATCAGGTCGACGCCCTGCGTCAGAATGGGGTGCGTGCTGCTTTTCTCAACTCCTCCCTGAGCGTTGCCGAGGCGAGAGAGGTCGAGCAGGCCCTACTCATGGGCAAGCTGGATCTGCTCTACATAGCCCCGGAACGTCTGATGCTGCTGCGTACCCTGGAACTACTGTCGCAGGCGCATATCAGCCTGTTCGCCATCGATGAGGCTCACTGTGTTTCCCAATGGGGGCATGATTTCCGTCCGGAGTATATTCAGCTCTCCATCCTGCATGAACGCTTCCCCTCCGTGCCGCGGGTGGCGCTGACGGCTACCGCTGACGCGCCGACCCGCCGTGAAATCATCGAACGTCTTGCTCTGGAGGGGGCGCGGCAGTTCATCAGCAGCTTCGACCGGCCCAATATTCGTTATCGCATCAGTGAGAGCGGCAGTAACGTCCGCGAGGTGTTGCTGCGCTTTATCCGTGAGGAACATGAGGGAGAGGCGGGTATCGTTTACTGCCTATCGCGCAAGCGGGTCGAGGAGGTGGCCGCCTGGCTGGAAGGCAAGGGGCTCAAGGCGCTGCCCTACCATGCGGGGCTCCCGGCGGAGACTCGCCAGAAGAATCAGCAGCGTTTCCTGAGAGAAGAAGGGGTGATCATCGTCGCCACTATCGCCTTTGGCATGGGTATCGACAAACCGGACGTGCGCTTTGTTGCTCACCTTAACTTGCCGAAAAGCATTGAGGCCTACTACCAGGAAACTGGTCGGGCCGGCCGTGATGGTTTGCCTGCTGACGCCTGGATGGCGTATGGACTTCAGGATGTGATCACTCTGAGGCAGATGCAGGAGGCCTCCGAGGCGAACGAGAGCCACAAGCGCATCGAACGGCACAAGCTCGATGCGATGCTCGGGCTGTGTGAGCTCACCACCTGCCGCCGCCAGGCACTGCTGCGCTACTTTGGCGACGCCCTGCCCGAGCCCTGCGGCAACTGCGACAACTGCTTAGAACCGCCCGAGACCTGGGATGCCACGGTGGCGGCGCAAAAGGCGCTCTCCTGTGTCCACCGCACCGGCCAGCGATTTGGTGTCAGCTATCTGGTCGATGTACTGCTCGGCAAGGAGCATGAACGGATCCGTCGCTTTGGCCACAATACCCTATCTACCTTCGGTATTGGCACCGAGCTAAATCAGAGCCAGTGGCGCGACCTCTATCGGCAACTCATCGCCTGTGGGCTGCTGGCGGTGGATCTGGAGGGTTACGGTGCGCTGCGCTTGACTGAGGCCTGCCGCCCGGTATTGCGTGGTGAAGAGACGCTGATGCTGCGCAAGCAGCTTAAACGAAGCCGCAGCGAACGGCGCGAACGCAAAGCCGAACCTCAGGTTGAGGCCGTTCACCGCCAACTCTGGGACACGTTGCGTGCTACACGCCAACGCCTGGCCGAGGAACAGGGCATACCCGCTTATATGATCTTTCACGACGCCACTTTGATGGCGATGATCGAGCAGCAGCCCCAGACGCTGGTCCAGCTAGGCACCATATCGGGGATTGGCGCGCGCAAGCTCGATGCCTACGGTGAGACCTTTCTCGAGGTATTACAGGCCCATTACCGTGATGAAGCAACATCCGCAACCAATACCGCCGATGAAACACTGCAGTTGTTTCGCCTTGGCATGGATGTGGAGGCCATTGCCCACCAGCGTGGCCTCAAGCCGACCACCATCTATAACCACCTGGTTGAGGCGATTGCGCATGGCGAGGTGCAGTTACAAGAAGTGGTGGCGCTATCTGAGGAGCGGCTGGCGGCGATCAGGTTTGCCCTTGAGCACCATGGTGCAGGGAATCGTCTGAAGCCGGTGTTCGAGGCGTTGGATGGCGAGTATTCCTTTGAGGTACTGCGTTGTGTCAGGGCGGGGCTGCTGCACGGCTGACAGCGTATTTGTCAGAACAATACTGCATCACACCTGCGGCAGGTTGTGCCGTGGCTGTTCAGACGAGGTATTGGCATGAAACGTATCGGGATACTTCTTTCTTCGGTTGCACTCACTATCCTCATTAACAGCTCGTTGTTCGCCGCCGGCGGGACGGGGAGTGGCGGTCCGATGTATCAGGGGCAACAATCTGTCCAGGGTATGGGCGGTTCGATGGAGCAGGAGAAGGTGACGGAGCAGAAAAAGGATCCACTTCGTGAGCAGGACCAGCTCAGAGATCGGGATCAGCTAAAAGATCTGGACAAGCTCCAGGAGCAGGTTAAACGCAGGACCAGACACAATAACAAACGGATCAGTAATATGGTTGGGAGGCGTCACCGCCCTTTTTGTATCGATATATCAATGAAGGTGGAGTGGGTGCCGGGAAATATCCCGGCACCATTTGAAAAGACCAAATGTTAGAAGCTGTATTGCACACCGGCAGACCACATATCCACATCGGACTCGCCGGTTGTGTTGTCATCACCGATATTGCTGTAGCGTTCCCATTCGGCACGTAGTGCAAAATTGTCATTGAGGTTGTAGGCGGCCCCAATTCCATACAGCACGTCCGTGCCGTTATCATCATCCGAGCCGCTGGCGGCACCGCCTCCTCCCGTCGCTGTCGCGGTGATTTCAGCATCCCAGTAATGGAAGCCTGCTTTGCCGAAGATCTCAAAATTGTACGCCAGCGGCCAGATACCCACAGCAGAGACTGCGAGGGTCTGGGCTTCCCAGGTGGTTGCGAGGGTGCCTGCTAAGGGCGCTGTGATAGTGCTGTCGATACTCAGTTCGCCGAGGTCAGCATAGCTTGCCTCAACAGCAAGGTTTTGGTTGAACATGTAGCCGCCGTACAGTTTCCATCCGGTATCCGTATCGTCGACCGAGGAGGAGGCGGTAATGCCGATCGATGCCAGGTCGGAATCGAACTCGGATGCACTGGGAGCATCCTTGACCGTGGTTCCGCCAAGGCCGGCGCCAATGTAAAAGTGTCCAGCTCCGGCTGCGAATGCGGTTGGTGTGGCAAGAAGTGCAGACGCAAGGATGGTGCAAACAAGTGGGGTTCTCATAAGCGACTCCTATAGATGAGTGGGAAGTGTGCGTGTTGAATAAATCAATCCGAAACAGAGGCGAACGATAGGTTGCTATCAATAAGGTAGCTGCAATTTTTTGCTCTGCAATAGGGTACGAACCGCTAGTTGATGAAAACAGATTTTTTTGTCGCGATAGTTGATACAGAATGTTTACACTTTATTTACTCACCACCACTTGCTCAGAACTCTTTTTCATCTCCTCTTGTTCCAACAGCGCGGCCAGAAACGGTTTACTGTTTTCACCGAAATAGATCGAACGGTGCGGGAAGGGGATTTCAATATTCTCCCTATCAAAGGTCTTTTTTACCCGTCTGAGAAATTCTCGTCCCACCTCCCACTGTTTGATTGGTCTGGTTTTCAGGCGGCCCTTGATCACTACGGCGGAGTCGGCAAAGGCGTCGACGCCGAAGATTTCTATGTCTTCAATAATCAGGGGGCCGAAATAGTGATCCTTGCGCATCTCCTTGCCAACTTCCTTTAGCAAGTTCATGACACGGTCAACATCTTCCTTATAAGCAACACCAATATCGAAAACGTAGGCGGACCATACCTGAGTGAGATTGGATATGGTGTTGATCGTACCATTGGGAAAAACATGGACCACGCCCGAGAGATCCCGGAGGATTAACGTGCGGAAGTTAACAGCCTCCACCAGCCCCCCCGTGCCGTTGACAATCGCCACATCGCCAACCCTGACCTGATTCTCGATAATGAAAAAAAAGCCGGCAATCACATCGCGAACCAGATTCTGTGCGCCGAAGCCGATGGCCAATCCAACGACACCGGCGCTGGCGAGAACAGGTCCTATTTCCACACCAATCTCGCGCAGTATCATCAGCACACCAGTCAACCACAGCATGATAATTGCTGCTTGCCTCAATAGACGTACGATGGTTTCGGCACGCTTTTGGGTTTCACTGGGTACTTCGCCAACGGCACCTCTAATAAGACGTTTTTCCAGACGCCCGAGCAGAACCTTAACGAAACGCATGACGAACCAGAGCAGTACCACGATAAGGAGAATGCGCAGGCTTGAGCCGATGATAGACTCCCAACTGATGCTAGAGAGGTACTGTTCAATTTGCTGTGAAATTTCCACGTCAGTTTCCTCTATCCTCAGGGCAAGTCCGCACGACAAGGTTAGTTCGCAACCTTGTGTGTACCAAACGAATGCGAGGCTGGTGCTACTGCTCAAGCAGTGATTTCAGGGCAATAGCCTGGTTGTGCTCGCGGTCCTTCGCCCCATAGATCAAAATGAGGTGATGATTTCGTGATAATTGCTTCAGACGTCTTAACTCATCCTGATATGCACCAACCTCTTCATGATAACGCTTGAGGAACTCCTGCCACTTGTTGATATCGTGGGCGAACCATTTGCGTAACGGGGTGGATGGTGCAAGCTGCTTGGCCCACTCGTCCAGCTGGAGTTGTTCCTTTTTGATTCCTCTTGGCCACATTCGGTCGACCAGTACTGCATAGCTCCCTTTCGGTTTCTCTTGCTTGTAGAAATCATAGGCGCGTTCGATGCTTATCCCCATTAGGAATACCTGCGGATTAGCGTTCGAATATCAGCGCATCGGGATTGGCGCCAAGATCTTTTAATGCCGAGTTGATGGCGTTGACAAAGGGCGGTGGACCGCAGACATAGAAGTGCTGTTTTATGTCGGAGACATGCTGCTGCAGGAAATCCCTGTTAATGTGAAGTTGCTGGCAACGACAGTCGCTCGTGCGGGTGCAGATGAAGGTGGCGGCCTCACCGAGATAATGGCTCAGTTCCTGTTCGCAGATAATGTCTGCCGGCCCCTTGTTGGAAAATAGCAGCCGGTGGTTGTCTAACTGGTTGTCCCGGGCCAGGCGGCGGATGATCGCCAAAAAAGGCGTTATACCTGCGCCAGCGGCGATAAAGGTTCCCGGCCCTTTGTACTGGATCGTGCCGAAGGGCTCACTCATCAGGAGTTTGTCTCCAGGTGAGAGTCGGTGCAGCTGATCGGTCATTCCCTTGTGTTCCGGATAACTCTTGATAGTGAACTCCAGCACTTCGTCATAAGGTAACGAGGTAGGGGTGAATGGACGCTTGATATCTACCCAGCCGGGCTTATCGATTGAAAGTTCGACCCCCTGTCCTGGATGAAAGGTAAATCCTTCCGGTCGGGTGATGACAAAACGTTTTACGTCATGTGTAACGAACTCTGTCAACAGAATGGTTGTGTGATATTCCATGGTCGAGCCCTCACCGAACTAAGGGGCGGCTGCTTGAGAGGTGCCTGCATCGCGCTTACCTCACACACTTTGCGCTCGAGGCATGGTAAAAAACTAGCAGTAAAGGCAGGTATTGCCAGCTGGGGCTGCAGGGGACAGGAAATAGGTGGGGGCGATAATGACACCTGTGTCACATTACCGGTGAGGGGCAGTCGCCGTGAGTGGCACGATCCATTAGGCTCTGGTACTGGTGCAAACAGGAGTGGTTATGAAAAAGCTCTATCTCATCGTGGTGGTAACACTCATTGCCGCGTTGACCCTGCCGTTATGGGGCAGTTGTGATCTCAATGCCAAGGCATGCGATAGCTGGTGCAGCGTGCGCCATTATGGTTCTGATCTTCGCACGGCTTCCTGCAAAGCCGAGTGTACGACAGACAGGCTACGTTGCCTGACCAATCAGGGGAAGAAGGAAGTCGACCGTATTATTGGTGAGATAGGAAAGTAGGCGGTATTTAGTGCTACCCGGCACGTGGCCGGGCGGCAAGAATGCCATAGGACAAACCTGGGCGTTATTCCCAGAAGCGCCACCACTTGCGCTCTCGCTTTTCCTCGCCCTCGTGGGCTCCTTCCCCGGACTCTTTATGCTCCATCTCGCGCTGTTGTTCCATCGCTCCCTCGCCATCATTTCTTCTTATCCTTTCCTGCTCCATCTGTCGCTGCTGCTCCATGGCGCCCTCGCCATTACCTTCCATCTTCTCTGCTTGTTCCTGGGTTTGCTGCATTTGCTGCTTTGCATTACCACGCATCTCTTCCGGTTTCATTCCCTGCGGGTGTTGTGCCGTCATCTCTTCGGCTTGGTCGGAGGCTTTCTCGCCTGCCATCCCATGTTGCGAGGCTGATACAGGTGTGAGTGGAATGGCAGCGAGGACTAACGTTGCCAAGGTGGTAATGAACAGTTTCATGATGACTCTCCACTGTGGTGTTGTGACTGATTACATCAACAGTAGCGGGCTTTCATTCAAGTGCAACAGGGACGAAGGCGGGGGAGGACGAAAACAAAAACCCCGCCAGGGGCGGGGTCACATACTGTCCGGATAGACGGAGGTATTACTGGGGAACGACGTTGCTTGCCTGCAGCCCCTTGGGGCCGTCCTGAACGTCGAAGCTAACCCTCTGTCCTTCACTCAGCGTCTTGAAACCGGAAGACTGGATGGCGCTGAAGTGGACAAAAACATCCGGACCACCATTGTCCTGGGCGAGAAAGCCAAAGCCTTTGGACTCGTTAAACCATTTCACTGTGCCTGTTGCCATGATTCTTACCTTTTGGAAATACTTTATGGTTGTGTGCAGATCATGAAACGGGGTGTTAAGGAGATACAAGGAAGGGTGATGTCCAAAACGTCCAATGTCATAAACTGCATGTCGTTTCGAGTATACGATACCGGGGGAGGCTTGACTAACAATTCAATTTATAAGCCTGGTGCGGGAAATTAATGCTCTTTATGACCTAGATTGGGCGCATATTGCCTGGATTACCTGAGGCATCCAGATTGGAGAGTGATGCGAGAGAAAATCGCCTTGTCTTCAGGTGATAATCAATTACCGCAGGCCTGGCATGAACGGGGCACCCTTTTATAGATCATTTTTCCTTGTCGGTGGTGTAGAACACACCGGGAATGATGCTCTTTTTGAGAATCTTGGTTTCGCCCATTTCACTTTGGCCTGACTCGCTGTAGCGAAAGAAGGTTTGGCCGATACGGATCATATCGCCGTCGAGCAAAAGGTGTACGGTAATCGGATTGTGGTTAACAAAGGTGCCGTTGGTGCTGCTCAGGTCACGAAGCACATAGTGGCTAAGCTGGGGGTCCTGTTCGCTACTGACTTTCTCGATAAGGGCATGCTCTCGACTGGAGAGCGCATCGTTAATGCTTAGATCGTTCTCTTCGCTGCGCCCGATGCGATAGGGGGACTTGTCGATGGCGATCTTCACGCCAGGAACATTGTTTTTGTATTGAATTAGTGTGGCCATGGAATCGGTCCTGTAGCGATAGCCATCTGATTATATTTCTTCGAATGAGGAATTTGTACGACCAGGTCGCAAAAATATCGTTCGCCGTGAGAATGAGGTATGACTTTTTACCGCGGGCATGACCAGGCCGAGTCGGGCTCCGGCGAGGTAGATACCAAAGCCAATGATAATACCGGGGGCAATGGCATAAGTGAGATTTGGTATGAACAGCGGCCAGACATAGACCGTCGCAATACCACTGAGAACCATGGCAATGGCGAGGCCCTGAGTGGGGCGTTTTCCCAGCGCATAGACCGTCAGTAGTGGAGCAAAAGCGGCACCGAGGACGCCCCAGGCATCGAGTACCAGGGCAAATACGCTTTTGTCGCTAAACAGTGCGATCCCCAGTGCCAGCAGGCTGATAACCACCGTGCCTCCCTTGGTGATGAGATAGTGATCCACCTTCTGTCGGTGAAAGTCTCGGGTGAGTGAAGCGGCGCAACTGAGAATCAGTGAGTCTGCAGTGGAGATGGTGGCGGCGAAAATCCCGGCGAGTACCATACCCACCAGGGCCGGTGGGAGCAGCTCCTGGGCCAGCGTCGGCAGGGCCAGCTCGGCATCGAAGCTTTCGGTTTCCGGCAGCAGTGCCCGTGCGGCGAGACCGACACCGACAGTCATGGCGTAAAACAGGAAAAACCAGCTGTAATAATAGAGGCGGACACGGTTAATGTTTTCCGGCCTGTCCATAGTCATGAAGCGGACCATGATATGCGGCTGTCCGGCGACGCCGTAGCCGGCAAACAGCCAGCCAAGCACAAAGCCCAGACTGCCGAGCAGGGGGCCATAGCTCAAATCCTGCGGCATCACCGAAAGGTAGTGTTCACCCACCTGCCCCAGTCGGTCACTGAGGCCACTGAATCCGTCCAGGTTATCGAAGGTGATGTAGAGCATCAACGCCATTGCCACAAACATGACGATAGACTGCGCGGCATCGGTCCAGATGGAGGCGCGGATTCCTCCGGCAAAGGAGTAGAGCAGGACGATCAGCGTGCCGATGAGTGCCCCGCTGTACAGTTCCCAGTCAAACAGCACATGCAGCGCCTTGCTGCCGGCGCTGAGCTGGGCCGCCGCATAGGTTCCAAGAAACAGCAGGGTGATGAGCCCGACAAGAAACCGCAGCAGGGAATAATTGGTATCGTGCCAGTGACTCAACAGGCCGCCAAAGGTATGAACATTCTGCCGTTCCGTCATTTCGCGAATCGGACGATGGACCAGGAGGGAGGCGATAAAGTCGCCAGCCACCCAGCCGAGCATCATCCAGATCGAAGACAGACCCACACTGTAGGTATAACCAATCATCCCGATGAACATGTAACCGCTGTTATTGGTGGCGACAGCGGAAAGGGCCACCAGCCAGGGTTTTACGTTGTGGCCGGCGAGAAGATAATCGGTACTGTTTTTTTGTCGCTGTCGGAGCGAGAGAAGACCGATAAAGACGAACAACAAAAGAAAGGCGAGAAAACTGGCAATAACCATGAATTATTCCGGGCAGAGATTATTGCCTTTTCACCCTACAGCAAGCGGGTACAGGATTCAAATCGGGAGGGGAGCGTAGTTTAGCTGAGTCGCTGCTTGAGTTTGTGCAGCACCTCGCTGGCCAATATCAGCTCCTCTATGCTGAAGTCATCAGTGATGGCGTTGGCCCAGGCGGTCTGGCTGGTGCTGGCATTATTGAATATCTCGCACCCTTTGGGGGTCAAGTCGACCAGCTTGGCACGTTTGTGGTCGGGGTTTGAGTGATAGGCAAGGATCCCCTGCTCAACGAGAATGTCGCTTAACCGTTGCACACTCTGACGCTGCAGGCCCATGCGCCGGGCAATCTGGGCCACGGTCAGTGGGCGATCCTCCAGTTTGAGTGCCCCAAGCACCTGCCAGCGCGCTCCTGTCAGGCCGAAGGGTGCGCTGAGCTTGTCAGCCTCCGCCAGCAACTGGCCGTTGAGTTGAAACAGCTCATCGATTAGCGCATTCAGTGCTTTACCCTGCTCTGTTAAGGCCATAACACCTCATTTCGATCATTATGACAGCATTCTGTCAATGTGTGTGTCACTTTACACTGCACGCTGCTGGAGCAAAAGCATAGGCCAACCCTGAGTAAGATCGCACTGGGTGCCTGGGTTATATCATTGTAGTCAGGGCGCCGGTCTCCTGAAGCAGCACCTTGCTTGCTGGATGAACCGGGGTAATTCCCTATACTTGACCTGTGCCAGGACGCGAATTCCGAGTGACCGATCGCTGCTCTCAATGGCCAGGGTTATGTACAGAGGAGGAACCAACGTGACTGAGCTTCCAGTGGATGAGCCGGAACCGGTTTCCTGTGCAGTTTGCCAACAGGAGATCCCGCGCGCGCAATCCTTGAACATCGAGGGCAAGGAATATATCTATTATTTTTGTGGCCATGGTTGTTATTTGCGCTGGAATGAGCGTATAGCTGAGCGACAAAAGCAGAAATCCTCCAAATAAATAGTGGTTCAAAACCGGCCTAAATGTCCATTGACGAAATATTTTTCTGCTAGGGGAGAATAAGGTACGCAATGTCGATGCCATGGACGAAGCACTTTTGGTCTGTCCCCCTGATGTTGTGAAAAGAGTGGTGCTTTCGGCTGGTTTATCAACTCACGGAATCTATACTTTTAGTTAAATTCTTATTCAAGTTTTCATCCTTTCAGCAACGTGATTTAGAGGAGGTGATTATCATGCCTGGTACAGACATCAATCGATATATTCTGAACGAACGGGCCATTGAGCAGGATCCGGAAGGATATTTGATGGAACTTCCGACTTGGTCGATGGAACGTGCCCGGGAACTGGCCGACGAGGAGAATATTGCTCTATCCGATGAACATTGGGATGTGGTCAATTTTCTCCGCGATCGATTTCTACATGAAGGGCAGGCGAAGAGTGGCCGTCAGGTTGTTGGTTTGCTGGAGGAGCGCTTTGGCGACAAGGGAGGCAGACGTTATCTCTACACCCTGTTTCCCGGTGGTCCGGTGACCCAGGGCAGCAGGATCGCCGGCCTGCCATTACCACCCTATACTACCGATCCTTCTTTCGGCAGCAGTGAATAATATCAGGGTCTTCGCGAGGGGAATGTCGCGAAGTCCCTGCCGTTTTTCTCATATCTTAACCAGCTGTTACTGTTTCTGTCCGGATAACGCTCAGGTAATTACTAGGCTCTCTTGGTGATAGCCACTGGCGCCAGCTGGGTAGCTGCGCGTGCGCTTGGCCATCTGCAGCTCGCCGGTATCGTCGGTGGCTCGCACCTGGATGGTGCTTCTGCCGGGCGGCGGGTTTTCCCACTGATAGCTCCATAGCGACCACACGTGGTATTGGCTTGGGGTCTCCAGACGGCAAGCCTCCCAAGTTACCCCGTTATCCAGGGTAACTTCCACACTTCGGATCCCTCGCGCTCCGGCAAACGCGGTACCGGTCAGTTGTGCCGATTGACCTGTGGAGAGTTGCTTTATCGGATCGAGACGTGAGAAGGTTTTTACCGGTACTTCTCCGGCCCAGCCGCGGCGTTCCCAGTAAGACGTGGTGTCAGTGTCGCGAAGCAGGGTGATGCGACGTAGCCAGCGCGGCTGCTTCATGCCGTAGAGGTCGGGAAGAATAACACGAGCGGGAAAGCCATGCCCAGCAGGAAGTGGCACACTGTTCATTTTCATTGCAATAAAGGAATAGTCGTCCGTTGCTCTCTCAATAGAGACACTGGAATAAAAATCATCCAGCCCCTCGAACATGACACTCTTTACCTCTGAGGAATGACCAGCCTGTGCCAGGTATTCCTTTAGCGGCAGCACATGCCAGTTGGCATTGCCGATAAGGTTCCCACCAACCGGGTTGCCTATACATTCAAAGGTATAGGGGACAATCCGTGCGGCCCGCTCGTTCAGTTCCGCGTATCCAGTATGGATGGTTTTCTCATCCAGGCCGATGAGCTCCAGCTGCCAATTTTGCTGCACCGAGTTGCGTGTGAAAGGAGGGCGGTAGGAGGGATCGACCGCCACCAGGTAGAAATCTTCGTTGGAGGTGATGAAGGTGGTGCGACGCTGGTGCTCCGGGCTAAAACCGAGTGCCTGTTGTTCTGGTGAACAACTGTTGAGTAGTGACGATGCAGCTCCAGCGGCTAATACCTGGATAAAGCCACGGCGGGAGAGAAATCCCTGGCAACCTTCACCCGAATCAGGCATGACTGCTCCTGTTGGTATGGAGGAGGATGAATAAAGAACACTAGCCCAAGTCCAGCAAATGACAATGTCGGCGCTGGGAGCGCCCGCAATACTATTCCGAGTGGTGTTGTGTCATTCCTTGCCTATCCTTTTTTAAATACAGGTCGCTTTTTGCTTTCTATCGCTACATTCCTTTGCATACCACTTCCGGAGGTGCAACCATGAACCCGCTCCTTGCGCTTTATGAACATGGGCAGCATTTTTGGTTGGACACGCTCTCGCGTCCGATGATTGAGGATGGGCAACTGCAAAACTGGATCGAGCAGTTCGGTCTTCGCGGCATCACTTCCAACCCTAAAATTTTCAATGAGGCCATCTCCGGTTCCGACCGCTACGATAAGGAGTTGCACCACTGCCTTGAGCAGGAATTTGATGTGGAGCAGAGCCTCAAGCGTCTGATGGTCAGCGATGTAAAAGCCGCCTGCCGAATGCTGCGGGGGCGCTTTGACGAAAGTGATGGCACCGAGGGCTTTGTCAGCATAGAAGTTTCGCCACATCTTGCCTATGACGATTTCACGACCATCGAGGCGGCGCGGGAGTTATGGCATGCAGTCGACGAGCCTAACCTCTATATCAAGGTACCGGGTACCCCGATGGGGCTTCGTGCCATCGAGGAGCTGTTGTTCGAGGGGCTGAATATCAACATTACCCTGCTGTTTGGTGTTGCCACCTATTGTGAGGTTTTTGAGACTTTCATGCATGCGCTGGAGCGCCGACAGGAGGCAGGAAAACCGCTCAATTCGATGCGTTCAGTGGCAAGCATCTTTCTGAGCCGCATCGATGTACTGGTCGATCAACTCCTCCATCAGCGTATTCACCACAACGTTTCTCCCTCACTGCAGAAGCAGGCAAAGGATCTGTTGGGGCTGACCGCCATCGCCAATGCCAAACTGGTCTATGCCAGTTTCCAGCGTTATCTCGAGGAGCCTCGCTGGCAACAGCTGGCCAGGGCTGGGGCGCAGCCGCAGGATATCGTTTGGGCCAGTACCGGGGTGAAGTCGCCCGGCTATGCCGATACCCACTATGTCGAGCCGTTGATCGGCCAACACACTGTGTCCACGATGCCGATCCAGACAGCTAAGGCCTTTTCGCAGCATGGCCGGGTGATGCCAACAGTCGAGGAGGATGTTGCCGATGCAGAGGCCGTGATGGATGCGCTCGAGGCCCTCGGGATCGACATGCTGGCGGTAGACCGCCAGCTGGTGGCCGAGGGGGTGCAGAAATTTATCGATCCGTATGAAGAGTCCATGGCGACCATCGAGCGGCGGATGGACAGGTTGTGCCTGGCGCGTGATTCAGCTCAGCTGGAGGCGATGGCCGACAAGCTTCGCCGCGATGTGATCAGCATGACCACCGAAGCCGGTTCCGGTCATCCCACCTCCTGCCTCTCGTGCGCGGAACTGATGAGCGTACTGTTCTTTCGCGAGATGCGCTGGGACCCGTCTGATCCCAACGCCCGGGACACCGACAGCTTCATCCTCTCCAAGGGCCATGCCGCGCCGATCCTCTGGGCCAGCCTGCATGCTGCCGGTGCCATCAACGAGGATTTGAACAGCCTGCGGTGCATCGACAGTACCCTCGAGGGGCATCCGACAACGCGCAATCCCTGGGTCAAGGTGTCCACCGGTGCCCTTGGCCAGGGACTGAGTGCCGCCAATGGCATCGCCCTGGCCAAAAGTATGGACGGTATCGATGCGCGCGTCTTTTGCCTGCTGGGTGACGGGGAGTGTTCCGAAGGTGCGGTCTGGGAGGCGGCACAGTTTGCAGCGGAAAAAGGCCTGTCGAATCTGGTGGCGATCGTCGATGTGAACGGGCTGCAGCAGAGTGGACCGGCACCAAGCGGGGGCGATACGGCAGTGTTGGCCAAGCGCTTTGAGGCCTTCGGCTGGAGGACGCTGGAGATTGACGGTCATGATGGGATGGCAGTATCCCGGGCATTGGTGCTGGCCCGGGTGGGTGGTCCGACAGCGATCCTCGCGCGCACCGTCAAGGGCAAGGGGGTCTCGTTCCTCGAGGGCAGGGAGGGATATCATGGCAAATCCCTGAGTCCCGGTGAGCGCGATGCGGCGCTAAACGAGATCCCGCTTACCAAGGAACACCTGTCGGTCGTGCCGCGTCGTGTGGCGGCGCGCCATCGTTCGCCTGTGGCAGAGATTAGTCCGATCCCTGTTAATTACCGGCTTGGCGAGGAGGTAGCCACCCGGGCTGCCTTCGGCCAGGCGTTGCAGGCGCTCGGCGAGGTATTGCCGGATCTGGTCGTACTCGATGGTGATGTGAAGAATTCGACCTACACGGAACTGTTCAAGGCGAGTTATCCGGATCGTTTTTTCGATGCCAATATCGCCGAGCAGAACATGATCGGCACCGCGCTGGGTCTGGGGGTCAGTGGCAAAATCCCGGTCGCGGCCTCCTTTTCGGCCTTCCTGAGCCGCGGCTACGATTTCATACGCATGGCCAGCCATACCCGACCTCCGCACTTGATCCTTTGCGGCAGCCATGCCGGGATCTCCATCGGCGAGGATGGTCCCTCGCAGATGGGGCTGGAGGACCTGGCCATGTTCCGTGCAGTCGAAGGCACCACGATTCTCTATCCCAGCGACGCGGTCAGCGCGGCACGCCTTACCGAACAGGCTGTACGTACCCCTGGTATCGTCTATCTGCGCACCACCCGTTCCAAGACACCGGTGATTTATAGCAAGGAGGAGGCCTTTACCGTCGGTGGCAGCAAAACGCTCACTTGCGCGCTACACGATGCAATAACTATCGTGGCCTGTGGTATCACAGTGCATGAGGCACTGGCGGCGCACCAGGAATTGCTTAAAAGAGGGATCAGGAGCCGGGTGATCGATGCCTATTCAATCAACCCGCTGGATGTGGCCACACTGGAGCAGGCAGCGCGTGAGACTGGGCACCTGCTCGTGGTGGAGGATCACAACATGTCCGGCGGCCTGGGGGATGCGGTCAGTGCCCAGATAGGTCGGCTGGCCCAGGTCTTCCGTGCCGGCATCGCCACTGAACCGCGCTCCGGCAAGCCGGAGGAGTTGATGGAGATGCACCATATCTCGCGCCGGCAGATTGTTCTCAAGGTGCTTTCGATTGTCGAACAGGGACACCTTGCTGTGCTGCAGTAAAAGTTCAAAGATGGAAGCTCAAGGTGACTCAACCTTACAAACCCTGAACGTATAACGATGAAATTTACTCTTTATGACAGCTCTCGTTCCTGTGCACCCAGTGCGCGCAAACCCTCCAGCGCCTTTAGCATGGTTTCGTCAGTTCTATCCTGGGGGTAGACCAGATAGGTGGGCAGTGAGAAGACCGGGCTGTCAGGTACCCGCCATAACCTGCCGGCTTCAATGTGATCCCGGGTAATTCGACGGGGAAAAAAGCCTGCCCCGCCCGAGAAAAGGATCTGTTGTATCCCGAGCCAGCCGATATTGGCCACCAGTGCCGGTGGTGGCACTTCAGGGTAATGGGTCGTGAACTGGGCTTCAAATTCCGGTCCCCAGCCGATGTGCACGTAATGCTCATTCTGCCAGTCCATGTCCGGTTCGGTGGTTACCAACAGTAGGGATTCGTCGAATAGATATTCGATACCCAGCCCCGGCCGGTTCTCAGGAGTGTACATCAGGCCGATGTCGATGGTGCCCTGAACCAGTCCCTGCATAATGTCCTCCTCGAAGCCGATCTCGAGCCGCAACGAGACATCCGGCATCTGTGAGCGCATCCTGTCTGTCCACTGGGGAAGAAAGCCTTCCCACAGGGCAATACGTCCGCGCAAGGTCAGGCTGCCGCTGTATCCTGCGGGCAGGCCAACATCGTGGCGTGCTTGTTCAATGGTCCGTACCAGACTCTTGGCGTGGCGCAGGAAGCGCTGTCCCGCCGGTGTCAGCATGGTACCCCCGCGGCCCCGTCGCAGCAGCACCACACCAAGTTGACGCTCGAGTGCCTGGATGCGGGCGCTGACGGTTGATTGGGTTATGTGCAGCCGTTCGGCAGCCCCGACAAAATTACCGGCAGCCACCACGGCGAGAAAGGTACGGGCAAATTCGGTATCCATGAATAGAGATTTATATATCGATTAATCCGATATAAACAATAAAATAATATCGTTTGTCAAATAGATAACAAGCCCCTAGTTTAGAGAACCGAAATTTGAATATAGGTAACAGTCTGGATAACCGATCTGTTGCCGGGAGTTGGTGAGGTAATAAGGGTGCCTTCTATTCTTGGTGCATTGGGGCAAAGCGGATGGAACCAGTCCAGCCATAGTGAAAAGGGAATCTCGGCCATGGGTGGCTTTATTGGCATCCTGGCGGTGCTTTGGATCAACGGCACCGTGCTGGATCTCCACGGCGCGGCCATGCTGATTGCCTCGATGGGAGCCTCGACGGTACTGGTGTTTGCTGTGCCCCATGGCGCGCTTTCCCAACCATGGCCGGTGCTGGGGGGAAATCTGATCGCCGCGTTTATCGGCGTAACCTGTGCCCAGCAGATTGCCGATCCTTTCGTCGCCGCCCCGCTGTCAGTGGGATTGGCCATTCTCGCCATGTACTACCTGCGCTGTCTGCACCCGCCTGGGGGGGCTACTGCTCTGGTGGCCGTGGTCGGGGGGGAATCTGTTCAGCAACTGGGCTATGGATTTCTTGTTACACCGGTGCTGGCAAATGTGCTGGTGCTATTGGCGATTGCCGTGTTGATAAACCTGCCGTTTCGCTGGCGACGCTATCCGGCTGTACTTGCTCAGCCTGGTCCTGACGAGGTCGAGCCAGCGGGGCGTGAGAAGGTGCTGATCGCTCACAGCGATCTCGTCTATGCGCTGTCACAGCTGGACTCTTACATTGATGTCAGTGAGCAGGACCTGCTCCGTATCTACACCCTGGCGGTTCATCACAGTCACAGCCCAGTGCCCTGCCACCAGAAGGGCGAAGCATGCGCACTGGGATCTGAAAACTGTCTCTGCCGTCAACTGTCGGGTGCAAAAGCCTGACGAATTCATGTTGGGACAAATGGAGATAAATGATGCATACCACCATCACCGAGCGACTGGTTGAAATCGATGCCGAAGGTTATCTCATCGAGCCCGATGACTGGAATGAGGGCGTTGCCGAGCAGCTAGCCGCCAGCGAAGGGATAAAGCTGAGTGAGGAACACTGGCAGGTGCTGAGGTTTATGCGTGATTATTACGATGTTCATCAGATTGCTGCCGATGCCCGATTCACCATCAAGTTTTTGGCCGAGCAGCTCGGGTATGGCAGAAAGGCCCGCAATTACCTGTTCCAGCTCTTCCCCTATGGCTATGTGCAGCAGGCCTGCAAGATTGCCGGGATGAAACGCCCCCGTAGCTGGAGTACTGGTTAGCCGGAACCATGGGGTAAAATTTCATGATCAGGCGGCCAACGCGTGACGAACTGTATTGATCGTGAAAAATGGGAAATAAACACTATAATTGATATGGGTAAACCACAGTGACGTATAAATCCAATTAAAAGGGAGGGATAAACCATGTCTATGATCACCTGGGATGACGCGTATAGCGTTGATATTCAAGAGATCGATGAGCAGCACAAATGCCTTATCCAGATCATGAATGAGCTGTATGTGGCGATGGCCAGCAAATCCAATCGTGACCTGATTGGTGATGTGTTGGATAAACTGGTCGACTACACCAAGATCCACTTTGCGGTGGAGGAGACTCTGATGCGTGTTTTCCACTATGAGGGATACGAAGAGCACAAGGCGATCCATGACAAAATCGTTACCCGCGTGCTCGAGTTCCAGAGTCAGTTCCGCGCCGGTAACGATAAGGTGGGCATGGATCTGCTGATGTTCCTCAAGGACTGGCTGTTCGATCACATCAACAAGATCGACAAGCAGTACGTCAAGACCTTCCACAAGGCCGGGGTGAAAAAAACCTGGTTGAAAAAGTTCTGGTAAGTCCCAGTCCCAGTGCCGCCCCGGAAAGGGGCGGCTCTGCTGCAGGTTAACTCATTTCTGCCCCACCGATGACCTCACCGGCGAGCGTTTTGTGGGACGCCTGCCCTTCGATATTTCTGAACAGATTGATGGCAAACAGCACCAATCCCGTTACCGTCACTACCGCACCAATACCGATTAGCGGCTCGAACTGCGGATGGCCGAGATGATACAGCGCCAGGGCTCCCATCATGATCGGCAGCCCCAGATTGTGAAACCACAGGTGCCAGTGGGCCAGCCTCGTCTGGCCGATTGCCGGAAACAGGCAATAAATTGCACCGCATAGGCCGAGGGTCGACCAGCCCAGCAAATTGATATGAGTATGCACCGGCCTCAGCTGGAACTGACCGCTGATCGCCATTGCCAAGCCGAGTATCAGACCGATCAGCAGGTATAGGACAGCCAGCTTGAGCAGGCGCAGGCCATTACGGGAAACCTCACGTTGTTGATAGAGTGGTTGCATGGCTGGTTACCTCCTGCTAATAGTCAGTTATACTGACTAGTATAGACAGGCGATCTGACTAGTTGCAATATGGCGGTATGAGTAAAGAGAAAAGTTATCCCGAACAGCACCGCTCCATAGGGGCGCTACTACGCATCCCTTTTCAGTATCTGGCACAGGAGGTTTACGGCCAGCTGGCCCGAAGCGGCCACGGTGAAGTGCGTGCCTCTCACTCAGTGGTGTTTCGCTATATCCTGCCTGAGGGATCGCGGATCACCGAACTGGCTGAACGGGCAGGTATCACCAAGCAAAGCATGGCTGCCCTGGTGGCACATCTTGAAATACACGGGTATGTCAGGGTCGAAGCCGATCCCATTGACGGCCGGGCCAAACGCGTGGTGCTCACCAAGCAGGGGGAGCTGGTACAGCGTGAGGCCTTGCGACTCAGCCGTGAGGTGGAGAAACAGTGGGCCCGTCTGATTGGGGAGAAGGAAATGATCAGGCTGCGTCAGCTGTTGGAAAAACTGTATGACAAGCTCGAGGTCAGGGTGTGAACAGAAATTCCCTTCGAGTGGTTTAGCCTGCGAGCAGTTTCGCAGTGAGAATACCCAATTCTTTCCCGAGATAGGCTGCAGCCAGTCCCAGTAGCACATTGGATAGGCTACCGATCAGGAAGCGCATGAGCAGGTTGGAACTCCACAGCCGACGTGCCCTGAGATAGGAGATTGGCTCCACCCCCGGGAACGTCTCTGGCAGGCGCAGCACATTGCTCCATACCTCCCATTTCGATGCCACCTTAAACGCCAGCCATCCCGCGATCAGTTCATAGGAGTGCGTCCATCCTGCCACGGCGCTGATAAGCCGTTCGAGTACCCCAAGCCAAGTGCCCTGGGTCTCGGCACCTGAATGGAGGAGGGCATCCCACAGTTCTCGAGGTACCCCTTCGGGGGGGGCCTGCAGCTTGAGTCGACTGGCGGAAAAAATCCAGGAGACCATCGTGCCGCCCAGGAAAACCAGAATGAGTGTTAGTGCGATCCCTATTGTCTCAGCTATCAACGCCATTGTTCTCCTGTGCAATTCGCTTTTGTGGGAAGGGGCGATGCTCGGATAGATGATGGCGTGCGCGTCCTTTCCACACATATCTGGCTTTTTACAGAGATAAACCAAAATTAGCAAACCACGAATTTCCATCATGAACACCAATCGGTGTTTGCTTGACAAGAGAGTGCAACAAGTTAACACTGTTAACATGAGTGACATCAAAGAGCAGATTCTGATTTGCGCGAGGGATAGCTACCTGGAAGAAGGTTTGTCCCGTTTTTCCATGCGCAAGGTGGCAGCCTGTGTCGGAGTCTCTGCCACGGCTATTTACCGCCACTATGCCAACAAGGAGGAGTTGTTGTTCCAAGTGCTTTTGCGAGGCTTCCGGCTCTTCGCCGGCTACCTGAAGCGGGTGGATGAAGATCTGCCACCACTGGCGCTGCTTGAGGTTACCGCAAAGGCGTACCTGGATTTCGCTCTCAATGAACGCGCCTATTACGAGATGATGTTCATGTCCAGCGAACAGATCACCGGCCTCAAGAAGTTAAATCAGGATGGGCTTGCCGAGATGAGAGACACATTCGAAATCTTGCGGCAACGGGTGGAACGGGCGATTACTGAAGGAGTGCTCAAGGGCACGGACAGCCTTACCGTTGCCTTTGGCATGTGGGCATATGCTCATGGGCAGATCTCGCTCTACCTTGGCGGTCAATCGGAGATGGAACGAGCGCAGTTTATTAAGACCTACCAGGAATTATTTGCAGCTTATGTAAAAGGGTAATTTTTTTTCATATCAGTTAACGGTGTTAACTTGTGGCGAGTGGACCGTATACCTGCCGCTAGAACAACTACCTTAATGGAAACCAAAAGGAGTGCATCGAGATGACACGTGGAGGTCTTTACCTGGGAATGACCATAGCCGGTTTTGTTATACCCTGGCTTTTTTTATTCAACTTTATCCTTAGCGGCAATACGGCACCTTCCCTGTTCTTTAGTTTGCTGTTTGCCAATGCCGTCTCAAGCGCGGTAAGTGCCGATCTGTTGCTCTCTGCACTGGTGTTTTGGCTGTTTGTCTCTCACGAGGGAAGATGCATTGGAATGCAGTGGCTGTGGGTCTACCCTGTTGCAGCTATTGGGATTGGGCTCTCTTTTGCGCTACCCCTGTTCCTCTATGCTCGTCACCTCGCCCAGGAGGTGAAACATGGCTAGCAGAAGCGGAATCGGCAGGCTAGCTGCTTTGCTCGGTGCGATAGTGATTTTGGGAGTGTTGCTCTTTGTCAGTGGCTATCTGGTAACCCTTGGCGACTACAAGGTCGCAAATACGGTGACAGACGATCCGACCCTGCCCTATATCAAGATCAATGGTTACCGCTTCCATGGCCAGGCGTTCGGGAATCCATTGGCGCCAGTGGTGATTGTCGTCCACGGCGGACCCGGTTGGGACTACCGGACATTGCTTCCACTCAAAGCCCTGGCCGATGAATATTTTGTCGTGTTTTATGATCAAAGGGGCAGCGGCCTCTCACCTCGGGTGGGTGCAGCGGCAATTTCATTGGATTCGGCCCTGGCAGACCTGGACGCGATCGTGGATCGTTTTCGCGGAGATCGTACCGTAGCGCTGGTGGGCCACTCCTGGGGAGCGATGCTGGTGACGGCCTATCTGGGAAGGGCGCCGCAGAAGGTATCGCATGCCGTGCTGGCGGAGCCAGGATTTCTCAATACGGAGTTGCTTGAGCGTTCCGGTATACGTATGGGTCCTCGATGGGAGGCTGGTTACCTATTTTTCGCCGCCAGGCGCTGGTTCCAGTCGCTTCACATCGATGGACCGGATGTGCATGCTGCGCAGGACTATTTCATTGGTGAGGTTGCAGCCCGTGCCAACCCTGGGTACTACTGCGATGGAAACATTCCTGCATTGGCTATCGAGCATTGGCGAGCCGGCGCTGTTGCGATGCGCGCCATGTTTGCAGCGAACCGGGATGCTGATGGCAAACTGGAACTGGATTTTACAGTCGGGCTTGAGCGATTCACCAATCCAGTGTTGCTGTTGGCCAGTGAATGCAACAGTTTGATCGGAGTCGAGCATCAGAGAGTCCAGGGCAAGTTCTTTCCGGCTAGTCAGTTGCGTGTGATTCCTAACAGTGGCCACATGATGTTTGTGGAGCAGACGAAAACTAGCTTGGTCGCGGTGCGGGAATACCTGGCCGAAAAACAGTAGCTCAGCACCTTGATTCCTGATGCCCAGGAACTCGTTAAGTGCCCGGAGCAGACGTATGTCAAATCCGGGCCGTTCCCGTTTTTACCTTGACCTTGTTATTCCTGTCCCGGCTTTGACGAATTAATTCGTTTTTTGCATGGCGCTGGTTTGATTTTGCCAGTCTGTCGTAGAGAACTACATTGACCGTTGCCGCAAGATTCATGCAGCCGGTCGTCGGAATATAGACAACCGCGTCGGCGCGATCGATCACCTCCTGGCTCAAGGTTCCGTCTTCGGGGCCGAAAATGTAAAAGGCATTCTCCGGATGGTGGAAGTCTGGTAGCGGAGTCGCCCCTTCCGCCAGTTCTACGCACACAATCGACATATTGTCAGCAACGCTCCCGAGAAGACAGTCGACACCGTTCAGTGGAATATCCTGTGTGACATCCTTTGTGTCGGTATTGAATTTGGCGGCTAAAGGATAACGCGTTCCCGTATAAAAAACCGAATCCACCTGGAAACAACCGGCAGCACGCATAACCGCACCGACATTGGACGGGCTTTTGGGGTTGGTCAGGCCGATACTTACTTGGACGTTAATCATGTATTTAATGTGGACTTATCCGTGGGGATTTATTGGTGCTCTAGCACCTGCATGCAGGTCCCTGGAGTTAAGGTCATTATCCGCATGTTGAGGTGATTTTGCCGCTTCCCATACGGGAGTGCCAGTGTTGAAAAGTACGCAAACAGTGTGGTTATAATCTGATAGATGTTTCACATAATCCTTATCCCAATATCCTAATAAAAACATAGGGATATACAATATGTCTATGAATTTCAATGAGTTGTGCGGCTCATCTGCTGGGCGATTATGCGGGCAACAACGGAATTTGTCGTTGCCTCTGGCCGGAAAAAGAGGGTGATTATGAGTCCCCCGCTAACTAAAACTATTCTTTTCCCTCTGTTTCTGGCGTTTCTCCTTCTCTTTTCTGTGCAGGCACAGGGGCGCGAATTGAAAATGGTCTTCGCCTCCTACACGCCACCCTATGTTTTTCAGTCCCCCGTCGATAACCGACCAGGTATCCTGGTCGAGATTGTGCAGCAGGCACTGGCGGACGCAGGACATACGGTGAAGCCGCTTTTTTTGCCTCTGGGCCGCGGTTTTCAGCTATTGGAGGAAAAGCGCGTCGATGGCATCACCATCAGCAAGCGTGCGTTGGGCCTGGATGCCTATTATTCCGACTACTGCATTGAGTATCACAACTTTGCCATTGGCTTGGAGAGTCGTCCATTACCCATTAAGCGCGTTTCGGATCTCCGTGGGCTTTCGATCATCGCCTTTCAAAAAGCGGACGTTTATCTGGGTAAGGAGTTTGCCAATGTGGTCGCCAGTAACCCCAACTATGTGGAAATGGCGAACCAGGAGAATCAGGTCCATATGTTGCTGAAGGGACGTATCGATTTGGCTGTGATGGACCGAAGTATTTTTCAGTTCTTCCAAAACAAGCTGATTAGCGAGCGGGAAGTGTCTAGTGAAGTCGGCGTGCATTATTATGAGCTTTTCGAACCCTCAAGATACCGCGGTGCCTTTGCCGACAAGGAAATCCGTGACAGCTTCAACAAGGGGCTGAAAAAGTTGCGTGAGAGTGGCGCCTACCAGGCGATTTACACCAAATATATCCATGACTTTTTTGTATATCGGAAATAATGGCTGAGCCGCTGAAAAGATCGATCGCCGTTAAGCTGCTCAAGGTTGTCTTCGGCATCTATTTTGCGCTTACCATTGTCATCACAGTGATCCATGTCGCTATCGAGTATGTCCATACGCGAGATTCGGTACAGATGGAACTCAAGCGCATTCAGGGGACGTTTGAACCTGCCCTGCGTCTTGCCCTATGGCAGATCAATAAAGATCAACTGCACTCACTTGCCATAGGCATCAGCAATCTCTCGGTCGTCACTGCACTCGAGATCATCGGCGAAGACGACAAGGTACTGAAGGCGATCAAGCCGGCAGGTGAAGGTAAAACGGGCGGTTTTTATCACGAATTTTCCGTTGTCGAGCAGTTTGGCAAGGAAATCTTCGCGCTGGCCGATGTGCGTATCTACTCCAGTCATGGGGTAGTGATGGAACGCATCAAGGTGGGCTTTATGCTCATCGTTCTTAACGCGGTTATCAAGAGCACCGCGCTTTGGCTGCTATTTCTTTGGGCATTCCGCAAGTACCTGTTTGATGTGTTGAAACGCTTCACCTCTGCGGTGGATGAAGTGGACCTTGAGAATATTCAGCGTGAACCGCTGGATCTTGGGGTGCGTGAGCCAAATGAACTGAAGCATCTGGAGTCCTCCTTTAACAACATGTTGACCAAGATTGCCGATGGCAAGGAGCAGTTGTTTCGCGTCGAGCGGGAAGCGCAGGCCCGCCTGGAAGCATTGGTAGAGCAGCGGACCCGGGATTTTCAAGAGGCGAAAGAGGCCGCAGAGCGGGCCAATGAGGCGAAAAGCCAGTTTCTTGCCAGCATGAGTCATGAAATTCGCACGCCGATGAACGGTGTGATTGGTTATCTTGGGCTACTGCAAAAAACGAAACTTGATCATCACCAGAGCGGTTATGTCCGGACCATCTGCAGTTCGGCAGAGGCTCTTCTCACTATCATTGACGATATTCTCGATTTCTCGAAGATGGAATCGGGCAAGTTCAACCTCGGGTATGAGGCTTTCTCTATCGAAGAGCTGGTGGATGATGTGCGTGGTTTGTTCGCCCCCGTGGCACTGGAAAAGGGTCTGAACTTCGCCACCTTTATTGAACATGGGGTCCCTCGGGAGCTCTGTGGCGATCCGGTACGGTTGCGCCAGGTGCTGATCAACCTTATCGGCAATGCCCTCAAATTCACGCATACCGGTAGCGTGACGTTGCGCTTGGCAGTAATGGCTGACGTGTCAGATGAGAGCGGGAATCCTTCGCGTGTCCGACTGCAAATAAGTGTGACCGATACCGGCATCGGTATCGCGCCGGAACATCAAGCGGTGCTGTTCCTGCCTTTCCAGCAAGGCGACAGTTCCATTACCCGCCGTTTCGGAGGCACAGGCCTTGGTCTGGTGATTACTCAGCGTCTGGCTCGAATGATGGGAGGCGAAGTGATTGTCGCCAGTGTTCCCCATGAGGGCTCCACTTTTACTGCCTGTGTTCAACTGGGTCGTCCTGCGACCGGCGAGATTACAGCACGGCCTCTGACAGGGATGCACATCGGCATGTTCGACCGGCGGTCTCTTTATGCCGAGGAGCTGGAATTGATGCTGCAAGGCTGGGGGGCAAGCATCCTGCGGTTTGGCGATGTCGCTGAATTTCAACAGCCGGATCGGTTGGCGGTTCTCGATCTGTTGTTATGCGATATCGACAGTAGCAGCGCTGAACAGGAACTGTCCGCGATAATGGCTTCATTTCACGGCGAGCCTACCTGTTCTGTGGGGGTGCTGCTGGATGATGATGATCATGTCCTGCATCAGCGTATGCGGGAAATAGGCGCGAAGTTTTCACACACACGGTTTGCCCGCCGGTCACTGTTGCTAGAGTCTCTCAGCAGATTGCACACGATAGACCATGCTATGGAGCCGCTCTCCGAGTCAACACGGCGGGATATTGCGCCTGAGACAGAGCTGGAGGGAGTGTCGGTGCTGGTGGTGGATGACAACACGATCAATCTCACTGTGGCCACGACTATCCTCCGGACGCACGGGGCCAGTGTGACCGCGGTCAGTGGGGCTGACCAAGCCCTGGAAGCGGCTGAAACAATGCGCTTTGATATTATCTTTATGGATATCGAAATGCCTCATATGAGTGGCATTGATGCCGCAAAGGCACTACGGATATCAGGCCTTTGTGGCGAGGGTTTACCCATCATTGCGCTTACCGCTCACGCTTTCCCTGAGCAGCGTAAGGCTGTGATCGATGCAGGGATGAATGACCTTCTGGTCAAGCCATATAAACCGGAGCAATTGCTCAGCATGATAGAAAAATGGCGTCATGAGGTATCACCGAAGGATACGCATGCGCCATTGCAGCCGGATTTGAGTGATAGTCGCCTGCCAATTTATGACCCCGAGGAGGCGAAGGAATATGTTGGTGGTGATAACAGGATGGCGCGAATGATCCTGCAAGAGTTCCTCGAGGTATTGCCTGATGGCGAAAAGACCATCAGAACGGCACATCGTAATTGTGACTATTCGTCTTTGTATAATGTCGTCCACAACCTTGTCAGTTCTGCCGGTAGTGTCGCTGCCAAGGCCATTCATGGCGACGCCGTACGGTTACAGTCGCTATTGAAGCGTGAACCTGTGCCAGTTGAGCAGATTGATACCGGGGTAGCATCATTATTGATGCAGATTAGCCGTTTCAGAGAGTATTTCTTTACTTGCCACTAATACTGTGGGAAAGACCAAACAGTGGACATATTTTCAGTGCTTGTAAGACATATTGGAAAAATTGTGTAATTTGCGCTAATTGTTTCTGAACTAAATAGCCTATCTTCCTTCAAATATAACCATACCTGCTATTTGGCCTTGAGCAAGAACTGTTCAGGCAAGCTGACATATGATGTACGATGCTTCAGGTAAACCCGTGCTGGGCGCATTTCATGAGGGAATAACAAATTTATATCCACGCTGAGACCGCCCTATAAATACTCTTCTGAATCAGGAGTGAAAATACCAATATGGATTTATTCAATAAACACAAATCGCCCCTTGTCGTTGCCGTGATGCTCGGTCTTTCCCTCGGCATTGTGGGCTGCAATCAGGAAGCCGATAAAAAGGCGACCAATGCTCAACAGGGTGAGGTCGTTGCAACGGTTAACGGTGAGGCGATCACCGAGGGTGATCTTGTTGCCTACCGCAGCACACATTCCGGTCCTGCCAGAGGGCAAAGTGATGAAGCGCTGCTGGACGAACTTATCACCCAGAAAGTGGTATACCAAGAGGCGTTACGTTTAAAACTGGATAAGGATCCTGAAGTGATCCGTGATCTGGAACAGCTGCGCACCAGTCTCCTGGCCTCTGCGGTGGTGCGCAAGGCGATGGAGGAAAGCCCCGTCAACGAAGAAGAACTGCAAGCAGAGTACGATAAACTTAAGGACCGTATGGTCACTCCTGAATACAAAGCTAGCCACATTCTGGTGAAAGAGGAGGAGCAGGCCAAGAAACTGATCAAGCAACTGGATCAGGGAGCGGACTTCGCCAAGTTGGCACGTGAACACTCCACCGACAGTAGCGCAAAGAACGGCGGTGATTTGGGCTGGTTCAATCCCCAGCAGATGGTGCCGCCG
Organism: Thiohalomonadaceae bacterium; assembly: GCA_041546305.1. Taxonomy (GTDB): domain Bacteria; phylum Pseudomonadota; class Gammaproteobacteria; order Thiohalomonadales; family Thiohalomonadaceae; genus JBFEYJ01. The sequence goes on along the minus strand of JBFEWO010000001.1, from coordinate 14,706 downwards.
TTCTCCCAGGCCGTTGTTCAACTTGAGAAGGGCAGCTACACCAAGACGCCGGTAAAGACCCGCTTCGGTTGGCACATCATTAAACTGGAAGACAGTCGTCAGGCTGAGCCGCCTGCCTTTGAGGAGGTCAAAGGGCGTCTGGAGCAGATGCTCAAGCAGCGCAAGATCCGCGACTATATCCAGGCGCTAAAGGACAAAGCCGATGTCGCCATCAAGGGTGAAGCTGAAGCCCCTGCTACAGAGACAACGGGCGAAGCCGGAGCGCAGAAAGCTGACACTGTAGACGCAAAGTAATCGGGAGCAAGAAGACCACCCGGAATCTGGTTCCGGGTGGTCTGTTCAACAGTTCTCATCGTATTTTCTTTCTGACTTCTGTGCCGCTTAGTGTGGCGAGATCCGTTCTGACGTCTCCTGCGGCAATCCGTGTAACATCTCCTTGAATGTGCCCCACTCGGCGGCCGGCCAGACCTCGCTTTCAGCATGTCCCACGGTGCGGATGAGCGTGGCTACCCGCATCGCCGCGGCGACATCCGGTGCCTCGAAAATATCCATGTAATCATATGGCCCCAGCACGGCGTAGCTGTGTAACCAGTTCACTTCGGTACACTCACTCCGGACCTGTGACATCACCTCCTGTTCCAGTGACTCCAGCGCCTGCGGTGAGCGCAGGCCTTCATGCGAGACTCGGGTCAACATAACAAAAGTGTTCATGGCGTTGCCTCCTGGATGGGTGAAAACAGCAGACTAAGTGTAGACCCATAGCCTTATGAGGAAAGGTGGCTAAACTACTGGTATATCACGACCTCTTGTGGTGGATTACGATCCGTATGAGACAGAACCAACGTGCTCTCTCCCTATTGCATTACCTGGTGTTCGTGATGTTCCATGCCAGCAGCGCTCTGGCACAGGAATTAAGCGATGAGGTACTGGAACAGTGGCTGGAAAGTGGCGATCAGGCTCCGCCTTACGAGAAACAAGGTGGAAGTGAAGCTCTGAAGTTCATCTATCCTCCACCCGATAAGCCGTTGCCTGCCTCGCATACCCTTCTTGAGCTAACCGAAGTGAGCATCGAGAGTGGTTGGGTGAATGTCGAACAGTGTCATACGGAGCTTGACCCGGTTCCGGATGCGGAAGTGATCTATCAGTTCCGTCAAATGCGCAATCTTCGTGTAACGGAAGCGAAAGGGATTGAGCAGTTCTGGATCGAGGGGCAGTCGGTCCAGCTAAAAAATATCGGCAGAGGAGCCAGGCTTTGCCTTTCGCTGGAGGCCCAAATACTCAATCAAACTGATAGCGGTGATTACCGTCTGCACTATGGCCCGTTTCAGCGCAGGTTTTTGGACAGCTACTTTCCCATGCATGTCTCACTTAAAGTGGACTACTCCCGCACCCTTCTGACGTATGGTGCGATAATGCCAGTTGTAACGGAGGGATTCTCGGTTGTTCAGGAAGGGAAACGGATCGCGATTGATGCGTGGTTCAGGGGTAAACTGACCATAGCACTGGAGTTTCATACCGAGAGCAGACCATGAGAGGCGTCTAGACAAAGGGGCTTGAAGCCCCTTTGATCCTTACTGTAGACGGGTGATCGTGATTCGTGCGATTGGGTTGTCGAAGCGGTGAGACGCATTGAGCACTGAACTACCAAGACCATCGTCAATGCTGACCACTCCAGGATGTCCTCCAACACTATTCCTGTCATCACGCGCACTGTTGTAACCCTCACCGCCCGCGGCTGGGCCGGGGACTGTCGCAGCAGTTTCGCTGTTGGCCTCCGTGCCGGCATCGTAGGCCGCGACCAGAATGCTTCGGCTCTCTTGCCGTGACAGCGTACCGAGCGGCTCGGCGTCCAGTCCGGTGAAACCATCATTGGTGTTGACCAGCATAGTTGCCAGACTGAGTGCCAGATCGCCATGCAAGGGGCTTTGGATGATGATGCTGCTGCTGGCGCCCGGAGGAATCGCCGCGTTATCGGCTGCAGTCGCTGTGACCGAGGTGTGAGCCGATGCTTCGGCGAGAAGGGCAGCAGGTATTCCGCCTTCTGCTAGTTGTTCCAGGCTATCGCTGGCGGCGGTACCGATTTTCCAGGTGTGATAGCCCGAACGGTGCAGAATAACCGCCACTGGGGAGAGTGGCTGCGCTTCACTGAGATTGGTGACAGTTACCTGATAGCTGACCACTGTGTTGGTGTCATTGGCGTGAAAACATCCGGCCAGCAACGTTGTGAGTAGTAATGGAACTCCAGCCAAGTAGAAACTTTTTCTTTTCATGGCCCACCTCCCTAGTTGACCGTGATGACCAGTTCGGCCACCGGGTTGAGCCAGCGGTGTACACGGCTGTCGAGATCGCTAATACCGGAGGTGGCATCCATGTCGCCAATTACACCACGGTGGATATGCACCACACTGTTGGCCTCGGTCGCCGTGACGCCTGTTCCCCCGGTGCCGGCAATGCCCCCTGGATCAGCTGGAATACCGGGAACGCCAGGTGTACCGCCACCATTAACGATCTCGTCATTAGCTTCCGTGCCGGCATCATAGCTATTGAGGGTGTAGCGGTAGGTGCCTGCAGATGTCGGTATTTTGAGAGCGTCAAGTCCGACAAAGCCGTCATTGGTCGGCAGCAGCATTGCGGTAAGGGAGAGATGATCGTTGCCTATGGCTGTCATGAGGGAAAACGTCGTTGAATTACCGGGTGCGAGCAGACCTCCTGCCGGATTTTCCACGTTGTCGGCACCCAGTGTGGTCGTGTCAGTGACCAGGCCTGAAATATCTCCGCCCTCGGCCATTGCTTGCAGATTACTGGTGGCGGCAACGCCTAGCTGAAACAGGTGGTTACCCTCAGGGTGGGCACTGATCAGTAGAGGCGTGAAGTAGGTCGCATGGGTGAGATTGGTGATGGTGATGTTCAGGTCCTGGGCCATCGCTGGCGTTGCGGCGAGTGAACCTGTCAAGATGAGCGTGCGGATGAGTCGTTGCATGGTTATCTCCTTTTTCCGTTTGGGATTTGGCCGTACACGGAAAGTTATAACCACCGGTGATCACACTAGGATCACGTTTTTGTCATTATTAAATCACGGCGAGAGGCGGTGAAGCGCAATTACAGAGGGATGACCATTAGAGCTGGTAGCAAGAGAGGAACAACCGCAGTGTGCCTCGGTCGTGGCACATAGGGATAAGGAGGTTAGAGAACAGTCGCCTGGCTACTGCTCTCTAACCGGTTCGATGGAGATTAAAGTTATTACTCGTTGCCGACAACGACCTGAATATCCACGCCTTCTTTCATGCTCCGCCGGACGACGATCTGGATGCCCTCAAGCTTCTCTCCAAGGCTGACCGCCTCTGCACCAAAGCCTTCACGATAAAGGATCCAGGTTTTCTTTTCCGTGGTGGTGGCTTGTCGCTGAACGTTCATGACATTGGCACCAAGCTGTTCCAGCTGTCCCAGGACCTGCGGCATCAGCGCGGGGTTGCTGGAGGCGTTAATCACTTCTATATGTGGTGAAGCATCATCCGTGGACTCCGTGCTGGGTGCCGGCGTGACTGCCTCTGCGGCTTTCTCCGGAGGGGCCTCCAGTGTTGCTATGCGGGTTTCAAGTTCTTCGACCCTGGTGTTCAAGGACGCAACCTGGCTGGTGAGTTCCTCGTTGCGATGCTGGATGACGTTAAACGCCTCCTGATTCACTAAAGATACGGCGTGCAATGGCGTCACGGCCAAAAGCAGAGAAAGGCCAATGGTTCTTCTTGTCATAACGCTATCCTTATCTCAATGTTGTTTGAACTCGTTTCTTTGCGGCCAAATTCCTGGCGATTAATGCAGATGGAAGCTAATCCATTATGTTTTGATGGTGATTATCCCTGTGTAGAGACTCTCTTTCAACACGCTCACGGAATCGATGCTTCGCATAAACAGGTCGAAAAATCTCCTGTGTGAAGAAATGCATTCGTCAGCGCAGAGGGTGGCTGTTGCAGAATGTCATGTATTTACCCTGCACTTTGTCGCAAGTACGACATCGAATGGTTGGTGTTGTCTTAAATACGTACGATTCAAACAGGTGGCGGAGCGGCATGTCGTTTGCATTTGTGATGACAGATTTCGATGACATAAGGCAAACAGTCTCATGAATATGAAGCTTTACATGACGCCGGGATCGTGCAGCACCGGCATTCACATTTTGCTTGAAGAGTGCGGACTGGTGTTTGAGGCGCATCTGGTCAACTTGCTCTTGGGCGATCATTTCAAACCGGATTATCTGCGTATCAACCCAAAAGGAACCATACCGACGTTGGTGTGCGAGAACGGTAGTGCCTTGACAGAGTTTCAGAGCATCGCCTGGTGGTTGGCTCGAACGAATCCACGGCGAAAACTGTTGCCGGATAATCTTGAGGATGAACTGCATGTACTCGATGTCATGAACTATGCAGTAAATACGTTGCATGGGCAGGGTTTCACCCGAATCTTCACCACTGAGAACTACAGCTCGAGCCAGGCTGAGCAGGAGAGTATCAAGGCCAAAGGACGCGTGATTATCGACAAGGGGTTTACCCTTATCGACAGGCAGCTTGAGGGGCGTGAATACGTGGTTGACCACTTTAGTATTGCGGATGCCGCACTGTTCTATGTGGAGTTCTGGGCTGACCGTACGGGTGTTGCGCTGCCCAAGAACTGCCAGGCGCACTATCGACGTTTGCTTTCACGACCCAGTGTACGCCAGGTCTTAATGGAAGAAGGCTACGCTGCTGTCTACCGCGAGCAGGAGAAAACCAATGCAACTGCGTGATCTGTTCGATGAGTTTCCGGTGGCGAAGGGCGAGGCTGTGCCATTAGTCCTGCAGCAACTGCTGGCAACATCATTGAATGTGAATGAGGATTGGGCAGAGCCGAGCAGTTGTTGCTCGATACCCGGAAACTGATCCCGCAGCGGCTGGAAATTTCTGTGGCACTGTACAAGATGTACGCTTATTCGAACCGCTTTGATGCTTCGTTAGAATTGGTACATCAGGTGCTCACCAGCGCTGAAGAACAGGGCGGTTTTCCCCCGGATTGGCAGATCCTTGATAGCAGCAGCGCCAACTGGCGTGAGGCGCGAGGTGCGGTACGTTTTTACCTCTACAGCATGAAGGCGATGGGACTTGTGCTTTTGCGGAAAGGCGAGGTGGATAAGGCCTTTGATGTCTTGAAGAAACTGTGCGATCTGGATCCTGAGGATCAGGTGGGTGGTAGCGTGGTCTATGCCATGGCGGAGCGCCTGCTTGAGCCGGATGAGGCCTCGGTGGCCTGATTCAGGACCGGGCAGCTGATAGCCCTGTCGTCGCACCACTTCCGTCTGAGAAACCTGCGCTGATTAAATCCCCTGGTTTCCTGTGCTGGAAGTAATCCAGATGGCGTCATCTGTGCATTTCTGCCGGCATCTCTCGGCGAAGACCTCTGCAGTCGCATCTGAATACTCATCCACACAGCGGCGGAATCCCGCCTCCGCTTCATCGAAAAGCCCGGCCTCATAGGCGGCGAGGGCGCTTTCAAAATCGGTCTTGATCCGGCGATTGTCTTCGTTATCTTCCATCAGTTCATAGATTTGCACGGCCTGTTGCTTACCTTTGACCCGCACCCGATCGAGTCGGCGCAGCAGAAACTCATCTCCCAACGCCATGGCGGTGGCCTCGCTGATGATGATTTGGCAGCGGTAGGCCTTGGTCTGTGCCTCGAGGCGTGAGGCAAGATTAACGGTGTCGCCAATTGCCGTGTAATTGAAGCGCAGTGATGAGCCCATGTTGCCTACTACGGCATCGCCGGTGTTAAGGCCGATGCCAATGGTGATTCGTGGCATTTGCTGTTGCTCCAGCTCATGGTTGAGACGCTCCACTGTGCGGATCATTTCCAGCGCACTGCTAGCTGCTGCGCGGGGATGTTCCGGCAGGTCTACAGGGGCGTTAAAAATGGCCATAATGGCATCGCCGATATACTTGTCCAGCATACCGCCATTACCCACGATCACTCTGGTCAATGGATCAAAATAGGTGTTGAGCAGCTGCACCAGGCGGCGCGAATCCAGACCCTCAGAGAGGGTGGTAAAGCCACGGATATCACTGAACAGCAGGGTCACCTCGCGTACTTCTCCGCCGAGACTGAGGCTTTTGCGGTTGCGGGTGAGAACCTTGAGCAGTTGTGGCGAGACATAGCTCTTGAAGGCCTCGAGGATGAAACGGTTCTCCTCCTCGCTGCGTCGATAGGCCTGCAGCTCATTCAGGATGGACAGTGCCAGGAGTGCAAACAACGGATAGAAGCTATCCAGCCACAGCCAGGTGAGGTGATAAGCCAGTTTGCCCAGGCCGAGGAAAAGCACGCCAGCGCCCAGGTAGATGAGTGCACGAGGAAGCACATTTCCGACCAGGGCAACGGTTACCAAGGGCAACATTCCGAGTATCAGCAGCGCCAGGCCATCGAGCCAGCGGTAATGGTGAATCATGGCACCATCGAGGACATTGGCGATGAAGGTGTAGTGCATCAGCGGCCCGGGAGTCTGGCCCAGAGGGCTGGCACGGAGATCAGTCACTCCCGCCTCGGAGATGCCAATAATTACGATCTTGCCGGCAATCTCACTCTGAGGCACGCGCCCCTCGGCGAGATCGACAAAGGGGATCTGTCGGTAGCTCTCCAGGGGGTAGAAATTGAGTTTGACCAGGCCGAATTGCTCTACCGGTATCGACTGCTCTCCAAGGTGGGCGCTGAGCCAGCCAGTGCTTTCGTGCATTTCCAGGTCGCGGTTCAGGTGATAGCGCAACGCCTGTACACCAAGTGAAGGATAGAGTTCGCCGTGAAAGTTGAGCGCGAGCGGGTAGCGTCGTGTCAGCGCATCGGCATCCAACAGGGTTGAGAAGGCGGCGCTGCCACTGCAACTCTGTAACAGTGGCATGGTATTGACTTCAATATAAGGGCTGCCAAGTAATGCGGAGCGCTTTAGCTGGATGCGCTCCAGCGCCGATTCATGCAGGAGATTATGCGCTCCTGTAGGGAGCTCTTCGCTCGCTTCGTTTCTGAAAAAGAAACCGCAGATGACGTTATCCATCCGCGCGATACGCTCGGCAAGGGTGCTGTCTGCTTTACGGGTGGTCGGTTCGGAGAAGACCAGATCAAACAACACCACGGAGGCATCCGCCAGCGGCGCCAGCCCTTCGGCGAATACCGCCCGGTCCCAGGGCCAGCGGCCATAGCGATTGACGCTCCTTTCGTCGACCGTAACCATCACCACCTGGGGGTTGGGGACGTCACGGTGCAGGGCAAAATTGAGGTCGTTGAATTTGAGGGCAATGAGATTGAAAGGCGGGACTTGCCACCACCACAGTAGCATAATGGACGCTAGCAAACCGAGGCTCGGCCAGTGGCGTCCTGGCATTGCTCTCATTCAGACTGCTCACTGAGAAAGGCTTCGATGGAGGCAAACTCGGCGTCGATTGCGGCACTGTTGGCCTGCTCAAAGGCTCGCCCACCGTCAAACGCGACAGTCCGAGAGGCAACCACTTCAAACTCTTTGACGAAGGCGACGAACTCAGCTTGCTGCTGGCTTTGATATGCCTCGAACTCCTGTTGCCGCTCCTGAAGGTATCGCTGGTATTCATCCATGTCCTTTTCGCGGTAGAGCTCGAAGCCCCCTGCCAGCGAGGCGACGTCGACACTGCCCTCCTTCATCGAGAGACGACGATCGTTCTCATTGCTGGCAACGAGAAAGGTGGTGCCTTTAACGCCGATGACAACGAAGTCGGTCTCCACGGAAAGCCTGTGATCCACCAGACGGGGGCGTATCTCATAGTAGATGGTGCCTTTCCCCTGTCGAATCCTATCCGGATTAATCAGGGTTAGGCGTGAATCGCTGGTAAGGACGAGTGTTGAACCGTCGCTCATCCTCAGTTCGGCTCGGCTATCAGCCAGGGTAATGAGCATGTCGCCAGCGGCAAGCGCCGCGCCTACGGTCGCGTTGCGCTTACGGATCTCCCCTTTGCGCAGCAGCTGAACCCGCCCCTCCTCCTTGATGAGTGTCGCTACGACAGCGCTTTCAGTAGGGGCTTCACTCTCCGCGGTAACGCTGAGGGGGGAAGCCAGGAAGAGTAGAATAAGCGCTCCAAAGAGCGAAATCCTGCGCATGGTTGATACCCCTCCCTAGTTCGGGTGATTTTTTCCTGATTTTATCCCCATGACTATCGAACAGGCAAAATCCTTTGCCGGGGAGGTTGGTGAGTAGTTACGGGGTTGGGGAAAAGCGCCACTCAAATCCTGAGTAAATCTTACTGGCATATTTCCAAATTTCTCGCAAAAAACGCGGCTAGTACTTGATTTTTAAGGCGTTATCGTGAACTATCGTCATCAATAATATTAATCATTTCTTGTTTTGAGGAGGGAGTTTCGGATGAAGGCCACCGGTAAGTGTCTGTTTTTTATTGGGCTTATTGTATCTTCTTCCGTGGCTACGGCACAGAGCTACCGTGCCTCCGATGTCTCTCGCGCCCCCAACCTGAGCGGTCTGACCGGGCTTCTTAATATGAATCTGCCCCACACCATGGGCGCCGGTATGACCGCTGTTGGTGGCGCCACTTTCGCTGATTCTCTCCCCGGTATGTATCAGGACTACAACGAGGTCATCGGCGCGCTGCGTATCGGTTTCAGTGACAATGTCGAGCTCGGGTTGAAGACCAAGAGCTTCAACGTCAAGGACCTTGTCGGTAACACGGACACAGGCTTGGGCGATGCCGAGGCGATGATCAAATGGAAATTCCGTGAGCAAAGTGACAGCCTGTTTGCCATGTCTCTGGGGCTCGGCGCCATCCTGCCGACAGGGGACGAGAACAAGGGCTTCAGGGAAGTGGACAGTCTTGGCCTCAAGTTCAATGTCACGGCCGCAGGCGAAAACGCTCTCAAGGATGATGGTTATATCGGGCTCTATTTCGAGGGTGAGGTCGTTGCGATCGACCAGATGTCATCGAGCTCTCCCTACAAGGAAAAGTACGGCAAATTCAATGTCGGTTTTGCCTTTCCCATTTCCGACGATAATAACCTCTCATTTTTTACCGAGTTCAATCAGGTGTTGAAAAAGGATATTGCCGGCGTGGTCCAGAACCACACCGCGGTTAGTCCCGGCCTTCGCTATGCGAATGATAACCTCAGCCTGACAGTTGCCGGACAGAGTGTGAATTACACGGACCTGAATACCACGCAGAACCGGCTGATCGGCCAGCTTAGCCTGGGATTCTGAAAAAATACTCTTCTGCCCGGGGGAGACTTATTGCGCTGCCCTGGGCATCATTCGCAAGCCCTCTTCATTCGTGGCCCTGTACGGCACGGGTTCCCACACATCGCTCCTCTTTTACATCTGCAATCCGCCACCCATTAGCGGTAAACAGTTACATGCGTTTCTGCGGGTGATATTTCCTCGTACTTCTTCAGGTGGGTAACCCCGGCAGCCCCTACTGATCCTGTGGACGGTGTCGGAATTTGAACTACGCTAAGAAACGAGGCAAATGAGGGTGTGGCATTGTCTGAGCGGGGAATCATTTATATTGTTGATGATGACGCGGCAAATGCTAACGCGCTGCAAACGCTTCTGCAGAAAGATAATTACACGGTCCAGAAAGTCGCCAGCGAGGCAGCCGATCTCAAGTCCATCACGGCCTGCGGCGCCAATCTCGTCTTGTTGAATACCCACCTATCGGGCACTAACCCTTTCGAACTTCTCGATGAGTTGCGATCCAGCAGACAGACTCGGGATATCCCGGTGATCTTCATGACCGCACCAGATGATGCCGAAACCCGGGTCAAAGGTCTGGAGTCCGGTGACGACCTTATCCTGATGCCGTTCGACGAACGGGAGGTGCTGGCACGAATAGAACGCCAGGTAACGGTGTCCAAGGTCCGCATGGCGCTGCGTGAATCGGAAGCGAAGTTCCGTTCGGTCATGGAATCGGCTATCGATGCGATCATTTCAGGTGACGCGGAAGGAAAGATTCGGTCCTGGAATACTGCGGCAACAGCATTGTTTGGCTTTACCGAAGAGGAGGTGCTCGGCCAGCCCATAGAGATCATTATCCCGGAGCGCTATCGCCAGAGTCACCAGGAGGGGATTCATCGGGTGAGTTCCGGCGGGCCAAGCCACGTTATTGGTAAGACCGTCGAATTGGCCGCGATCCGCAAGAACGGTACCGAGTTTCCGGTCGAACTGTCACTGGCGACCTGGTTTCTGGATGACAATCGTTACTATACCGGCATCATTCGTGACATCAGCGAACGCAAACAAGCCGAGCAGAAGTTCCGCTCGGTGACCGAGTCGGCCATCGACGCCATTATCTCTGCCGATCATACGGGACAGATCGTCAGCTGGAATAAGGCAGCGACCAACATCCTTGGTTTCAGGGAAGAGGAGGCGCTTGGCCAACGTCTTGAAATGATCATTCCTGAGCGTTTCCACGAGCTGCATCGCAACGGTATGGCGAGGTTTACCAATACTGGCGAAGCGCATGTAATCGGTAAAACGGTAGAGCTGGCCGCGCGGACCAAAAGCGGCGAGGAAGTGCCTATCGAACTCTCCCTATCGACCTGGACGGTCCGTGACGATCGGTACTACACCGGCATTATCCGCGATATTGGCGAGCGCAAGCGGGCGGAGGAAGCGCTTCGGCAGAGCGAGCAAGCGCTGCGGGAAAAAACCGAGGAGATGAAGAGAAAGAATGAAGAGCTGGAAGAGACCCTGAATAAACTCAATACGATGCACAATCAGCTCATCATGCAGGAGAAGATGGCTTCTCTGGGTAAACTCAGTGCCGGCATGGCGCATGAATTGAATAATCCTGCTGCCGCGGCACAACGCAGTGCTGCTCAACTGCAGGAGACGTTTTCGAAGTGGCAAAGCGTCCAGGTACGCATGGGTGAGCTTTCATTTGACCAGAGACAGGTGGAGAAACTGTCAGAGCTTGATGAGGCTGCCAAACAGCGCTCCCGACAGCCTGTCGAGTTAAATGCTCTCACCCGTAGCGATCGTGAAACCACGCTCGAAGCTTGGTTGTTATCCCGCGACATCGATAGCCGTGGTGATCTGGTGCCGTCCCTCGTCAGTTTTGGTTATGCCCTGGAAGACCTGGAGGCGTTGGCAAAGGTCTTCCCGGATACACAGCTTCCGGTTGTTGTCGACTGGGTCAGTTTCAAGTTTGCTATTTACAGCCTGGTGCGTGAAATCAGTATCGGAACCGGGCGAATTGTTGAACTGGTCAAGGCACTTAAGACCTACACCTATATGGACCAGGCACCGGTGCAATCGGTTGATGTGCGCGAGGGGCTGGATAACACGCTAATCATTCTTCACAACAAACTGAAGCAGGGTGTCACCGTGGTCCGTAAGTATGCTGATGATTTGCCGCTTATTCAGGCCTATGCGGGTGAGTTGAACCAGGTCTGGACAAACATCATCGACAACGCAATTGATGCCATGAACGGTGAGGGCACCCTGATCGTCCGCGCCCGTGAGGAGGGACGCTGGGTAGTGGTCGAGATAGAGGATAACGGTCCGGGTATTCCTGCGGAGAATCTGCCGAAGATCTTCGATCCTTTTTTTACTACCAAAGGACCCGGCAAGGGCACAGGGTTAGGGTTAAACATTAGCCGCAACCTGATTGTTCAGAAACACCAAGGTCAGATGTCGGTGAAGTCAGAGCCAGGCAGCACCTGTTTCTCGGTTCGCCTGCCTTTGGACTTCAATCCCACTGAGTGATCCAGGAGACGAAGGAGTACGGGAAGATGGCAAAGCCAATCATCATGACTATCGATGACGAGCCGCAGGTGCTCAACGCGATTGCCAGGGACCTGCAGTCAAACTATCAAAAAGACTATCGTATCGTTAAGGCCGGTTCCGGTGAGGATGCACTCGAGACAGTCCAGGAGTTCAAGCGAAGAAATGATCCCATAGCGTTGTTCCTGGTGGATCAGCGTATGCCATCGATGAGTGGCGTGGAGTTTCTGGAAGAGGCCATACAGCTCTATCCCGAAACCAAAAAAGTGTTGCTCACTGCCTACGCCGATACCGACGCGGCAATAGCCAGCATCAATGCCATCAACCTCGACTATTACTTGATGAAACCCTGGGACCCGCCAGAAGAACGTCTCTATCCGGTGTTGGACGACCTGCTGAGCGACTGTATTGCCAGCGTGCCGGTGCCCTATGACGGAATCCGTGTGGCGGGCACCCTGTGGTCTGCAAGCTCGCACTATGTCAAAGAGTTTCTTGCCCGTTGTCAAATTCCTTACCAGTGGTTGGATATCGAAAAGGATCAGGAAGCCAGGGCTCTGGTCGAATCGATCGCCGATGAGCGCCCGAAGTTGCCGGTGCTTTTTTTTCCTGATGGTTCGACCCTGGTCGCCCCTGATCTTGGCACCTTGGCGGCTAAGGTCGGTATGTCGACCCAGGCCAAACAGCCTTTTTATGATCTCATCATTATCGGTGCCGGCCCGGCTGGACTTGCGGGGGCGGTATACGGTGCCTCGGAGGGGCTGAAGACGATCGTAATCGAGCGAGAAGCTGCTGGGGGACAAGCCGGGACAAGCTCCCGTATCGAGAATTATCTGGGTTTTCCTCAGGGGATAAGCGGGGCGGATCTGGCGCGACGCGCCACGGCCCAGGCCCAGCGGCTAGGCGCAGAGATGCTGACGGCCCAGCAGGTAACCGGGGTGAGGGTAGAGGACCCCTATCGCATTGTTACGCTGAGTGATGGGACCGAGTTGAGTTGCCACGCCCTTCTTATTTCAACCGGTGTTGAGGTTCGTAAGCTCGAGGTCCCGGGTATCGATCCCTTAGTGGGCGGCTCGGTGTATTACGGGGCAGCCGCCTCCGAGGCAGCCTACTACAAGGACAAACAGGTTTATGTGGTTGGCGGTGCAAACTCCGCCGGACAGGGTGCCATGTACCTCTCTCGTTTCGCGAAAGAGGTAGGTATCTTGTTCCGTCGCGATACGCTGCAGCACAGCATGTCGCAGTACTTGATCAACCAGATTGATAGTACGGAAAATATCAATGTGATGTTAAACACCGAGGTGGTCGGCGTCGAGGGCGGCGAGCATCTCGAAACTATCATGATCAAGAACAATAAGACGGGTGCCATTGAAACGGTAGCCGCCGATGCGATTTTTATCTTCATCGGTGCTGTGCCTGGTACCGCTTTTCTCGGTGAACTCATCGAACGGGACGAGGCCGGATTCATCTACACCGGTCAGGATCTGATCCGCAATGGGCGACGCCCAGCAAACTGGAAGCCAAAGCGTGACCCCTTTCTGCTGGAAACTAGCGTGCCGGGAATTTTTGCCGCCGGTGATGTGAGGCACGGAGTGATTCGCCGTGTAGCCTCTGCGGTCGGGCAGGGTGCGGTGGCAGTTAGCCTGATTCACAAATACCTCGAGACGGTCTGACCTCTGTACGGTGGTACTTCCTGTAATGTTGAATCGCAATGGAATTAAGGAAAAAGCATAGAGGCACGATTCAGTGACAGCTGTGAATTTACAGCTGTCACTGGAACAGAAGTGAAATTATCAACGCGCTGCAGTAAGTACGGCCTTTTCTGTCTTCCACTGCTGATGGAATCTCTTTTTGAACTCCCTCTTTGCGGCCTTGTACCCGGACTGGTCGATTTTAATGTCCTTGATGTTGAAGAATTCGTCGCGGACAAAGGTAATATCGCCAATATACACCGCACGAGATTTACCGCTGTGCTTAGCCTTGATGCCATCATTGATCCGGAGTGTCATGGTCTCTCGGTTTGACGATGACCAGTGTGTGATGAAGGAAACACCCAAAATGATGAATGGTGATTCCTTGTCCCAGGAGTAGAAGTAAAATTCACCGTCGTTCGTCGCCAAGGAGCCTCCAAAGTCCATGGCATGCCCACCTCCAAGGTCGTAATAGGCATCGGAGGCCTTCAGGTAAAGCACCTTGTGCAACTCTTGGTCACTGAGGTTGATTACATTTTTATAAACAACCTCATCTTTGCTTAAGCGCGGTGAAAGCTGGACTCTTCCGAAGTAGACGACATGATCGGGTGAGACCTCTTCCAGATCAGTGATGGACATCTGAGGCATTGCGCAGCCTACCGCCAGGAGTGCCAGTGCAATAACAGTAGAGATTTTTAAATAGTGAAATTGGCGCATTGAAATTCTCCTTATTTCAGCTGTGCAATTCTCTGAGCGATGCGGCGCTCCCACTTGGTGCCTTCGGCATATTCAAGCATCTTTTTTAGCAACTCTTTTTCTGATGGTCCTTTAATGCCTACAGTTTCGTACTTTGCAAGGCTAAAGAGTCCGCCTTCTTTAACCTTGTCAATTTTATATGCCCCAATGTAATAGAGGCCAGGCACGCGCGCGCGAAATTCCGCCCGTTCAAATCCCTTTTTGCCGTATTTGTCCGTGATTGACCACTGCCAGTAACCGTCTGAGAGGAGGCCTCTGTCCGGTCCGTTGAAACTCACCAGTCTATATGATCCAACCGGAAGATTTTCCAGATAGAAGAGTCCTTCACTATTGCTGCGGACCTCCTTGATTGGCTCGTCTGTCGTGGGGCGAACCTGCCTGAGTTCCGCTTCCTTCATAACAAAAGGCGCTTCGGAATCATCGAGGTAGCCGAAGACCAGTATGGAATCATCGCTGTCCTGATCATCCATGTAGGCACTTTTGCTGAAGTAAAAG
>JBFEWO010000107.1:0-9563 GCA_041546305.1 Thiohalomonadaceae bacterium | reverse complement strand
GAGCCGGCGAAGGCGTATTGATAGGTCACGCGGCTGCCAGGTCGCAGGATGTCGGCCTGTGACACATCGGCGTGGTTGATCAACACACGCGGTGCCAGACTGACGAGATTTCCTCCGCCACCCGGTTCAAACGCGAGCACCCGATCGACGGTCAGGGTTAGACTGCCAAGTTCAAAGGTGTCGCCGATCTCGATCTCCAGTAGCGGCAATAGTCGGGCCTCGACCCACGCCTTGCCTTCACCGGGGATCATCTCCGTGACGCGCTCCTGGCCAAACGGCGTATCGGCAATACGCAACCTGCCGCGCAACGGATAGCCCTTTTGGACGGCCTTGATACCCGCCAACTGAAAATGATCACCGCTCACCACCACACTGGGGAAAGTGAGGGTCTCGATATACTCCAGCCCCTCGCTGTCGGCCTGTTTGAGCCAGTCCGCCACCATAGGACGCGGACTCTGCAACAGCAGATCCCCACCGAGCAACTCCGAGGACTGGCTGAGCATGGCCCGTTGCAGTCGATCGGTGAAGAAACTGATCGCCGTGGTGGCGGTCACCGCAATGATCAGCGCCGACAACAGGATGCGCAGTTCTCCAGCCCGCCAGTCGCGAAGCAGCAGACGGCCAGCCAAGCGAAAGCGGGTGGCACTAAGACTCATCGGCCACCACCCGGCCGCCATCCAGGCGGATCCGGCGCCGGCAACGCCCGGCCAGCTTCTCATCGTGAGTCACCAGAATCAGGGTAGTACCCTGCTCGGCATTGAGCTCGAACAGCAAATCATTGATACGGCTGCCGGTGAGGGCGTCGAGGTTGCCGGTCGGCTCGTCGGCAAACAGCACCGCCGGCGACATGGCAAAGGCCCGGGCAATGGCCACCCGTTGCTGCTCACCGCCGGAGAGTTGTTTCGGATAGTGGTCAAGGCGCGTCTGCAGTCCCACCCGCTCTAGCAGTTGTCTCGCCTGTTGCCCGGCGCCGCTCTCCCCGGCCAGCTCCAGCGGCAACATGACGTTCTCCAACGCCGTCAGGCTGGGCAACAACTGGAAGGACTGGAAGACGAAACCCACCTTTGCCCCGCGCAGCCGGGCACGACCATCCTCATCCAAATCATTGAGGCACTCTCCTTCCAGATGGATACGGCCTACGGTGGGAAGGTCCAGTCCCGCTAACAATCCCAGCAGTGTCGATTTTCCGGAACCGGAAATCCCGACCACCGCAACGCTATCCCCGGCAGGGATCTCGAAACTTACCCCTTCGAGAATGGTGAGATTCCCTGCCGTCGTATCGACTTGCTTGCCGACCCCTTCGGCGGAGACAATGGTCCTTATTTCAGGGTGATTACTCATGCGTGCAGTACTCGTCTCACTATTGATGTTCTGGTTTACGCTGCCGGCTAACGCCTGCAATCTGCTCGTGTTCGGCGACAGTCTGAGCGCCGGTTATGGCCTGCCGCCAGGAAAGGGCTGGGTCGACCTGCTGCAGCAGCGGCTGCGACAGCAGGAGATCCCCTGCACCGTGACCAACGCCAGCATCAGCGGTGACACCAGTGCCGGAGGTCTGGCGCGGATCAAACCGGCCCTCGAGCAACACCAGCCAGAGATACTGCTGCTAGAACTCGGCGCCAATGACGGCCTGCGCGGACTCTCGCTCGCTGCCATGAAGAGCAACCTTAACAGCATTATCGGTCAGGCCAAAGACGCCGGCGCGAAGACACTGCTCGTTGGCATGCAGATGCCTCCTAATTATGGCCCCCGCTACACGGAACGCTTTCATCAAATCTATGAGGAACTGGCCCAAGAACAGCAGATCCCCCTGGTGCCGTTTCTGATGGAGCGAGTAGCATTGGAACCGTCACTGATGCAGCCGGACAACTTCCACCCCAACGCTCAGGCACAACCGCTATTACTGGAAACCGTATGGCCTCACCTGCAGCCCATCCTGGAAAAGCTCAAAACCCGCTAGTCGCCTCCCGGCACCAATACTGTGCATTGCCTGCACCAAAGGTGCGTCACTCTCCCTTTGTTCTCGTAGCCTTCCCGTAAATCAACAGGTTATTGAATGGCCCGCATTTTGCTCCTGCCCTACAAACAACAACGAGGGAGGTACCACCGTGTCGGAAACAGCTCACCCTGATCAAATCAACCGCGACTACATCCGTCTGCTGCAGATGATGCGTCGCTTCGTCAAAGAGGAGTTCGGGGTCTCCATCCATATCAATCAGGACGATGTTGTCAGCCAGCTGCTGCGCCACAGTGCCCAGAGCAGTAATCCTGTTCTAAAAGAGATGGCACTTGAACTGGAAGAATTTACCGGGCAAAGCCTGGTGCCCGCCCAAGTCACTGACGACACCCCGGAGGAAGGTGTGGTTCGTTACTATCGGGGCATAGCTATCGTTGACGAGACGGCGAAGAAGGCGTCAACTTCTGATGTCGAAAAACCGGCGGAAAAAGGCCGACCCACTCGTGTCTATCGCGGCCAGGTGATCAGCGGCTGAACGGAGAGTTCAGGTTCAAGGTACCGGTTTCCAGTTCCTTCAGAAAAGTGGCATCTGCCTCTCATCCGCCGCTGGTGGCACAAACCGGGTGCAGTCGAGGGGCGGGGAATCAGTAAAGCCGAGTCGCCGACAAACCACCCGGAACCGCTGACGGAGCAGATCCGCAAATGGACCGGTACCGACCATGCGCTGGGCGTAGTTAGCATCGTAGGCCTTGCCACCGCGGCTGTCATAGATCCGTTGCATCACATGCGAGGCCTTGAGCGGCTCATGCTGTTCCAACCACTGGACGAAAATTTCCTTCAGCTCGTGTGGCAGTCGCAGCAGGATATACTCCGCATCTCGCGCGCCGGCCTGTTTGGCCGCCTCCAGTAGCCGCTCGATTTCACCGTCGTTTAGCACCGGAATGATAGGGGCAAGAAAGACCGACACCGGCACCCCAACCTCGCTCAGGCGCCGGATGGTCTGCAGCCGGCGCTGGGGGGCGGCGGCGCGCGGCTCCAGCCGACGTGACAGGTTCCTATCCAGCGTGGTAAGCGAGATCGCCACGTGCACCAGATTACGCTCGGCCATCGGTGCGAGGATATCCAGATCGCGCTCGATCAGCGCCGACTTGGTGACGATGGCGATGGGGTGATTGGCCTCACGCAGGACCTCCAGGCACTGGCGGGTAATACCGAGCTTTTTCTCCGCCGGCTGGTAGGCATCGGTGTTGATGCCAACCGCCATCGGCGCACAGGTATAGCCGCGCTTGCCCAACTCCTTGCGCAATAATTCGGCCGCCTGCGGCTTGTAGAACAGACGGCTCTCAAAATCGAGCCCGGGCGAGAGCCCAAGATAGGCATGTGTCGGTCGGGCAAAACAGTAGACACAACCGTGCTCGCAGCCGCGATAGGGATTGATCGAGCGCTCAAAACCCACATCCGGCGAGTTGTTGTAGCTGATGATGCTGCGGGCACGATCCACCTCCAGCGTGGTCGTCACCGCCTCCGGCAGCTGCTCCAGTGAACCCCAGCCATCATCGAGCCATTCACGCTGCAACTCCTGAAAACGCTGATCGGGCCGGCTGGCGCTGCCTCGTCCCTTTAACGGTTCGGGATGACGCTTGCTCATGTTGCCTCCACATCGGTCTGCATCACCGGTGCAACCGGCTTGCGTTTACGGCTTCGCACCGCCATTACTCCGGCCACCGTAATCAATAAAGCGCCGGCAATAAACAGCCAGTCCAGAGTCTCATTCCAGAACAGATAGCCATAGGCCGCGCCGAATACCACCGAGAAATAGGTAAAGGGACTGACCTTGGCCGCCGGTGCGATACCATAACCACGGGTCAGCAATAATTGACCGGCGGTGCCCATTACCCCCATCAGCCCGAGCAACGCCCACTGCTCCAGAGTTGGCTGCTGCCAGGCCCAGAGCAGCGGCACCGCCGAGATCACCGTGGCATTCAGGGAAAAGTAGAAGACGATGCGGGTGGTCGACTCGGTTCTCCCCAGGCGCCGCACCGTCACCTTGGCGATGGCCGCCAGCAGCCCGCCGAGCACACCGAGAAGCGCGATCCAGCTCATGTCCCCGTTCGGTTTGAGCACCAGCGCCACACCGATAAATCCGAGGGGAATGGCCAATACCGCCAGACGCGCCGCACTCTCACCCAGCCACAACAGGGCGATCAGCGGCATAAATATGGGTGAAGTCATCTTCAACAGCATCCCGTCGGCCAGCGGCAACTGCCCCAACACATAGAAGAAACAGTACATCGCCGACAACCCGAGCACCGCCCGCATCAGGTGTAGCGGATAGACCTGTGTGCGCAGCTCAGCGGTCCCGTACCCCAGCAACAACGGCGCGATCACGAACAGGCCCATCAGGTTGCGCATAAATACCAGCATCTCGTTGGACAACCCCAAGTCCGAGGCAGCCTTCACCGCCGCCCCCATCGAGGCAAACATCAGTTCCGAGAGCAGGATGAACAGGGCACCCTGAACCACATTCTGGGGGTAACGCATGGGATGAATTCACTATATTTGCGTCGCTTCGCGACAACTTCATTGAAAGCGGTTCTCGCACCGCAAGGCGAGGTACTTTTGTTTAGTCAAAAGTACCCAAAACCATCTCCCGAAGGCTTGCCGCTACGCGGTGCCCTGCGCTTCTCTTCATTTCAGGCCGTTCGCGCAACTCGCGAGGCAAAAAACGCCTCGCTCAGACATGCTCTCACTTTCCCCTGAAATGACTCCGATGCTCGGCTGCGCCTAACTGGAAGAAACCACCCCGTTCGGTTACAGAATTTTGATAAATCCTCTGCTGCACAAATGCACTGGCAGCGTAAAACGAAGGGGTTTTGAATCCCGTCCATTCCCGCCGAGTAGCGCAGTGGAAGGTGGAATAGCCCGAAGGGTTGCGCGCAGGACGCGCGCAACTTTGCAGTCAGGCCATGGAGGGCCTGTCTGCAAAGCCCTCCTGGAGCGAGCAACGCAGGGCACCCGTAGGGCGGGAATTTCGGGAGCGTTTCTTTGGGTACTTTCTTGTCGCCACAAGAAAGTACCTCGCCGCGCGGGGGCGAGACCCCGCTTTCAATTCACCCGTCGCATCAGCGACACACTTAAAAAACCGGCAAAAAACGATATACAAAACATGAGGCATCCACTGACCGATTTCAATCATCCCATCATCGAATCGGGCAAGTCCCCGATCTCACTCAACACCGCCGCACCCACACCCACTCCGGCGCTGCTCCGCTCCGGCTTGGGGGAATCTCAATCCTGACCTGATAATAATCGTCCGCGAGCGACCTTGCCCAGCTCTTCACCGCCTCCGCCTCTTCTCGTCCCCCGGGATGCCCGGTATAGGCCAGCACGGAGATCGCCCCACCAGGCGCCAGCAGTAACAAGGCCTGTTCCAATGCCGCCAGCGTGGTATTAAGCGCCGTGATGCGCCGTTTGTCACCGCCCGGCAGGTAACCCAGATTGAACATCACCGCCTTCACTCGGCACCGCACCGATTCCGGCAGTACCACCGCCATCGCCTCATGGCCGGCATGATAGAGCGAAACGCGTCCTGCCAGGCCTTCTGCCTGCAAGCGCTTGTAGGCGGTATCGAGTGCCTGCTCCTGGATATCGAAACCGTATACGGTACCGCTCTCACCCACTGCACGGGCAAGAAACAGGGTATCGTAACCATTACCTACAGTGGCATCGACCACGGTATCGCCTGAGGTCAGGAGTTCGGAGAGAGCGGCATGCGCTTGCTGTACCAGTGAGAGCGTCGTCATGTTGTTAGTGTTGCCCAGTTTGATGCGTTACTGTAAATCTGTGGCGAGCCTTGCTCAACTAGCCGACACTAAAGGGACATGAAACGGAGAGACCTGTATGCATGAGATGTCGCTCTGTGAGCGGGTGATACAGATTCTGGAAGAGAGTGCGCATGCTCAAGGTTTTTCACAGGTGAAAACGGTCTGGCTGGAGATAGGCGAACTGGCCGGGGTGGAGCAGGAGGCGATACGCTTTAGTTTCGAGGTGATCCGCCGTGGCACCCTGGCGGACCAGGCGACACTGGAGATTATTCATGTGCCAGGTGAGGCATGGTGCAATCAGTGCAGGATAAGACTGCCGATGAAACAACGCTTTGATGCCTGTCCGGAGTGCGGCAGTTACCCGCTCCAGATCACCCGCGGTGAGGAAATGAGCATTAAACAACTGGAGGTGGAGTGATGTGTACGGTATGCGGATGTGGCGCGGGTGAAACCACCATCGAGGGGCATGACCACAGTCACGGCCATGCCCATGGCCACCATCATCATCACGAGCACGATAGACACCACCAGCATGGCGACACCCATGATTACGGCCAGGGCCCTGCCCGTGCTCATGCGCCGGGCATGAGCCAGGCGCGCATGGTGCAGATCGAGCAGGACATCCTGGGAAAAAACAACGAGTATGCCGCCGCCAACCGGCGCTGGTTTGCCACCCATGGCATCCTTGCCCTCAACCTGGTATCCAGCCCCGGCTCCGGCAAAACCACCCTTCTGACCCGCACCATCCACGACCTCAAGCAGACACAGAACCTCTCCGTCATCGAGGGCGATCAGCAGACCGCCAACGACGCCGAACGTATCCGCGAAACCGGGGTACGCGCCGTCCAGGTCAACACCGGCAAGGGCTGCCACCTCGATGCGCATATGGTCGGCCATGCACTGGAGACGCTGCAGCCCGAGGACGGCAGCGTGGTGTTTATCGAAAATGTGGGCAACCTGGTCTGCCCCGCCGCCTTCGACCTGGGGGAGGCGCACAAGGTGGCGATCCTGTCGGTGACCGAAGGCGAGGACAAGCCTATCAAATATCCGGATATGTTCGCCGCCGCCGATCTGATGCTGCTGAACAAGATCGATCTCCTGCCGCACCTGAATTTCAATGTGGGGCAATGCATCGACTATGCGCGGCGGGTCAACCCCGCCATCAAGGTGTTGCAGGTATCGGCCACCAGCGGAGAGGGCATGGAGATCTGGTATCGCTGGATCGCGGCGACACAACAACTGGCCGAGATAGGACAATAGCCATGTGTCTGGCGATCCCGGCAAGAGTGGTGAGTATCGACACGGCCAGCGACATGGCCACGGTCGATCTGGGCGGCGTGCAAAAAACCGTTTCCCTGGCACTGGTGGAGGGCGTGCAGCTGGACGATTACGTACTGGTGCATGTGGGCTACGCCCTGAACAAGCTCGACCCGGAGGAGGCAGAGCGCACCCTGCAGATCTTCGCTGAAGCCGGCATGCTCAGGGAGGCCCCCTCATGAAATACGTGGATGAATTTCGCGATCGCCAGCTGGCGGAGCAACTGGCGAAGGCCATAGCCGCCGAGGCGGACAGCGCACGGGAATACCGGCTGATGGAATTTTGCGGTGGCCACACCCATGCGATCTTTCGTTATGGGGTGCAGGACCTGATGCCGGAGAATGTGCGGTTCGTGCACGGCCCGGGCTGCCCGGTCTGCGTGTTGCCCATCGGCCGTATCGACAACGCCATCCAGCTGGTGCAGCAACACGATGTGATTCTCTGCAGCTATGGGGATCTGCTGCGCGTGCCCGCCAGTAAGCGCATGAGTCTGCTCAAACTCAAGGCGGCGGGCGGCGATGTGCGTATGGTCTATTCGACTCAGGATGCGCTGCGCATCGCGCGGGAAAATCCGCAGCGCCAGGTGGTGTTTTTCGCCATCGGCTTCGAGACCACCACCCCGCCGACGGCTATGGCCATCAAACAGGCGCAGACCGAGGGGCTGGAAAATTTCAGTGTGTTCTGCAATCACGTGCTGACGCCCGCTGCGCTCACGGCGATTCTCGGATCCTCGGAAAGTAGTGGTAGCGGCGATGTCGCCATCGATGGTTTTTTTGGGCCCTCGCATGTCAGCTCGGTGATCGGCAGCCGCCCTTACGAACACTTCGCCGTGCACTACCACAAACCGGTGGTGATCGCCGGCTTCGAACCCCTCGACATCATGCAGTCGACGCTGATGCTGATCCGCCAGCTCAATGCAGGAAGGACTGAGGTGGAGAACGAGTACACCCGCCTTGTCAGTCGTGACGGCAACACCAAGGCCCAGGCCCTGGTCGCCGAAGTCATGGAAAGACGCGCTGAATTTGAATGGCGAGGCCTGGGCATGGTGCCCGACAGCGCGCTGCAGATCCGCACAGCGTTTGCCGCTTTCGATGCGGAAAAGCGTTTTGCCCTATCGGCGGTCAGCGCCTCGGATATCAAGGGCTGCGAGTGTCCTCGCATCCTGCGCGGACAAAAGCGACCGACCGACTGCAAATTGTTCGGCACCGTCTGTACGCCGGAAAACCCGATGGGCTCCTGCATGGTCTCCTCTGAGGGGGCCTGCGCCGCCTACTGGAGCTACGGACGCTTCCGTCAGACGCAACAACAGGCCCAATAATATGAATGAGATGATCCGCTTTTCGCAGCGCCTGAACACCCGAGACAACACCGTGGACCTCAGCCACGGCAGCGGCGGCCGCGCCATGGCCCAGCTCATTGAGGCGTTGTTCATCAAACACTTCGACAACGAACTGCTGCGCCAGGCCAACGATCAGGCCGCCTTCAACGTCAGCGCCGGGCGCATGGTAATGAGCACCGACGGCCATGTGATCTCGCCGCTGTTTTTCCCCGGTGGGGATATCGGCTCCCTGTCGGTGCACGGCACCATTAACGATGTGGCGATGTCCGGCGCCCGGCCGCTCTACCTGTCAGCGGGTTTTATCCTGGAGGAAGGTTTTCCGCTGGCGGATCTGGAGCGCATCGTCGCCAGCATGGGCGAGGCAGCTGCCGCCGCAGGTGTGCCAGTGGTGACCGGCGATACCAAGGTGGTGGAAAAAGGCAAAGGCGACGGCGTATTTATCACCACCACTGGTATCGGGGTGGTGCCGGAAGGAGTACACATTTCCGGCGAGCGGGCACAACCCGGCGATGCCATCCTGCTCAGCGGCAGCATCGGCGATCACGGTGTCGCCATCATGTCGAGCCGGGAAAACCTGGAGTTTGAAACGACCATCGAGTCCGACTCCGCCGCCCTGCACACCCTGGTGGCGGAGATGGTGGCCGCCGTGCCGGAGATCCACTGCCTGCGCGATCCCACCCGCGGCGGCTTGGCCACGACCCTCAACGAACTGGCGCAACAGTCAGGGATCGGCATGCGGCTCGATGAATCGGCGATCCCGATCAAACCGCAGGTAGCTGCCGCCTGTGAATTGCTGGGCCTGGACCCGCTCTACGTCGCCAACGAAGGCAAACTGATCTGCATCTGCCCTGCCGCCGAGGCCGAGCGTCTGCTGGCAGTGATGCGCGCCCATCCACTGGGACGGGAGGCGGCGATGATCGGCACAGTCAGCGCCGACCCGAACGGTTTTGTCGAGATGCAAACCCGCTTCGGCGGCAGCCGGGTGGTCGACTGGCTGGCCGGGGAACAGTTGCCGCGGATATGCTAAGTCCAGTGCAGCGGCATGCAAAAGGCGGCGGATGATAGGCCAGCGTATTCGCCTCCGCGGTATCGTCCAGGGCGTCGGCATGCGTCCCACAGTGTGGCGACT
>JBFEWO010000055.1:0-16159 GCA_041546305.1 Thiohalomonadaceae bacterium | reverse complement strand
GCTTTTTTTGCCTCGCGAGTTGCCTGAACGACCTGAAATGACGAGAAGCGCAGGGTACCGCGTAGCGGCAAGCCTTCGGGAGCGTTTCTTTGGGTACTTTCTTGTCGCCACAAGAAAGTACCTCGCCTTGAGGTGCGAGAACCGCTTTCAAATCACCCGTCGCGACAGCGACACAAACACAGACACTGGATAAACACCCAGTGACAAAACCTCCCTTAAAACATCGCCTCCTCAACCTGCAAATACACATGCGACACCGACTCTCCTAGTCGGTCATACAATCCGGCGTATTCGACCTCGAACCCCTTCATCTGCTCCTTCACATCCGGGGCGATCTCGTAGTCCATCTTGCCGGCGTCAAAGCCCTCTGCCACCAGGTTCCACAGGGTGTCGAAGTAGTCATGCAGCCGGGCGATGGATTCGACACCACCGACCGGACCGTGGCCGGGGATCACCACTTGCGGCTGCAACTCTCGCATCTCGGCGAGGAAGGCGATCCACTGCTGAATGTTGGCATCGAAGGTCGCGGGTGGGCGGCCGGTATACATGGTGTCGCCGGTGATCATGACCTTCTTCTGCGGCAGCCAGAAGACGATGTCGCCCGGTGAGTGGCTGTGGTCGGAAAAGAGGACCTGTACTTGCAGGTCGCCGAACTTGCGCTCCATGGCCTCGGTCACTGCATCCTTAGCTGGGACCGGGGTAAAGCTGCCGGTCGCACCACCACTCATGTTGTCGAAACGGCTTACCCAGTCGAAACCATTCTTTTTCATTAAATCGATGGCGATATCCGAGGCGATCATCTCTGCCGGCTTTTCCGCCACAAAGGCGCCATTGCCGAGCCAGTGATCGCCATGGGAGTGGGAGTTGATCACCCATTTGATCGGCGCATCGCTCACACTGCGAATGGTTTTGATCAATGCCTTGCCAATGGTTTCGGAAGAGCCAGTATCAAACACCAGCAGCCCCTCATTGGTCACTACGAACGCGGCATTGGAGTTCCAGCCTTTGTTTTCCTCGTTGGGAAAATCGTTGGCCGGGGAGACGATGGCGTAGACGCCATCGGCTACCTGCTCGGCCTTCATCGGGTAATCATCAATGGTTGCGGTGGCCTGCGCCCAGGCGGTGCCCAGGGAAAGGACAACAACACTCAGCAGTCGAAACATCGCTCCTCCTTAGAATCCATCTTGGGCTGGTTCCTGTGGTGAGAGTTTGGTGTAAACCGGCTTGTCACTGCGACACGATGCGCTCGAGATTTTCGGCAAAACACTCGATGTCGGCAGCGGTTCGGGTTTCAGTCGCACAGACCAGCAGGGTATTACCCAGCTCCGGGTACTCTCGGCCAACCGCGTATCCGCCAAGGATATCCTGTACCGCCAGCTCCCGCAGCACCTCATCGACCGGCTGGGTAATGCGCAACAGCGCCTCGTGGAAGAAGGGTCGGTCAAAGACCAGCTCGACACCGGCAATGGCGGTGAGACGCTTGACCAGGGCACGGGTATTGGCGTGACTGGCGGCGGCAACCCGCTCCATTCCGGTCTGTCCCACGGTCGCCATGTAGATGGTAGCGGCCGCAGCCATCAGCCCCTGATTGGAACAGATATTGGAGGTCGCCTTGGCGCGGCGGATATGCTGCTCGCGCGCCTGCAGTGTCAGAGTAAAACCGCTCTTGCCATCGAGGTCGACGGTACGACCAACGATACGCCCCGGCATCTGCCGTACGTGCTCCTGCTTGCAGGCCATAAAACCAAAATAGGGACCGCCGGAGGCGAGCGGCGAGCCAAGTGGCTGGCCATCGCCGCAGGCGATATCGGCGCCCTTATCGCCCCACTCGCCCGGAGGAGTGAGCAGCGCCAAGGCGGTCGGGTTGACCAGGCCGATCACCAACGCACCGTTGGCATGGGCCCAATCGGTCAGGGCGTCGACCTCCTCCAGCACACCGAAGAAGTTGGGTTGCGGGATCACCAGCGCAACGAAATCCTCACCCGCATAATGGGCCAGCGAATCAGGCAGGATGTTGCCACCATCGGTGCAATAGGGCAGTTCCACCAGCTCGATCCCCTGATTGTGCACGATGGCGTTAACCACCTTGCGGTAATCCGGGTGCACCGTCGCAGGCATCAGGATGCGCTTGGGCTTGGACTTGCGGTTGGCGCGCACCGCCATCAGCACCGCCTCGGCCAGGGCGGAGGCCCCGTCGTAGAGTGAGGCGTTGGCCACATCCATGCCGGTCAGTCCGGCGATCATGCTCTGGAACTCGTAGATCAACTGCAGCGTGCCCTGGCTCGCCTCGGCCTGGTACGGGGTATAGGCAGAATAGAACTCGCCGCGGGTAGCGATCTCCCACACCACGGCCGGGATGTGGTGTTCATAGGCGCCGGCACCGATAAAGCAGAGCGGCTGGCCATCTGCGGCAGCACGCTGGTGCATCAGCCGACTGATGGCCATTTCGTTCATCCCCTCGGGGACGTTCTCCAGTCCGCGTGCCCGCAACTCGGCAGGGATCTCGTCGAACAACGCCTCGATGCTGTCGGCACCGATGGCGGCGAGCATGGCTTTTACATCATCTTCGGTATGCGGGATAAACGGCATGGTCTGAATCTCGGGAGCTAAGCTAAAGCAGGGAGAGTACAAGGGTTTGTCCAGTGGACTTGTCTCTCCCCGCGAGAGTTTCTTGATTAATGGGCGTCTTCGGCGACCACGGCAGCGTAACCGGCCGCATCCAGCAGGCCATCGATTTCAGCGGCATCGGCCGGCATCATGCGAAACAGCCAGCCATCGCCATAGGGACTCTGGTTGACGATCTCGGGGCTGTCCTCAAGGGCGCTGTTGGCCTCGGTCACCTCCCCGGTGATCGGGGCATAGACATCTGAGGCGGCCTTGACCGACTCGACCACGGCGCAGTCCTCTTCGGCGGCCAGCTGACGACCGACCTCAGGCAGTTCCACAAAAACCATATCACCCAACAACTCCTGGGCATGCTCGGTGATGCCTATGGTCACACTGCCGTCCGCCTCACGACGCACCCACTCGTGGCTCTTGGTGTACTTCAGTTCCTCTGGGACATTGCTCATTGAGTAAATCCTCTTGATGTCTGTTCTTTATTGTTTAGTTGATAACCGCTTTGCCATTGCGCACGAAGGGCGGCTTGACAATGCGTGCCGCCAGCTGCTTGCCGCGAATCTCGACACTGCAACGGCTGGCCTCACCGGCCGGAATGCGCGCCAGGGCGATGGCCTTGCCGAGGGTGGGAGAGAAACTGCCGCTGGTGATCTCACCCTCACCCAATCCTTCCACCATGACCTTCTGGTGGGCTCGCAACACCCCCTTGTCCTCCAGCACCAGGCCGACCAGCTGCTGTTGCACCCCGGAACGTCGCTCGGTTTCCAGCACATCGCGGCCGATGAAGCCCCGGTCTTTCGGCTCCCAGGCGATGGTCCAGCCCAGACCGGAGATGAGCGGTGAGTTCTCCTCGCTCATATCCTGACCGTAGAGGTTCATCCCCGCTTCCAGGCGCAGGGTATCACGGGCACCCAACCCACAGGGAGCCACCCCGGCATCGATTAACGCCTGCCAGAAATCCTCGGCCTGCTCCTCGGGCAGCATAATCTCATAGCCATCCTCGCCGGTGTAGCCGGTGCGGGCAACAAACAGCTGTCCGCTCTCGGCGGCGGCAAAACGGCTCAGACCGGAAACATCGCTGGCACGGGCGCCCATTACCTGGTGCACCTTGTCACGGGCCTCGGGCCCCTGCACAGCGATCATCGCCAGTTCGCTGCGCACCTCGACCTCTACATCGAAGGACGGCGCGTGCTGACGCATCCAGGCGATATCCTTGTCGCGCGTACCCGCATTGACCACCACCCGGTACCAGACGTTGTTCATATGGTAGATGATGAGGTCATCGATCACGCCACCGCGGGGATTGAGCATGCAACTGTAGAGCGCTTTGCCCGGTTGGCCGTCGAGCTTGGCCACATCATTGGCCATCAGATAGCGCAACAGATCGCGGCTGCGTGCGCCGCGCAGGTCAACCACGCACATGTGCGATACATCGAACATGCCGGCAGCGCGACGCACCAGATGGTGCTCCTCGATCTGCGAGCCATAATGGATCGGCATGTCCCAGCCGGAAAAATCGACCATCTTGGCGCCTTGCGCCACATGCGCCTCGTAAAGCGGTGTTCTGTTACCCACGTTCTGTCTCCAAATGCATAAAGTCTAACGCAAGGGCCTTATTCTTCAGCGTGGTAGGAACTGCGCACCATCGCGCCGGCCTTGACCCAGGTAAAACCCATCGCCTTTGCCAACTCGTCGTATTCGGCAAAGCGAGCCGGCTCAATATATTCCCGGACCGGCAGGTGGTATCGGGTCGGACGCAGGTATTGCCCCAACGCCAGCCGCGTCACCCCGGCACTGCGCAAATCGCGCATCACCTCCTCAACCTCATCTTCACGCTCGCCAAGGCCGAGCATCAGCGCCGACTTGGCCTCCATCTGCAGGTGCTGTGCAGCCAATTCCAGCAGACGCAGCGAGCGCTCGTATTTCGCCCCCTTGCGCACCGTCTTGTAGAGCGAAGGGACGGTCTCCACATTGTGCCCCCATACCAGGGAGCCATCAGCACCAAGGGCTTCGCCCAGCCCCAGCACCGCCGGCTCCTGGCAGTTGCGAAAATCGGGGGTCAACACCTCCAGTCCCAGCGCCGGCAGCGCCTCGTGCAGACCTCGCAAGGTAGCGGCAAAAATACCAGCCCCACCGTCGGGGAGGTCATCGCGATTGACCGAGGTAAGCACGATATAGTCGAGCTTCATCCCTTGTACGGCTTCAACGAGGCGACGGGGTTCATCCTCGTCCACACCGTCGGGTCGTCCGGTTTTGACCGCACAAAAGCCGCAGGCCCGGGTACAGGTGTCACCCAGCAGCATGAAGGTGGCCGTGCCCCGCCCCCAACACTCCCCGCGGTTAGGACAGCGCGCCTCCTCGCACACGGTGACTAGGCTGTTGCCATGCACCCGTTGCGCGGTGTCACTGTAGCCACCGCCGGCGAGTGACTGACGCACCCACGGTGGCATCCTTCCGGCGTTGGGTTCAGCCGAGTGGTCAAAGACCGGAATCTGGATGTTGTGCTTTGCCAAGTCGGCTACCTGCCCATCAATTGACCTTCGGCGCAGCACATCGCCACGCCATAAACGAAAAAGGGGCGACGGAAGACCTGGTGGTCTTTCGTCGCCCCTCTGTCCTGGCACCTGAGAGCTTGGCCCCTTCGGTGGACTACCCTGTAGCCTCTCTCCAGAGTCAACCGGTCCCGGTGGTCCTTTTGCCTGAGCGATTCCGGGCGGGTTGCGCCTTCGGCGGTGGTCACCTGTTCGCGCGGTGCCACACTCTCCCACAGGGTCCATGGTTGAGCGAGAACTATACCGCTGCTTGCGGGAAAAACCAATACGCAGTGGTGAAAATTGACCCTGACTGGACGCTATGTCGAAGGGGGCGAGTGATGTGCGGAGGGGATACGTGGCACTCGTTGCCACGCAAGTTTTCCCGTTGTGACGACTATAACGCGAGTCCTCGCGAGAGCCGCGGCAGGTCACCGCTTAGCCCCATCGCACGGCGTATCATCAGGTGTTTGGCCGGACCGCTATGGTCAGCCATGGCAAGACCGATGTTACGCACAACCTTGAGCGCGGGGTTATCGTTGCTGAACAACCGCTTGAAGCCGTCCATCGCGGCCATGACGGCAACATTGTCGGCCTTGCGCCAGCGCTCATAACGACGCAGTACGGCCAGCTCACCGAGATCCTGCCTTTTGCTGTGCGCTTCCAGCAGCACCTCGGCCAGGGCCGCGGCATCGGAGACACCGAGATTGAGTCCCTGCCCGGCCAGCGGATGAATCGCGTGGGCGGCATTCCCCACTAGCACCAGGCGCTCGGCACAATAGCTGTTGGCGTGGCGCAACAGTAACGGGAAAGCCCCGCGCGGGCCGGTCGCCTCCATCCGGCCAAGGCGATCACCGAAGGCCAGTTGCAACTCATCCAGGAACTGGCTCTCTGGTATCTTGACCAATTCGGCAGCGCGCTCCGGTGTGGTGGACCAGACGATGGAACTAAAGCCTTGAGGCAGGGGCAAAAAGGCCAATGGTCCGCTAGGCATAAAACGCTGCCAGCAGGCATCCTGATGGTGTTTGGAGGTCTTTATCGTCGCCACCACCGCGGTCTGCTCATAGGACCAACCCGTCGTGGTGATGCCAGCCTGTTCTCGGACCCAGGAGTTGGCACCATCGGCGCCGACCACCAATCGCGCCTTGAGATTGCGTCCATCCTTCAGGGTCAGTGTGGCACTCTCCGGTTGACGTTCGAGGGTAGCCACCTGCGCGGGACAGATCAGCTCGATATTGCTGAACTCAGCCATGCGCTCCAGCAAGGCAGCAAGAATCACACGATTTTCGATAATGTGCCCCAGATTCGGTTCTCCGATGTCGGCGCTGTCAAAATCGATTGAACCAGACCCGGTGGCATCCCACACGTGCATTTGACTGTAAACCTCTACTCGGCGACGCACCATCCCCTCCCAGGCACCGACGCCGGCGAACACCTTCTCGGTAGCACGGGTGATCGCACTGACACGGATATCAAATCCGTCCGTCGGCCACTCCAGCGGCGCCTTGGCATTCTCAATCACACCTATACGCAACGAGGTATCACCCAGCGCACAGGCCAGGGTGGCACCGACCATTCCGCCGCCGACTATCAGGATATCGAAGTCCATGGGTTACTCCTTGGTGCAATGGTGAAAACACACACGGTAGGCATGGCAGAATTCCCTCCTCGCCTGCCTGGAAAACTGTTTTTCTATCCCCCGGCGACAGACTACAGCGGCAGCCCGAGCGCCAATCGCGGCTGGCGACCGTTCACCCCCATCGCCTGGCGGGTCAGTAACCGCCTTGCCGGTGGCAACATGTCCAATGCCACCATACCAACATTACGCGCGGCCACCAGCGGGGCAAAATCACTCGAAAAGGAGCGGGCCAGACCGTCGGTAAAACCCATTACCCGCAAATAATCGCCTCGTCGCCAACCGGCATAATCGCTCAGGCTCTCCAGGTTTCCCGGGTCCTTACCCTCACGGGCAACGGCAGTCAGCACCTCCGCCAGCACCGCCACATCCCGCAGCCCAAGGTTGAAACCCTGTCCGCCCACTGGATGAATAAGATGCGCTGCGTTACCGATGAAAGCCAAGCGCGGGCGCACATGATCACGCACAAACTGCAACCCGAGTGGATAAGCCCTGCGTGGAGAGGCCGAAAGCACCCGCCCTGCACGTTTGCCGAGGCGCTGTTGCAGGCGGGCGATAAATGCCGCATCGTCGAGTGCCAGATGTTCCTCCACCTCATGATCGTGCACGGTCCAGACCAGCGACCAGCGACGCTCCCCGGCCTCGGCGCCAGGCATCCATGTCGGGGCATTGTTGGGCAGCAACGCCAATGGTCCGCTCTCGGTAAATCGCTCGTAGGCGACATTGCCATGCGGACGGTCGGTGACCACGCTGGCAATCACCGCGGTCTGGCCATAGCCGAGAGAGAAGGTTCGTGCACCGAGACGCTCCCGCACCGTTGAGCGTCCGCCATCGGCCGCCACCACCAGGCGGGCTGTCAGTTCACATACCTGTCCCTCATATTCGACACTGACTCGGGCAGCCGTCTCCTCGATCACAATATCGGTCAACCGTGCCGGGCAGAACAGTGTCGTATCGGACAGCTCACCCAGCCCCGGGGCCAACGCCCGACCGATGACCGCAGCCTCCGCCACATAGCCCAGGGCCTCGACGCCCTCCTCGGCAGCCTCCATGCGAACGGCGCCGAAATGCCCCCGATCGGAAACGCGGATGGTACGGATGGGTGTTACTCCCTCCTGCACCATCGAATGCCAAACACCTATCCCCTCGAAGATCCGTCGGGAACCCCAGGAGAGGGCGATGGCACGGGCGTCGTAACTTGGCTGGCTGCCGTCGTCCAACGGCACGGCTTCAATCAAACCGATCCGCAGGCCACTGTGCTTTAGTGCATGAGCAAGACTTGCCCCTACCATGCCGCCGCCAACGATCAGCAGATCGAATTCATTGTTCATGCCCGTTTTTTCCTCGTCTCCCTGCCCGCCATAATGGCCTCAATCTCATCCGGCTCTTTGGGCACGCCGTTGGTCAGCACCTCACAGCCATCGCGGGTCACCAGCACATCATCCTCGATGCGAATACCGATATTCCACCATTTTTTTGCCACACCTTTAGTGCCCTCGGCAACATAGAGGCCGGGCTCGATGGTCAGCACCATGCCGGGCTCCAGTACCCGCCATTCGTCGCCGATCTTGTAATCGCCCACATCATGCACATCCATCCCCAGCCAGTGTCCGGTGCGATGCATGAAGAACTTGCGATACTCCTCGTTCTTGATGAGGGACGAAACACTACCCTTGAGCAGCCCCAGTCTGACCAGACCACGGGTCAATACCTTAAGCGCCGCCTCGTGCGGGTGGTTCCAGTGATTACCCGGCCGCACTTGCTCGATGGCGGCGTAATTTGACTCCAATACCACCTCATAGAGCGCTCGCTGCTCCTTACTGAAGCGGCCGTTCACCGGAAAGGTCCGGGTAATGTCCGAGGCATAGCACTGGAGTTCACAGCCCGCATCGATCAAAAGCAGATCGCCATCATGAAGCGGGGCATCGTTTTCGGTGTAATGAAGGATACAGCCATTGGCACCGCCACCGACAATGGCCGGGTAGGCCTGGAAACGGGCGCCGCCCCGCATGAATTCATGACGCAACTCAGCCTCGACCTGATACTCCATCATGCCCGGCTGGCAGACCTGCATGGCACGAACATGTGCTTTGGCGGAAATCCGGGCGGCCTGGCGCATCATCTTGATCTCGGCCGCACTCTTGTAGAGGCGCATATCGTGCAGCTGATGGTCCAGAGCAATGAACTCGCCGGGTGTATGCACTCCCGCACGGGATTTCTTGCGCAACAGGTTGATCCACTCCATCACCTGGCGATCGAACTCGGGATTGCATCCCATGGCGTAGTAGACCCGCTCGCGGTTCTCTAGCAGACCCGGCAGAATATCGTCGATATCGGTGATCGGAAAGGCGTCATCAGCGCCGTATTGCTCGATGGCTCCATCGAGCCCGGCCCGCCGACCATGCCAGGTCTCCATCTCGGGATCCCGCTCGCGACAGAAGAGGATGAATTCGCCGTGGGGCCGGCCAGGCACCAGCACAGCCACTGCCTCCTGCTCGGGGAATCCGGTGATGTAGAAGAAATCGCTATCGGGTCGGTAGGGATACTCCACATCCCGGTTACGCTGGCGTACCGGAGAGCTTGGGAGGATGGCGATACTGTCTCGGCCCATGGCCTGCATCAGGCGTTTGCGGCGCCTGGCAAATTCTGTCTTGTTCATAGGGTTATTATGCCAGAGTTCTTCAGGGAAACATTCTTGCCGTCACGCCCGCCACATACGGTGTGCCGGTTTAATGCAGGGTGACATCCGTCCGCGGCGGGGCTTTGCTCGGGTGCATCTCCTCATTGATTAAAAGCACCCCGGTGCGGACATACTCCAGTAATTCATTGAAGGAGCTTTCGTCCTCCTCGCCCCCTTCCAGCTCATAGCTTCCGGCACGGGCGATCTCCACCAGGTCACGCACTATCTCTCCGCTATCGCCAGGAATCTTCTCCAGCTCCGTCACGCCACCGGCACTTAGGCCGAGCAGAAAGCCTTGAACCCATTCCCCCAGTGACTCGATACGTTCTTCGACCGAGATCTCATCCCCAGGCAGCAACAATTGAAAATCCAGTACCGCATCGTTGAGGCCTTTGCGTGTTTCGTCGTACAGGGTCCGAAACGTCTCGATCGCCTCCCTCGCCAGTAAATCAGCGGGGTCCAGGGCATGGCCGATGTACTTGAGCCACTCCTCGGCCGTCAGCTCGCCCTTGGCGCAAAACAGTCCGGTAAGCGTGCCGTGGCATTCCTCGGCCTCCATCTCGGTCTCCACCTGCTCCAATGCCATATCGACCCTGGCTATCATCTCGTCAGCTTTGCTCATATCATCCTTTTTCCATGTCAGCACCTGGTACCCATCCAAGGTGAGTACAACCGGTGGCCGTTCAGCGATCTTTTCTGCATGCAATGCTAGCACCAGTATCCCAACCACCCAAGTCAGACGACATTGACCGCTA
Source organism: Thiohalomonadaceae bacterium (assembly GCA_041546305.1). GTDB lineage: Bacteria > Pseudomonadota > Gammaproteobacteria > Thiohalomonadales > Thiohalomonadaceae > JBFEYJ01. The sequence goes on along the minus strand of JBFEWO010000055.1, from coordinate 5,938 downwards.
TTCTCCGCCGCTCTATAGTGGCCGGAAACGATGCCATTCGAACCGACGATGGCGCACATTCGCAATTGATATTTGACAACAACAACGATGATGGACGAAATGGAGCTCAAACACCTGGAGCGCCGTGTGGATGAACTGATCCAGCGGCTCGCTTCGCTCAAAGGCGAAAACCGCTCACTGCGCGAGAGCCAGTCAGCCCTGATTGCAGAACGAGCCCGCTTGATTGAGAAAACCGAGCTGGCGCGGAGCCGGGTCGAGGCCATCATCTCCCGCCTGCGTGCGATGGAGCAGGAGTCATGAGCGCAGAGATCCGTCAGGAACTGATCCGCCTGCTGGACAAGGAATATACCGTTGCCTGCCCGCCGGAGGAGCGGGAGGGACTACTCGAATCGGCTCGCCGGCTCGACAGTAAGATGCGTGAGATCCGCAGCCGAGGCAAGATCGTCGGCGCCGAACGGATCGTGGTAATGGCCGCGCTTAATGTGATCCATGAGTTGCTGCAAGGACAACATCAGGGGCATGGAACCTCGCGGGATATAGAGGTGCGTCTTCGCCTGATTCAGGATAAGATAGAGTCAGCGCTGGAACAGGAAGATCGGCAGCTAACGTTGTAAACTGTTTATAGGGTATCCCCTGCGGTGCCCGCTCTGTGCGCTGGGTATTTTCTTGAGCCTAATTCTTACCCAGGGGTCAAACGCTATCGCTGTGTGCACGTCCGTTCCGCGGAAAGCCTAATGTGATGGCTGCCGGCCCCACTTGAACCGTTGGTTCAAGAACGAAAGCGTCGGCGGCACAGGCGGGGGATATCCTCTTACTATCTGGTTATACTCCCCATTTTCTCCCCTCGGTTTACCTTGGCACTCATGCAGGAACATACTTCGCGCCTGTTCGTGATACATTGATCCCCATGCTTAGCCAACAACAACGAAATGCGCTTCGCCGGGAGATGCGCCAGCAACGCCGCGCCCTGTCTCCGCAACGACAGCAGGCTGCAGCCTTGTCACTGGAAAGACGTCTGGGCAGCCATCCGCTATTCCTGCACAGTCAGCACATCGCCTTTTACCTACCCAACGACGGGGAGATCGACCTTCGCCCGCTGTTACACCGCGCCTTGATAATGGGCAAACGTTGTTATTTGCCGGTTCTCAGCCCGCTTTACCACAATCGTCTTTGGTTCGCCCCTTACCATCAGCAAAGCGAACTGGTGCTTAATCGTTTTGGCATCCCAGAGCCCGCCGTGAACTGGGCTGGGATGCGCCCCGCCTGGACCATCGACCTGGTACTCACCCCACTAGTTGCCTTCGACAGGGCCGGCAATCGTCTGGGCATGGGCGGTGGCTATTACGACCGCACCCTCGCCTATCTGCGGAGACGACAGCACTGGCGCAAACCCCACTTGCTGGGCACCGCTTACGACTTTCAGGAGGTTGAACGTCTCCCCCATGAACCTTGGGATGTTCCTCTGCATGGAATTGTCACTGAGTCTTCCCTGATCCTGACAGGAAAGCGCTAGAACGAAAAAACCCGCCGTTGGCGGGTTTTTTCATAGGTATGACAACCGGTTTATTGCCGGTAATAGCTTGTCTGGGTCGGCTCCGGTTGCTTTTCACCATCGAAAAATCCGGATGCCAGTTCGGTAAACAGAACACCAACGCCGATGACCACAACAAGCACTGCCAGCAGATCGGGTTTCTTTTTCATTGTCTTCTCTCTCCTCCGTCCACTTCACCCTGAACCGCCTGTTTACTCATACTGGTTGATCCAGGGTCGCAAATGCTTCTACGCTAATGCGGTGGGCTATTTACCCACACTGAGAATGGTTTTTCTTTGACCCAAATCACAAAATGATAGTGCAATGGCATATTGGCTGATGAAGTCGGAACCGGATGTCTTCGGCATAGACCATCTGGAGAAGCGCAGGCGACAGACCGAACACTGGGATGGCGTACGCAATTATCAGGCTCGTAACTTCATGCGCGACAGCATGAAAAAGGGTGACCAGGTCTTTTTCTATCACTCCAACTGCGATCAGCCTGGCATCGTCGGTATCGCCGAAGTGCTAAAAGAGGGCTACCCGGACCACACCGCATTCGATCCTGAATCCAAATATTACGACCCTAAAAGCACGCCGGAGAACCCGCGCTGGTTCATGGTCGATGTGAAATTCGTGCGACGGCTGAAGCGCACCATCAGCCTGCAGGAACTCAAAACACACGCCGAGGCATTGCCTGACTTGCCTTTATTGAAGAAAGGGAGTCGGTTGTCGGTGATGCCGGTGAGTGAGGAAGAGTGGGAGTATATTTTGGGGCTGGAATGAGGCCAGCGCCGCCCTGGGCGACACTGGCAGATTCAGCGTAAAAACAACGGATACACCGGGTTCTCACTTTCGTCCCAGTAGGGATAGCCCACCTGCTCGAGGAACTCGCTAAACGCGGCGTTCTCGCTCTCAGGCACCTGAATACCGCACAGTACCCGCCCATAGGCCGCGCCATGGTTACGGTAATGGAACAGACTTATATTCCAGTGCTGACCGAGATGGCTAAGAAAGCGCAGCAATGCGCCGGGGCGCTCGGGAAATTCGAATCGGATCAACCGCTCGTTGGAGACGGTGGCCCGACCGCCGACCATGTACCGCATATGCAGTTTGGCCATTTCGTTATCACTCATATCGAGTAACGGGTACCCACGCGCTGCAAGTAACGACTCCAACTCGCCCTTTTCCTTCAGCCCGTGCGCCATCTGCACACCGACAAAGATATGGGCATCATTGTCATCGGCATAGCGATAGTTGAACTCGGTGATCGCACGCTGCCCCAGGGTTTCACAGAACCGGAGGAAGCTGCCCGGGCGCTCGGGAATGGTCACCGCCAGCAAGGCCTCACGACGCTCGCCCAACTCCGCGCGCTCAGCCACATGGCGCAGACGGTCAAAGTTGATATTCGCTCCACTATCGATGGCGATGAAGGTTTTATTCTCGCACCCCTCACGCTCGATGTATTTTTTCAAACCGGCGACCGACAAGGCCCCCGCCGGTTCGGCAATCGAGCGAGTGTCCTCGAAGATATCCTTGATGGCGGCGCAGATTTCATCGGTAGAGGCCAGCAGCACCTCGTCCACATACTGGCGCGCAATGCGAAACGGCTCCTCCCCGACCTGACGCACAGCCACACCGTCGGCAAATATCCCGACCTGATCCAACACGACCCGCTCGCCGGCCTTGAGCGCCTCATACATACTGGGCGCATCCTCGGGCTCGACGCCGATCACCTTGATATCGGGATAGAGGTATTTGATATAGGCCGCTACCCCTGCGATAAGCCCTCCCCCGCCGACGGGTACAAACACCGCATCAATAGGGCCGCTGTGTTGGCGCAGGATCTCCACCGCCACCGTGCCCTGACCGGCGATAACCGCCGGGTCGTCATAGGGATGAACAAAGGTTCGCCCCTGCTCCTCGGCCAACAGCTTGGCATGTTCCGCGGCATCGTTGTAGGTATTGCCGTGCAACGCGATACGCGCTCCGAGCCCGGCGACCGACTGCACCTTGATCTCCGGCGTGGTCATAGGCATCACGATCAACGCATCGATGCCGAGGCGATTTGCCGCCAGCGCCACACCTTGGGCATGGTTGCCGGCCGAGGCGGCGATCACACCCCGTTCGCGCTCGACTGCGCTCAGGTTGACCATGCAGTTATAGGCACCGCGCAGCTTAAAGGAGAAGACCGGCTGGAGGTCCTCACGCTTGAGCAGGACCTGGTTGCCGAGTCGCTTCGACAGCGCCCTAGCCGACTCCAACGGCGTCTCGATGGCGACATCGTAGACCCGGGCGGTAAGAATACGTTTGATATAATCACTTAACATCCGCATAACATAAGCAGGTCGAGGGGAAGTTACAACCGGAATTCGGGATATTCCCGCAATAACCTTCGCCAGTCGCGCGAACCCCCAGCGAACTGCTAAAATGCGCGGCATTGTTCCCGAATAATGACAAGAGGAAAACCACTCCATGGCCATGACCCAGGATGAAATGAAACAGGCAGTTGCTCGTGCCGCACTGGACTATGTAGTCCCGGACAGCATCGTCGGCATCGGCACCGGCTCTACCGCCAACTTCTTTATCGATTATCTGGCGGAGATCAAAGGCAAGATCGAGGGTACCGTTGCCAGCTCCGAGGCCAGTGCTCAACGCCTCAAAGGTCATGGCATCCCGGTGTTCGATCTCAATTCGGTCGATGAAATCTCAGTCTACGTGGATGGTGCTGATGAGACCAACCGCTACGCGCACCTGGTCAAGGGCGGTGGTGGTGCGCTGACCCGTGAAAAGATCGTCGCGGCGGTGGCGAAAAAGTTTGTCTGCATCGTTGACAATACCAAGGTGGTCGATGTGCTTGGCACATTCCCTCTGCCGGTGGAAGTGATCCCGATGGCGCGCAGCTATGTTGCCCGCGAACTGGTGAAGCTGGGCGGCGAGCCGGTCTACCGTGAAGGTTTTGTCACCGACAACGGCAACGTCATTCTTGATGTACACAATCTGCAAATCATGAACCCGGTGGAGCTGGAACAAAAGCTCAACAACATCACCGGTGTGGTCACCAATGGCCTGTTTGCCATGCGCCCCGCCGATGTGGTGCTGGTTGGCAGCGAATCCGGCGTCACCACCCTCTAAGTACACCATTCTGCCGCAGGTAGGGCTGTCGGGCTTGCGCCCGACTGACCCCTGCCGTTACACCCGGCTGACACTCTCGAACTTATGACCAACGAGAATATGGCTCAATCCCGGTAATGTGGATCCAGCCAACATTTTGGTAAAGGTTCACCGGAAGGGAACTGGAGAGTGGACTTGTGGAATTCCATCGGATCCTGCATCTCCTCACCAGCGTGATAGCGTCCCTTGATAGAAGAGATATTCGGATCAATCAATCCTTCCATATCCAGCACTTCCAGCATTTCGCCATTTTCCCTGTTTTTTAGAAACATTGCCCCCTCCTTATTCTGCCATTTCCAGATCGGCCAACACCGCATCAATACCCGCCTTGGCACACTTTTCATCCGTCTCGCCGGAGGGTGCACCACTCACCCCGACCCCACCGAGTATCGTCCCGCCCGCATTGATCGGCAGCCCACCTGCGCTCATCACCAGCCCATCGATCTTGCCGACGGAAAAGGGCGAGGTAAAACGCTTCTCTAGCGCGGAGGTCGGACTGTTGAAGGACATCGCGGTATAGGCCTTCTGTTGGGAGATCGTCAGAGTAAGGTCCATCGCCAGCACATCACGCAATACCGCCTGAGCATGTCCGCCACGGTCGACGACCGTCACCGCCACCTGCACCCCCTCCTTGCGACACTGCGCAATCGCGCCCTGGGCGATCTGCAACGCCATTTCCATGCTTATCCGCTTGATTGGCACGATCGGTGGATCTTCTGCGTATGCTGATCCGCCCATCAGGGTCATGACGGTCGCGGCGACTAGCGGGATGATTTTCTTCTTCATATCAGACTCCTATGGTCTCTACATCGTCTTACAGCAGCACGCCCCAGAAAGAAATGTGGTGTACATAAGCAGGCTCCTGCATGGCATGCCATATGATGAACTCTGCACACCATTCAGCTTAGCGCAGGTTTTGGCCGTCGACGACAACGATACAGCGAGAATGGAGTCACCCGAACAGTGATTGTCTCTGACTTAAACGGAAGAAGCGGCAGCTACACGCAATCCTGCCGGCAAGAAGAATGGTGCTCAGTGCAGGTCGCGGCAGGGATGCCGCTCCTACACCATCACATCACTATGAACTTTGATCCAGCCTACAACAGCACCCGCTCGATGCCGCCTTTCTTTACACGCTCGATAAAGCGCTGCTGCCACTGCTCACCCAACTGACGGTTTGCCAGCTCGACCACGATGTAGTCGCTCTCCAGACCAGTCGCGTCGGTGTAGCGT
>JBFEWO010000114.1:0-9213 GCA_041546305.1 Thiohalomonadaceae bacterium | reverse complement strand
CCTCTGGGAGAAGGAGGGTAAAGCATTTTCAGCAACCTGTTAATTCGTGGTTGAACTATAGTTTTCAGGCCGCCTATACCATCCAGGAAGCCCCATGACCATGAATACGCCCTGCACCCATATTGCCGATATCACCGCCGTAAAACACCCGCAACGCCAGCAGTGCGACGAGTGCGTCAAGAGCGGCGATAGCTGGGTACATCTGCGCACCTGCCAGACCTGCGGCGCAACACTCTGCTGCGATAATTCCCCCAACCGACACGCCTCCCGGCATGCGAGGGAAAGTGGACATCCGGTAATCGCTTCGGCCGAGCCCGGGGAGCGATGGCTCTACTGCTACATGGACGACAGCTTCGAGGAATACTGAGGCGGGTTGCTGCAACAAAAACTATGCCTCATTTGGTGGTGTTGTGACCCCGGTTATATGGGGGTTGAACTCACCTGATTATTCTATTTGTCATAAGCGGCCCTACATGCGTGACAGGAGTTTTTGCCACAGCATAGGGGCAAGCCGGGTGATCATTTCGTAAAAATAGGCATCAGGCCCAATAAAAATTCGTTGTTTGTTTTTCTTGATTCCCTTGATGATGATGCGTGCCGCTCGCTCCGCCGAGGTCCATACGATGTATTTTTGAAAAAGCGAATCCTCTTCCTCTTTTGTCATGCCAGGACGTGATACTTTGCGGAAACGCTCGTTACGCACGATGTTTGTTTTAACGCCACCAGGAAAGACGCATGCCACATTGACCGTCGATTTCCTCAGCTCCTGTGCGAGCGTCAGGGTAAAGCCGCGCACGGCGAATTTACTGGTGCAGTAGGGCCCGCTGTTCGGGTTCGTAAACAGGCCCTGTACACTGGCGATGTTGACAAGATTGGCCATAGGCTGTTTTTTCAGATAGGGCAGGAATGCCTTGCAGCCGTAGATGACACCGTACAAATTGATCCCCAGCAGCCAGTTCAAATCTTCGTAGGAAACGTCTTCCAGGGTATCCTTCAGCTGCACGCCTGCGTTGTTAATCACGATGTCCACGCATCCAAAGGCTTCTATCACCTCATCGGCAAAGCGGTACACCCGTTCGCGATCGGAAACGTCGACACGGTAAACCTTGGCCCGGTTGTCATCGGTATCAATCAGGTGCAGAGTCTCGTTCAAGCCCGCTTCGTTTACATCCGCCAGCGCCAGAGAACACCCTTCCCTGGCAAGGTTGGTGGCTAGGGCGCGGCCGATGCCCGAGCCAGCGCCGGTGACTACGGCCACTTTTCCCTGCAGATCTCTCATCGGCTACTCCCCTCTGAACTCCGTCAGGCGTCCGCTATACAGTTTGTCAAATGTCGCTAAGCGTTTTTCCGGATCCACACCTTCAATTTGCGAGGCGATGTCCTTCACATAACTACTCATGCCACGATCGGCATCTTCCGAATTCATGGCCCGCATCGCACCGGCCAGCTCCAGAACTTTCCCCTGGGGCCATGCGAGCCGACTGGCTTGTCGGACCGCCGTGCGAATCGCTTGTTGCGCCACCGGTGCGCCGCGGGCGAGTTTCTGTGCAAGCTCCATCACAAGGGGCATCAATTTCTCAGAGGGCACGGCCCGGTGAATCAGGCCCATGGCTTCGGCCTCGGCAGGAAGATAAATCCTGCCGGTTAATAACATCTCAAGCGAGTTTGCTTCCCCCACAATCCGTGGGAGCCGCAGAGGTGTTCCTGTGCCCCCTGGCGTAATACCGAGCAGGACCTCCGGGAAGCCAATATGGTTGTGTTCTTCTGCGACCATATAACGGAAGTCGCAGCAGAGGGTGATTTCAGCGCCACCGCCAAAGGCAAGACCATTGATGGCCGCGATGACCGGCTTGGGAAAACACTCCAGGATGTGCAGGCACCGCACCCAGTAATAGATGCTTTGTTCGCCATGAGTGCGTTTGGACATACTTTTGATCGCGAGACGATCCAGCCAGGGCCAACGGTTCGCCTTGGCTGATAACCAGGAAAGAAGGTGGGCAAGACGAAGGGTTGCACTGACTGACCGCGGCCTGGCAGTTGCTCTGCGGTATTCGAGAAGCTCTTCCACGCTGTAGTGGGTGAGAAAAGCGCCTTCTACACCCCCAGTTAACACCAGGACGCGAACTGAATCATCCTCTTGGATTTCAAGAAGCTGGCGGTAGAGGTCACGCAGCATGACATGGGTAATATAGTTTTGCGGCGGGTTGCAAAACTCAACCACCCGTACTGCCCCTTCTGTCCTGATTCTGAGTTGATCGGCCATCTTCTAGCCTTGACGAGTAAGCGCCGCTTTTTTCTCCTCATACTCTCGCTTGTCGATTTCTCCCTTGGCATAGCGCTTATTCAGTATCTCCAGGGCAGACTCAGAGGGCTCCCCCCAATACCGCTTCATGACATCGCGGTATTCAGGTCGGTCCATCATCCAGTGTCCCCACATACAACCCGGTCCGCCCCTTCTCATCATCCATACAAACATCACGATCATCATGACAAAAAAGAACAGCGGAAAAATCCACCAGAATGAATGACTATGAGACTCGTGCCACCACGGCCAGTCATAGCGCTGGGGTGCCTCCTGGTCGGCGGCAAGCATGGGAGAAGCATAAACAAGGGTAATGAGGGCTAAGCGGAGACGTGTGATGGTGCGACTTAGAGTGTTCATGGGCTCCTCCATTAGCAACTGGGGCAGGCTTATGGATTGTTAAGCCTAGCAGACTATGGGGATGCCTCAACTGGGGGCATTCGCCCAAGAATCCTGGAGAAGAGATTCTGTGATCGACCATAGGCGCTCACGGGTTTGCGTATCCTGCCAATAGTCTGAGAGGGGCCATTCTTTCCTTTTCTTGAATGCCTTGCCGTTCTTGGGCTTAAGACTGTCCGAGGTAATGATGTATAGGATGTTCGCGGCCGCTTTTTCGACCGGCATCGAGAACAGGTTCTTGAACCAACCTGCCAACGGAATTTCTCTGACCAAACGGGACTTAAACGGACCTGGGACAGCCAGAATAGTGTCAATACCATCGCGGCCGTGCCGCCGGGCAAACTCAAGCCCCGCTAAGAGCAGACAGAGCTTGGTCAGGAAGAAGGAGTGATACATGCTGTACTGCCGTGTGAACTCCAGGTCCTCCAGATCCAGGCGAAGCTTGTAGGATGGCAGCGCGTTGTTAATGACCTGGGGGCTGGAGCCATTCTGCAGCAGCGCCACAAAGGCGTTCATGAGCATGAACGGCGCCAGGTAATTGACCTGGAACATCATTTCAAAACCATCTTTGGTCACCGTTCGGTTTCGCTTCATTACCGCGGCATTATTGAGAAGAACATCTAGCTTGGCGTGCTTTGCCTTGAATTCTTCAATGAATTGTCGGATCGATTCCAGGGACGCGAGATCACAGATCATCAGCTCGAGTGAGGCATCGGGAACTTCGCTCCTGATATCACGTATTGCCTCTTCGCCTGTCACTTTGTCTCGGCAGAGCAGGGTAGTGTTGGCGCCCATGCGCGCAAGCCCTTTCGCGATGGCAAGCCCCAGACCGGAACTTGCACCGGTAACCAGGCAATCTTTTCCCGATAGCTCCATGCGTACCTCCCAATTCCTCATGAGTGACAGCACCAGGAGTTATCGCCTCCAGTGTAGCTGATGATATAGAGGTTTCAGCGAGTGAGATGGGAAGAAGGGGTAGATGGAACTGGAAAAATCAATGGAATCTGAGCTCGTCAAGATAACAAACGTGAAAGGGTACTGAACCCCTTAATTGGCATCACACCGGCAAAAGAAAAGGGGAATGGAATAACCCACCCCCCTTTTTCAATATGCCGAGCCCCACTGGGCAAGCGGTACACTTGGAGCGAAGAAGATTACGCTGCCTGCTCTTCGCCAGACTTTTCCTGTGCTGCTTGCAGCTCCGCTAATTCCTGCTCCAGTTTCTGCTTTTCCTTGCGCAAGGTAGATAGGGCTTTTTCTGCCTTTTTGCGGGCATCGGCCTCATCCATCTTCTGCTTTTTCAGTGTCTTGAGTTTCTTCACCACGTTTTCCGGTGTGTCAGACAGGGTGGTGCTGATGACTTTGATGGCGCGTTCCTTCTCCGCCAGGCTATCCTTGAGTTTTTTCAGCTGTCGCTCATTGTTAGCGCGCTCGTTCATGATCTGCTGCTCGAACTTCTGCTGGTTTGCCTGCGCATCGGCAAGGTTGGCCTTAACGTCATCCAGTGCTTTTTGGCTTTCTGCCAACTTCTGTTCCACTGCGGCGACTGCGAGCGCGGCCTGTTCCTCGGCCTGTCTAGCGGCGGCTTCGGCTTCAGCAGCGCGCTTGATGGTTGCCTCGATTGCCTGTTTCAGTTCTTCCTGAGTGCACTCTTTGTCGAGTTTCAGGGCTTCAGTCGCGGCGTTCATTAACACCTGCTTACTGATCGCGAGTTCTTTCCATACTTTGAGCTGTACTTCTGTTTCGGATGCGGTCACATGTTCTCCTAGGGGCTAGAAAGGGATGAAAGTACTACTGGTGGGAATTTTAGACCATCTCATACATAGGAGTTCATTATATATAAAAATCAACCTTAAATCAATAACATACATGTTGATGTCTTTTTGCAGGCAGGAGAATATAGAGTAGTTCCCGGTAGTTATGCTGCATGACATTGGCTGAAGCCAAATGATTTCTGCCACTACGAAAAGATATCGCCCCCCTTTTAGTCACGCTGTTGGAGGAGTTTTAGAGCCAGTACCATGAACCACAGCTGATAGGCGTACCAGAATATCCGTTCCTTAGACACCGAGCCATGGCGTGGCCAGGCCGGCCTCGAGTTGGGGTGCGTCCATGCCGCTACAGGCGCCGAAGGCTAAAATCAAAACGATAGTGGCGATGGGTGTACCTGCGAAAGGCCCGGCTGAAAGCAAGTGCTGCGATTGATATCTCAGTTACCACAAGGAGCATCGCCACCATCCCTTCGATGAGGTGCAACGTCCCGGCTACCCCCTGCTCAGACCCGCGAGGGTGCATCGGCACGAACTGCCCTACAGCGAGTGCCAATACACCTAGCGCAATAAGCAGTCAGCCAACCACCGTCACTTTGCGTTGGCCAAAAGCGGATTTCCACACCCCGACACCAAAGGCAATCAATAGAAGATAGACTAGACGGGAATCAGCATCATGGCAAAGAGTGGACGGGATGGGGCCCCAATCGCCCCCAATTCGCTTATCGTCTGATCTCTGAAGCTGTAATCGTCCCAGTACATACCGGCAAGTGCATCTGCTACGGCATACAACAGAGGGGAGAAGAGCCCACAAAGGAGTAGTAGTTTCCTTTCCATCCTGCCTCCAATGTGGACGGGCTAATTCAGGAGGGGGCAACAAATAACACTATAATGGCGAAACGCTTGTCGCCGCCCCCATTTGGTTGAGTCTGGCTATAGAATCAGTAACAAATGAATTGCGGGCTTTAAGGGGGCTTAACCTATTGACTCCTCCCCCTATTCCTCCAGAAAGTAAATGTCAGGTTTGTCGATGACACCAGCATGTTGCATGGTGTTCTTAAGGTCCTCCGAGTCGGCAAAGGCATGGGCTTTACCGAGATCGGAGGCCTCGAACAAAACGACCACTTCATTGGGGTCCTTGTCGCTGTGTAACAGATACTTCTCGGCAAGGCCGGCTGCATTGCGCGTGGGCAGATCATTGTCATAGCCCGGCTTCCATTCGGCAAAATCCCTTACCTTGTGTCGTACTAACATATAGTTCGCCATGAGATTTCTCCTGTACATGCTTGAGTTCCAACTTTCGCTGCACGTGTAGGTTTTATGGAATGTCCGGACGCCGTGTCGGACAGGATGGATATACAGTCCGGAATGTGTGGGAAAAAGTAAAGCGTAGTGAATAATGCTGAAAGATACCTATAAAAAAATGGCTCAATGCGGGCGGGATATAGAAGAACTCTATAGTCTTGTGTCGCAGTAAGTCGCCTAGGGTCAGTGCACCAGCAGCTTTCCTCAATGGGAACCTTCTGCATCCTGCTGTGAAAACTGTCCGAGAAAGAAAATGTTCGCTGTGAAAGGAGTTAAAGAGCGCTGACTCTCGTCATGTGTTTTTCGATAAATGGGGGATGGGCGATCATTAAATCATTCAGCTCTGCCATGTAGCGGATTTCCATCTCGCGCTTCTGTGCCGCAGGTAGGGGCATAAAGGGTGTGGTCTGAGTTTCCTGTTCTGTGTGGTCGATTAACGCCATCATCTGCTGGGTGGCGTTTAACGCGTATTTCTGGGCAACGATCCTGAGTACTTCATAACCCTCTTGCGTGAGTCGGGTTCGGCGAACTGCCGGCGTGTTGTCCGCTGGGCTTAATGCGATACCTGCCGTACCAAGCAGTGTGTCGAAGTACTGCTGTTCATTGTCAAAGAGGTTGGAGAAATCCCAAACTCGAAGCGTTTCGAAGCCTGCCGAGTGAATATCATCAATGAGGTCGAGCCACGTTACCGTATTGAAGTCGAGTTGTTTATAGTACTTCTCGAATCGGACAAACCTGTGGTTGCGGAGGTGTTCGGTATAACGCGAGACCAGGTAGTCCGGGTAACTTCTCAACGTGACAAACACCTCAACCTGATACCCCTCAAAGGCGGGTAACAGGCTTTCAAGTCGCTGTCTGGCTCTGGGGTATAGTCGGTTGGCGTCAGGCTGTACGCCGAGCAGATTTTCATCCGACAGGATAAGTCTCTTGTAACCGGCATGTTCTTCAAGCAGGTCTGTGAGTCGTGTTGGGGAAAAGTCAGCACTCATCAACTGTTGGGTGATGCGCTTGCGAAACTCTCTTGTGGTCACTTGGGAGATGCCGGCGAGTTTCAGTGCATCCTGGCTGTTGAGCAAGCGGGACTGGATATAGGTTGTCGCCGTCTTGTGTGCTCCTATGAGTAACGCGACTGCGGGTCGAGACGTCATGAATAGTAACCTTTTCTATCTGAACGCATAAAAGGTAGACCATGTCCTTGTTCCATGCATGGGAATGGCGAACAAGCGAACAGATGTTATCTCCTGTTAGTGATCCTGGAAACCCGCGAAAAGGGTGCTTGACCCTTTAATTACAGCTATTTCTTGCGGGTATTTACCTTCCCCCATAATGTCTGGATGCCACACAAAACCGGTGTGACCGGGATCACTTTAAAGGGGTGCCTGGAACGGTATTATGCTGCGCCCAGTTTGACCCGTATAGGAGAAATGATAATGCGTTTGCCGGTGTTGGCTTTTGTGATGGTAGTGCTTTTTGGCCTTGCGGCTTGCAACGGTGATAGCAGCAGTACCACTTATTCGCTCCCGCCTACAGGTGCCCTTAGCCTGACGGTGGTTGATGGTGATACCTCGGCAGGGATTTCCAATGCCAGGGTCAATGTCATCGATGGCGATACGGGTAATCCCATTGATCTTCTCACGACGGATGCCAGCGGCAATGCAGGCAAAGTCTATACCACGGGTCCCTTGCTGCTTAAGGTCAGCGCAAACGGCTATGGGCCTTCACCGGCACCAGGCATCCCGCCGTTGCCTGTACAAATCGTCAACGGCCAGATTTCGTCCATCACCGTAAGTCTGTTTGCACTGCCGGCGGCGGACCGGGGAACGATCATCGGTCAAATCACAAATGGTCAGGGTCAACCCATTATTGGTGCACTGGTTGTGGCCACGGCCAGCGATGGCACGCAGGTCTCCACCATTGCTGGCGTCAGCGGCGAATACGTTCTTCATAATGTGCCGGTCGGCGATGCCACACTCGAAACCTTCCTGGGTGGTCTCAACTTTTCCCCGATCAGTCCCGTCACGGTGAATCTGAATGCAGTCACCCTTCAAATGATTAGCCCGACCGGCCTGGCAACAGGGCAGGTCAGCGGCCATGTCAGTTTTACTTCCGTCAGTGGGGGGATTATCGACATTACCTTGCTTCACCCGGGAACGCGTGAGGTGCTGCCAGGGCTGCGTAGCTATACGGATAACAGCGGAAACTATGCAATGCATGGGGTGCCAAATGGTACCTTTGAAATGATCGCTTCACTCGATAACGACGGTCTTGTCCTCGATCCGGATGTTTCCGTCACTCAAGGTATTCCGCAGGTAACCATCAGCAACAATAGCATTACGAAAGACTTCAAGGTCACCGGCTCTATCGTATTATCGAATCCGGCGACAGTCTTTGACGGTAGTGTACCGGTGCTGAATAACCTGCCTGTCTTCACCTGGCTGAAGGATTCCAGTTACGCCAGTGCGCAGGACTATGCAATTGAGGTGGTAGATGAATCAGGCACCACGATTTGGGGTGGCTTCGATGCACTGAATAACTACGCACCCTTCGTCACGGTGACGCAGGGCAACAGCCCAAGCATTGGCTACAACGCCGACGGAACAGCAACGGTCTCTCAGCTGGAAGCGGGCCGTTACTATCAGCTTCGTGTCTATGCCAGGGATGTCGATGGCAGTGTGCCAACCGGCTACACACTGCTGTCTGCGAGTGAGACCCTTGATGGTATCTTCAAGGTAGAAGACCCGGCACCGTAAAGGTGTTGCTAAGCTAAAGGGGGCATGACCCGTAATGGGCTGCCCCCTTTGACGCCAGTACCCGTGTTCTTTCCCCAATTATCACAACGGGCCAAATTTTTAGGCTATGGAAGTAAAAGACTAATAATTGTAGTATCCACACAAGGATAGTTTTACAGCAAGCAAATAAGGGAGTATGCGCATGAAAAATTTCGCTTTAGTTCTTGGCGTTGTGGCGACAGCAATGCTGTCCGGATGTATGACAACCCCGATGCCGATGAATGCGAATGAGTTTCGAGCTGTTTTCGAGAATGAATCACAATACACGGCAAAGGAAAGCTATGATGTTTCCGTACCGTTAGAAAAAATTTCCCGCAACTTTAAAAAACTCGCACCAAAATGCTTCGATGTTACGGTGAGAGCCACATCCAGTAATGCCTCCGGCATCAACTCGAATCATTATTACCACTATAAATCCACCGTTCTTGTTAAGAATTCCAAGGCCGAGATTCATGTCCAAAGCTATCATGAGGGCGATGAGGTTTTTCTCACGATGCCGAAGGATGGGATATACACGGTAGTTGCCGATGCTACCAAGGTAGGGAGCAACACCACCCACATTGACCTCTACTACAGCACGTTTAACGGCACACCTATCGCCAAGGCGATTAAAGGATGGACATATAATAAAAATCTGGGGTGCCCGGAT
>JBFEWO010000022.1:0-27110 GCA_041546305.1 Thiohalomonadaceae bacterium | reverse complement strand
GGGTCTGAGCGATGGCGTGGATGGTTTCCTTGCACGTCGTTACAACTGGCGCTCAGAACTGGGCGCCATGCTCGATCCGCTGGCGGATAAGTTTCTATTGGTTGGGGTCTATCTTGTGCTGGGCTGGGTCGGACTGGTTCCCGTCTGGTTAGTGTCGATGGTCATCTTGCGCGATGTGATTATTATCGGCGGCGCGTTGGCCTATAGCCGTCTCTGCAGGGATCTTTCGATGGAACCCACCCTGGTCAGCAAGATCAATACCCTGTTACAGATACTGCTTGGGCTTGTTGTGATTATCGCAGCCGCGGGTCCCGCCTTGCCTCTCTGGTTACTAAACGGGCTGATCATCCTGGTGGCGGTGACCACGGCATGGAGCGGCGCCGACTATGTCTGGCACTGGGGGCAACGCGCCCGTGAATGCCATGCGAGGGCGGGGGAATGACGGATTCGCAAAAATGGTTCACCTTAGCGGGGATTAGCGCTGGCGGAGTGCTGCTCTATCTCCTTGCGCCGGTCCTCACCCCTTTTCTGGTGGCGGCGGTGCTGGCCTATATCGGTGACCCGCTGGTGGACAGGCTGGAGGCACGACGCTTTTCTCGTACGCTGGCCGTTACGACGGTTTTCCTTACCCTGAGTCTTGTGGCGCTGGTTCTGCTGTTGATTCTGGTACCGATGCTGGAGCGGCAGGTTACCCTGCTAATCAACAAACTGCCTCTGTACCTGGACTGGCTACAAAATAAAGGGTTGCCCGCGGTCAGTGCCGTTCTGGGTATCGAAGCGTCGGGATTCGACCTGGCAGAGCTCAAGCGTTTGGTACGTGAACAGGTCCAGTCTGGCGGGGCCGTCAAGGGGGCGCTTGGGATCATTTCCCGTTCAGGGATGACGCTCTTAGCCTGGTTGGCGAATATGGTGCTGATTCCAGTGGTGGCTTTTTATATGCTGCGCGACTGGGACATCATGGTGGAGCGGATTCATGAGCTTGTTCCGCGCCGAGTCGAGGCGACGGTGGTCCGCCTGGCGAGGGCGTCGGACGAGGTGCTCGGTGCCTTTTTGCGCGGCCAGCTGACCGTTATGTTGGCTTTGGGCACTATTTACAGCCTAGGCTTGTGGCTCGTCGGTTTGGAACTGGCGCTGCTTATCGGCATGCTGGCAGGGCTGGTCAGCTTCGTACCCTATCTGGGTTTCATCGTCGGGATCCTGACGGCGGGGATTGCTGCGGTAATGCAATTTCAGGAGGTGTTGCCGCTGATTTCTGTGGTGGCCGTGTTCCTGGTAGGCCAGGCGGTTGAGGGGATGCTCCTGACGCCCCTGCTGGTCGGGGAGAAGATTGGTCTGCACCCGGTGGCGGTGATCTTCGCCGTGTTGGCCGGTGGCCAGTTGTTCGGTTTTTTTGGCGTTCTCCTCGCTTTGCCCGTGGCGGCAGTGGTGATGGTTGTTCTGCGCTATACCCACGAACGCTATGTCGGCAGCAGTCTCTATGCCGAGGAACAGTCATGAGCAAGCATCTGCAGCAACTCCCGCTGCGCATCGGTTTGAGGGACAGTGCGACCTTTGCCAATTTCTTCCCAGGCAGTAACGCCGCTGCAGAATATACCCTGCAACAGCAGGACGAATCTTTCATCTATCTCTGGGGCGGAAACGGCAGTGGCAAAAGCCACCTACTACAGGCGGCCTGTCATGCAGTGAGTGAACATGGGGGCAGTGCGGCCTATTTACCGATGAGGGAATTATCCGCGATGCCTCCCCAGTTGCTCGAGGGCATGGAGCAGATGGCGCTGGTCTGTATCGATGATCTGGAGAGCGTTGCAGGGAATACCGCATGGGAGCAGGCACTGTTCCACCTCTATAACCGCGTTCGCGATGGTGGAAGACGTCTGGTCGTGGCAGGGCAGGCATCGCCCTCGGCGCTGGGACTGTCTTTGCCTGATCTGATCTCACGCCTGAGTTGGGGGCCGGTTTATCAACTTCAGGCACTGGAGGACACGGAGAAGGCTGACGCACTTCGCTTGCGAGCCAGCCAAAGAGGCATGGAAATGCCCGTTGAAGTGGCCAACTACCTGCTAAACCACGCCCCCCGGGATATGCATGCGCTGTTTGCTCTGCTGGATGAACTTGATGAAGTCTCGCTGGCAGCGCAGCGTAAGCTCACCATTCCCTTCGTTCGCGGTCTTGTTCGCTAACGGCTCTGCTGTTCTGCCTTGAGTTCCCGGCCGCGAAAGCGGGCGTAAAACACGCTACCGCTGTAGAAGGCTAGGCTCAATACAATTTCCAGTAATGCCAGATAGCGATCTTCAGGGCTGCTGTAGGCCTCGACGACACCGTGAATGAAGTAGAACAGCGCCAGAAAACTGGCCCAGGCAAAGGTGTAGGGACGCCCGTATAGAATGCCGCGAAGCGGAAATAACAGCGGAACGGTCATGAAAAACAGGGCTATTGAAATGGGGAGCCCTCGCGGCGGTGAAATCCATCCTAGCCAGGCGATGAGCAAGGCCAGCAGGCCAAAGTAGCTCCCGACGGCTACCCGGTAGGCCAGACGGGTCTTGTTCATTGGCACTCCCCCAATGCCTTCGCGGTCGAGGCCAAACGCTTACCTAAGGCAATGCAGAGGCGGTGCTCTTCCTCACTCAACGCAAGATTATTGTCAGCCCCACCATAGTGGCTGGCTCCATAGGGGGTGCCACCGCTATGGGTATGCAGCAGATCGGTTTCGCTGTAGGGCAGGCCGGTAATGAGCATGCCGTGGTGTAGCAGAGGTAGCATCATCGACAGCAGGGTGCTCTCCTGGCCACCGTGAAGGCTGGAGGAGGAGGTAAAGACTGCCGCGGGCTTGCCGATGAGGCTGCCGGAAAGCCACAGCGGGCTGGTGTTATCGAGGAAGTATTTCAGCGGGGAGGCCATATTACCGAAACGGGTGGGACTACCAAGGGCCAGGCCGACACACTCTTTGAGGTCATTCAGTTCGACATACGGGGCACCCTCTGTGGGGATACTGTCCTCAATGGCCTCGCTGACAGCTGATACTTCAGGTACGGTGCGTACTCGTGCCTGCATACCAGGCACCTCCTCGATACCCCGGGCGATAAGTCTGGCCATAGCCGCGGTGGCGCCATGGCGACTGTAGTAAAGCACAAGAATCTCGGCCATCAGAGAATATCCAGTACTTTTTCCGGTGGCCGGCCGATAGTGGCCTTGCCGTTATGGACAACAATGGGCCTTTCGATGAGTTTTGGATGGGCGACCATGGCCTCGATCAGCGCATCGCGGCTGAGTGATTCGTTGGCCAGACCGAGTGCCTTGTACTCGTCCTCTCCGGTGCGCATTAGTTGCCTGGGCTCGAGACCAAGCAGATCCAGGAGCTGTTCGAGCTCTTTTTTGTCTGGCGGGGTTTGCAGGTATTCAATGACCTCGGTATCGAGATTCCGCTCATGAAGCAAAGCGAGGGTCTGGCGGGATTTGCTGCAGCGGGGATTGTGGTAAATCCTGGTAGACATGGAAGGAAATCCTTGGTGTTAACGTTGCGTCATTCTACCTGCTCTGTCCTTGACAGCCTATAGGGTGGGTGTTAGCTTGCCGAAAACCACATATTCAGGCGACCGAAGTGCACCCGGGCACCTCCTTATTTACAACGTTAACTATCCGGTTAAAGCGGGTTTCTGCAGGATTACTGCTGATGTTGCTTGCGGCCTGTACTGTATTGCCTCCGGTACAGGAGATGAGCGATGCCCGTCAGGCAATCAAGGCAGCGCGCGAAGCCAGGGCGGACGAGTATGCCCCGCAAAAATTGCGTAGCGCAGAGGATTCAATGGAGCTCGCTACCAGGACGCTGGAGCAGGGCGAGTATGAAGCCGCCCGGATGGCCGCCACCGTTGCAAAGGCGCTGGCGATTAAGGCCAGGGATGCTGCAATGGCTGCTTCATTGCACTCGAACAACAGCGGTATCTGAGTGTTGCGGAATCTACCTAAGGTGGTGAAATTCTTGAGGAATGTATCACACTATTGACCTTGACAGATTTTCGGGGCGGGTGATACCGTGGCTTGCAGATGCGTAGTTTTCATCTTTAATTTGATAACCTCAAGAACGAATAAGGCGGAGTCCTCTCATGAAACTGTACAAAGCACTCAAATTCACGGCGCTAGCAGCGCTGGTTCTTGGTATCGCAGTAGGTTGCGCCAGTACTCCCCAGGAGGAAGCGCCAGCTGAGGATCCCGTAGCCATGGCCCAGGCCGCTATAGCTGATGCTAAGGCTGCCAACGAGGAAGCGAAAGCCGCCGGTGCGGCGTGGCGCGATACCGATGACCTGATCGCCGCAGCGGAAGCTGCTCTTGCTGCAGGTGACACCGGTAAGGCCATCCAGCTGGCCAACGAGGCACGCCTCCAGGCTGAAAATGCCCTGGCGCAGAAGCGTGAGGAAGATGCCCGCCTGAGTGAGTCTCAGGAAGTCGCGATGGACAGTTACACCGTAATGCGTGGTGACAACCTGTGGAACATCTCTGGCAAAAGCGAGATCTATGGCAATCCTTATCAGTGGCCGTTGATCTACAAGGCCAACCGTAGCAAAATCAAGGATGCCGATCTGATTTATCCCGGTCAGGAGCTGGATATCGACCGCAGTGCTAGCACCGACGATATCGATGCAGCTATCGAGCATGCACGCACTCGCGGTGCCTGGTCACTGGGCGTGGTCGAAGATTCTGACATGGCTTATCTGGCCCGCTAAGACCTTAGTTGTAAAACCTTTTAAAGGGCTCCTTCGGGAGCCCTTTTCTTTTGCATGGAATCTAGCTATAAGAGTGTTCGTACGGCTGCGCTGCCAATGTTTTTCTGGGATATATGTTGATGAAGAAAGTAGAAAAAGCGTTTGAAACCCTGCTTTGGGACAGTCGTTTTGTGGTTGTTTTTGCCGTCATTGCCAGTTTGTTAAGTGCCCTGGCTATGTTCTTTATGGCGACCGTTGATGCCTGGTACATGCTGAGTCACCTTCTGGAGTATGCATCACCTGCACTGGATGCGGCCTCTCGCAATGCCTTGCGCAGTTCTACCATTACCCATGTCGTTGAGATTGTCGATGGCTACCTGCTGGCCACTGTGCTGCTGATTTTCGCTCTGGGCCTTTATGAGCTGTTTATCAGCAAAATTGATCAGGCCGAGGACTGCGAAACATCGTCAAATGTCCTATTAATCAGCAGCCTGGACGACTTGAAGAACCGCTTGGCCAAAGTGATCCTGATGATCCTTATCGTGAAGTTTTTCGAGCATGCCATTGGCCTCTCTTTCGATACTCCCCAGGCATTGCTGTACCTGGCAGGGGGTATCGCTTTACTCGGTCTGGCACTGTATCTTTCTCATGCGGCAGAACATAAAACCGATAGCGGAAGTGGCCATGGCGAAGAAACTTTACCGCAAGAGGGTGGTCCCAAAGGGCAGTAATGGCAACTCGATCCTCGGCAAGGCAAGATGATGAAAAAAACACCGGTCCTGTGGATAAGATACCTGCTTGTTTCCCTTATGCTTACTGTGTCCGGGGTACAGGCAAGCTCCGATAATTACGTCTTTAAGGACCTAGAGGGAAATCCGGTCCGATTATCCGATTATCGGGGAAAGTGGGTAGTGGTGAATTACTGGGCAACCTGGTGTCCACCCTGCCTTGAGGAAATTCCTGAACTGGTGCATTTTCACGATACGCATAAAGATAAGGATGCCGTCGTCATTGGTATCAATATGGAGGAGAAGGACAAGCAGTCACTGGCGGCGTTCGTCGATGATTATATGGTGACCTATCCAGTAGTGCCGATGACTGAAGATATGCCGTTGCTGGGAAGTATACCAGGCCTGCCAACGACCTATCTGGTCGATCCGAGTGGGGAAACGGCCGCGGTCCAGGTGGGACAGGTTACACAGGAAATGATTGAGGCATTCATGGCAAAATACAAACCCGTTCGTTGATTATCCCCAACCCCCCAGGGTGACAAGAATGAAAAAAATGTTGAGAAACTTCTTCCTCATTGCTGTTTCACTCCTCTCAATCAACGCGATGGCTGCGGAGTCGGCACGCGATCCCTATACTTATTTTTTTAATGAAACCTTCGGTGATTTTTCCGAGGAACTGGCAAATGCCAGGGAGCAGGGAAAAAAGGGGGTGATGATTTTCTTTGAAATGGATGAGTGCCCCTTTTGCCACTGGATGAAGCAGAATGTCCTCAACGTTCCAACCGTGCAGGATTATTACCGGGAAAACTTCCTGCTCTTCACCGTGGATATTGAAGGGGATGTAGAGATCTCAAACTTTGCAGGGGTCTCTATGCCACAGAAAGACTTTGCCTTTAAGGAAAACCGCGTTCGTGCAACCCCCGTGATTGCGTTTTTTGATCTGGAAGGCAAGCAGATCCACCGCCACACCGGTCGGACTGCCGACATTGAAGAATTTGTGCTGATGGGCAGGTTTGTGGCCGAAGGCCATTACGAGAAAACCCGGTTTACCCGCTTTAAGCGCGAACAGCGATAACAACAGGGACTCCTGCGATGAAACGCCAGGCGTTATCTCTTTTGGCGATAGTGTGCCTGCAGGTATCCCTCTGTCTGGGAAGCAGCGCCCGTGCGGCTGACCCCTTACCCGAACCGCTGCATCTCGAGTATGCCCTCTCACTGGTTGACGAAGCGCATCCGGATCTGCAGTCCGAACAGGCCGAGCAGGCCCGCTTGGCGGCGCTGTTGCAGGGGGTTGATGCCAACAATGCCCTGAATGTCAGCATCGAAGGGCGTGCCCGCTGGGTCGACCCTCCCTCTAGCGATAATGGCGATGCCACCGAGGATCACAAACTCAGTCTCTATGTACGCAAACCCCTCTATGACTTTGGACGTACGGAGGCTTTGCGCCAATCCGCACTTCAGGCCTCCCAGGGGCGCGAGCTGTATTATCAGGGTGTGAGAGTTACGCGGCGTGTTGCGATTATGCAGGCCTTCTTTGATGTGCTGCTAAGCGACATGGAGTATGCAAGGGATAATGAGGCGCTAGCCGTTGCCTATATTGCCCTGGATCGCCTGCGCAACCGTCAGGAGTTGGGGCAGGCCTCGGATATTGCCATTCTTGAGAAGGAAGCAGAATACCAGCGTGTACGCTATCAGCTTTCGCAAAGCCAGGCTCGTCAGCGAGCCACCCGAGCGCGACTGGCCAACCTGCTCAATCGGCCGGGGATGCTGCCCTCGGTTCTTGCCCGACCGAAACTCGATTACACCAACCGTCCGTTGCCGGAGTATGAAGCCCTGGTTGCCAGGGCGATGGAGAGAAATCCGGAAATTCTCGCCCTGCAATCAGAACTTGCGGCGGCGCAGCAGCGCATTGAAGCTGCCCGCGCCGAACAGTTGCCGCGTCTTGATGGGGAGCTGGAGGCTTCGGCCTATTCCCGGGAACTGGGTTCCTATGACCGCTGGCGGGCCGGGGTAACCTTGCAGGTGCCTATCTATACCGGTGGTCGTGTCGATGCTGCGGTGGCAGGCCGGCAGGCGCAATGGTCTGCGGTGCAGGCGCGATTGGATAAGGCTCGATATGATTTGCGTCAAAGGGTACTGGATTTGTGGCTCGAGTTGCAGAGTTTGCGTATCCAGCGGGAAAAAGCCAATAGTGAACAGGATTACCGTGAGCTCTATCTTGATCGCAGCCGCGCCAATTACGAAATGGAGTTTACGGCTGACCTGGGGGATGCCATGGTGCGTCTGAGTGAGTCCCAGCTCGGGCTGGCGGAGGCAGAATATCAACTGGCGATTGTCTGGGAAAAATTGGATGCGCTGACGGGAGCGACCGGTGAGATGGTTGCGGACAACACAGAGGATCGGGTGGAATGAGCAGGGTGAGGAAGTCGTTTGGTTTAGGGCTTGTGTTGAGTCTGTTCGCCCTGCCGGGTGTTGCTTCGTCGTGGAACGGATTTGTCGACTGGTCATATCAGACCCCATTAAGTACCCCTCTTAGTGGGGTGGTTGCCAGTGTCCCCGTAAAGCAGGGAGAGCGGGTCAAAAAGGGACAGTTGTTGTTAGCGCTCGAGCAGGGGGCGTTGCGGGCAAGGGTGGCCCAGCGTCAGGCGGAATTGAAGTATCGAGAGTTGATGAGGACAGAGGCTACCAAGGAACTGGAGCGTGCCGAAGAGCTCTATGCCCGCACCTTGCTGGCCGACCATGATCTGGACACTGCGAAAATTGCCTACGCTGAAGCCGATGCTGCCTACCAGGCAAGCCGCGCCGAACACCTCCAGGCCAAGGAGGATCTCGATAACAGTGCACTGTATGCCCCATATGATGCGATCGTGCTGACACGAAACATCCATCCTGCACAAACCGTCATCAGCCGCTGTGAGACGCAGCCCTTGTTGACCCTGGCTCCTGCGCAGCAAATGCGGGTCCGGATTGTTGTGCAAGCCAATCAAGTGGAGAGCTTGCGTGGTAAGGACAGTCTTGCCATTGAGGTGGCTGGAAAGCGTTATCAGGGGAGCGTAGAGAGCATTAGCCTGGAGCCAGTGATTGCCAAGGAGCAGGGTGGGTATCCAGTGGATGTGCTGTTTTCCAGTGACGAGTTCATCTTGATCGGACAGGAGGCAACGGTGACTCAGCCATGACCCATTGCCTGCGCTGCTTTGTGACCGGCCGGGTGCAGGGTGTCTGGTTTCGCGCCTTCACCGCGGAGGAGGCCAGACAGCTGGGGTTAACGGGCTATGTCAGGAATCTCCCCGACGGCCGGGTGGAGGTACTGGCCTGTGGTGAGCAGAAGTCGCTCGCAGTATTGGAGGCCTGGTTGTGGCAGGGGCCACCAGCGGCGAGGGTGGACGATGTCGCTTGCAGTGCGGCCGATGAAATCCCGCCGCCAGGATTTATTACGAAGTAAGATTTGTAGTTCAAGGTCCAAGGTTCAAGATCCAAGGTCCAAGGTTCAAGGTCCAAGGTCCAAGGTCCAAGGTCCAAGGTCCAAGGTCCAAGAAATGGGTTCCGGGCCATGGACACGGATGGGGTGTCATGATGCGGGGTTATGAATGCGCTTCTTTGAACCTTGAACTTTTAACCTTGAACGGCATTTACCGATACCATTTGTCGCGCAACGCGGCGAAGACCAAATTAGGGTAACGCAGACTGCCACGACTTCCATTGTATCGGGCGAGTGCCTTGACCGTATCGCCTTTTTCTATGTCTAGATAGTAGCGGAGGATGGTGCAGCCGAATCGCAGGTTTGTCTGCGCATCGAACAGATTAGCATTGGGACGTCCTAGCTCTTCCAACCAGAAGGGCATCACCTGCATCAGGCCACGAGCCCCTGCCTCCGAAATGGCAAAACGGTCAAAATTACTTTCCACCTGAATTACCGAGAGCACTAGTTCAGGAGAGAGTTTGGCTCGCGTTGCCTCGTAATGGATATGCTGCAGCAGGATGAGTCGTTTATCCTGATTGGGCACACGCTTCTTTAATCGCTCGGCCATATCCACTAACCAGACTTCGGCATCGAAACGGTCACTGAAACCGGCGTTATCCGCCAGTGCCTCGATAAGGCGCTGCCTGAGCGCCTTGTCTACCGGCATGGACATTTCCGCCATGAGCAAGGTTGGGAAGAGGAATAGCAGCAACAGGTAAGCGAGGCGGTGCAAAGCGGATGTGGTGCCAACTACCCGCCGCTGGCTTGTCAGGCTGTATCGGAACAAGTGAGTTATCATGGCTGCATGATATGAAGGGAAGAGGCCTGAATGCAAACAGATGATGCCCGGAAAAAAGCTTTCCTGCTAGGACATTGGCTTATTCCTCTGCTGCTGGCAGGGACGGCGCTTATTGTCATGATGATTGGCGATGGGGCTGCGGAAACGTTACGTTACCAGCGTGCATCGATTCTCGAAGGAGAGGTATGGCGAATGCTTAGTGGTCATTTGGTGCATTTGGGTTGGCACCATTTGGTACTCAATCTTGCGGGGCTGTTACTGATCTGGGCCCTGACGGGTGACACCTTTGCCGATCCAGCCTGGTGGTTGCTGATATTTCTCTGTGCCCTGTCCGTCGCCCTGGGGCTGCTAATGTTCAATCCGGAGCTGCATTGGTATGTCGGGCTTTCGGGGATCCTGCATGGACTCTTGCTGGCTGGTCTGGTGGCTCGGTTGCAGACCGAGGGTGGGAGTTATGTGCTTCTCTTGCTTGTGGTGTTGGCACTTAAGTTGACCTGGGAGCAGCTGTTTGGTGCCATGCCCGGCAGTGAGAGTGGGCTAGGGGGAAAGGTAGTAGTTGATGCCCACCTCTATGGCGCACTCGGCGGGGCAGTCGGAGCGGTATTGCTGCTGAGCCTGCCTGGTGCCCGCACGAGGTTTTTGCGGTGACACCAGGCTCAAGGGACAAGTCAGCAAACTGCTGAACCTTGAACCTGCAACAGGCTTGCGCGCAATTACTGTTGTTGCACCCTCTCTTTGAGGAACGCCATCAACTGCTCCAGCGGGATATCCTGATTTTCGCTATCGCGACGCCCCTTGTATTCAATACTGCCGCTGTTAAGGCCGCGCTCACCGATCACCACGCGGTGCGGGATACCGATGAGCTCCATGTCTGCAAACATCACCCCGGGGCGCTCGCCGCGGTCATCGAGCAGGACCTCATAACCGGCGGTGGTCAGATCGGCATACAACTTTTCCGCAGTTTCACGTACTACATCGGATTTTTGCATGTTGAGCGGCAGTAGGGCGATCTGGAAAGGCGCGATCGCTTCGGGCCAGATGATACCCTTATCGTCGTGATTCTGTTCGATGGCCGCGGCCACCACACGGGAAACTCCGATGCCATAACAGCCCATGGTCATGACCACGGCCTTGCCATTCTCATCCAGCACAGTCGCCTTCATCGCCTCGCTGTACTTGTTTCCCAGCTGGAAGATATGGCCGACCTCTATGCCGCGCTTGATGGTAAGCGCACCCTTGCCATCGGGGCTGGGATCGCCCTCGATGACGTTGCGCAGGTCGGCAACCTCCTGTTCTGGCAAGTCGCGTCCCCAGTTGACGCCGGTCAGGTGCTTGCCGTCCTCGTTGGCGCCGCAGACGAAATCGGCCAGATGAGCCGCATCGCGATCGACGATGACCGGAATACCGATGCCGAGTGGTCCGATGGAGCCGGGATTGCAGCCGACGGCTGCACGGATCTCTTCATCGCTGGCAAAACTGAGGGGGCTTAGCACCTGCGGTAGTTTTTCCGCCTTGATTTCGTTGAGCTCATGATCGCCGCGAAGCACCAGGGCGACTACGCCCTCCATCTCACCTTCGGTGTTGGCACCATGGACCACCAGGGTTTTTACTGTTTGCGATGCCGGAATCTGGAGGAAGCCGCTGACCTCCTCAATGCTGTGCTGGTTCGGGGTATCTACGACCGCCAGCTCCTGGCTTGGGGCAGGCCTCTCTCCCTGCGGCGGCAAGGATTCAGCTTTTTCCACGTTGGCCGCGTAATCGCTTTCTGTCGAGAAAGCGATGGCATCCTCACCGGAATCGGCAAGTACGTGGAACTCGTGGGAACCGCTGCCGCCGATGGCGCCGGTATCGGCTAACACCGGGCGGAAATCGAGGCCCAGGCGAGTAAAGATGCGCGAGTAGGCCTCGTGCATCACCTGGTAGGTTTCTTTCAGTGAGGCCTCATCCTGATGGAAAGAGTAGGCATCCTTCATCAGGAACTCGCGGGCGCGCATCACACCAAAACGTGGACGGCGCTCGTCGCGGAACTTGGTCTGGATCTGGTAGAAGTTTGCCGGTAGCTGTTTGTAGCTGCGCAGCTCATTGCGAATCAGATCAGTGATGATCTCTTCATGGGTCGGACCAAAGCAGAACTCGCGGTTGTGGCGATCGGTAATGCGCAGCATCTCCGGCCCAAACTGATCCCAGCGCCCGGACTCCTGCCACAGCTCGGCCGGTTGCACGGCAGGCATCAACACTTCTTGGGCGCCTGCCCGGTCCATCTCCTCGCGCACGATGGCCTCGACCTTACGCAGTACCCTGAGTCCCAGCGGTAGCCAAGTGTATAGGCCTGAAGCCAGCTTGCGGATCATGCCGGCCCGCAACATCAACTGATGACTGACCACCTCCGCATCGGCAGGGGTTTCCTTGACAGTGGCTAATAGAAATCGAGATACGCGCATAACAAAGCTTCCGGTCTGATGCTGATAGGGGACCCTTCAGGGGCGGTTATTGTAGGCGCAGCAAGGGGCGAAGGTACAGAGGGAAGGGAGAGCTTATGCGGGAGTATGCAACAGAGAGCTGGTACTGGGCGGTGTCTACGCTGGCCTCCGACGGTGAAGAGGGAGGCCAAAGGGGGAGCTTACTGGCAATAGAGCCTGATCTGTTCCTGGGCTTCGCGGATCTTGGCTTCCCGCATTTCGTTGCTGAGCACAAGCTCGGTGCCGTCAGGTTCAATGATTTTATTAAAGGACTGGTAAGTGGCAAGATTGGTTTGCGCCGCCTCGCAGTTCTTGCGTGTGAGTTGATCCGGGGCGTCGTTCCCTTGAATCATGCCTTCTGGCAGCGGGCTGTTTCCGTTGGCCGCTGTATCAGCTGCAGCCGGCGCCGGCGGATTGGATGGTTCGGGAGTAAGTACCTCGGCAGGTCGTTCTGTGGGGGGAATTTGCGAATAGTGAACGGTGCCATTCTCATCGGTCCATTTATAGAGGCCGGCAGCCTGGGCAGAAGTGAGAGCCGCTGATAGCAGCGCCAGCAGTAATGCATAACCCCGTACGCAGGTCATCGATATCTCCTTGAACTTGGCTTTGGCTGAGTAGACACAGACGAGTCTGGTGCTTGTCGGGTCTGTCGCCGTACATGCAGGAATGTGTGGTGAATCACCCGTAAGGGCTTGTTATCGCTTGACCTTGGGCGCGAATGCAAGTAATTTTCCCCTTCTTTGCGACTGCATTCACACCCTGCCCGTTATTACGGGTATTTTTTTCTTTGGAGCCTACGGGAGACTCTCAAGGTGGAATTGACCGGTGCCGATATCATAGTGCGTTTTCTCCAGGACGAAGGTGTTGAACACCTCTTCGGTTATCCTGGTGGCGCCGTCCTGCACATTTACGATGCCCTCTACAAGCAGGATAAGGTCAAACATATTCTGGTCCGCCATGAACAAGCCGCAACCCACGCGGCGGATGGTTATGCCCGTTCCACCGGTAAACCCGGGGTGGTGCTGGTGACTTCCGGCCCCGGTGCAACCAATGCCGTCACCGGTATTGCGACCGCCTATATGGATTCCATTCCCATGGTAGTGATCACCGGTCAGGTCAATTCCACCTTGATCGGCAACGATGCTTTCCAGGAGGTCGACTCGGTTGGCATTACCCGTCCTTGCGTCAAGCACAACTTCCTGGTCAAGGATGTCAATGACCTGGCGGTGACCCTGAAAAAGGCTTTTTACATCGCCACGACCGGCCGGCCCGGTCCGGTGGTCGTCGACATTCCCAAGGATGTTACCGCCGAGCGTACCCGCTATGTGTACCCGAAGAAGGTCACCATGCGTTCCTATAATCCGGTGGTGAAGGGGCACACCGGCCAGATCAAAAAGGCAGTCAGCATGATGCTGTCGGCCAAGCGCCCGTTGTTTTACACTGGCGGTGGTGTGGTGCTGGGGGATGCCTCCAAAACCTTGACCGAACTGGCAAAGCAACTCGGCTTCCCGGTAACCAGCACCTCAATGGGGCTGGGTGGTTTCCCGGCGACGGACAGGCAGAGTGTCGGCATGCTGGGGATGCATGGCACCTACGAAGCGAATATGAGTGTCTCCCACTGCGATCTGCTCATCGCTATCGGGGCTCGTTTCGATGATCGCGTGACCGGCAAGATCGAAAAGTTCGCACCCAGCGCCAGGATCATTCACGTCGACATCGACCCGGCCTCGATCTCCAAGAACGTCAAGGTGGATGTGCCTATCGTCGGTGATGTGAATGCGGTGCTGAAGACGATGCTTGAGCAGCTCCAGGAGATGGGCCGTGGTCCTGACAGTGAGGCGCTGGCTCGCTGGTGGCAGCAGATCGAGGAGTGGCGCGCCAAGGATTGCCTCAAATTCGATCGTGCTTCCCAGCTGGTGAAGCCGCAGGGGGTCATCGAGACCCTGTACAAGGTGACCAAGGGCAACGCCTTCGTCACCTCTGACGTCGGCCAGCACCAGATGTGGGCCGCGCAATTCTACCAATTCGACAAACCGCGCCGCTGGATCAACTCGGGCGGTCTCGGCACCATGGGCTTTGGTCTACCCGCCGCGATGGGGGTGCAGTTAGCCCACCCCAAGGCGCAGGTAGCCTGCATTACCGGCGAGGGTTCCATCCAGATGAACATCCAGGAGCTCTCCACCTGTCTGCAGCACAACCTGCCGATCAAGATCCTGTGCCTGAACAACGGGTATCTGGGGATGGTGCGCCAGTGGCAGGAGTTCTTCTACGAAGAGCGTTACTCCCATTCCTACATGGAGTCGATTCCGGATTTCGGTAAACTGGCCGAGGCCTATGGCCACGTCGGCATGCAGATCGACAAGCCGGGAGACGTGGAAGGGGCGATCAAGGAGGCCTTCAAACTCAAGGACCGCCTGGTGTTCATGAACTTCCTTACCGATCCGAAAGAAAATGTCTATCCGATGGTCCCCGCAGGTGCCGGGCTTGATGAGATGATCCTGATATGAGACACATTATCTCGATTTTGATGGAAAACGAGGCGGGTGCCCTGTCGCGGGTAGCGGGACTTTTTTCCGCACGCGGTTATAATATTGAATCTTTGTCGGTGGCCCCTACCGAGGATCCTTCCCTTTCCCGCCTGACGTTGGTCACCCGCGGTTCGGACGAGATCATCGAACAGATCACCAAACAGTTGAACAAGCTCATCGATGTGGTGAAGCTGCTGGATCTGACCGAAGGGCCGCACATCGAGCGTGAGATGATGCTGATCAAGGTCAAGGCGGCCAGTTCGGCACAGCGCGAGGAGATCAAGCGTCTGACCGATATCTTCCGCGGTAACATCATCGATGTGACCGATACCTGCTACACCATCGAGTTGACCGGCGATGTGCAGAAGCTCGACGCATTTATCGGTACACTGAAGGGAACGGACATCCTGGAGACCGTACGCTCCGGGGTTACCGGCATCTCACGCGGTGAAAAGGCGCTGCATATTTAGCCCGAGAATGATTTAACACTGAACTCAAGTTTGCTTAAAGGAAGCTCCCAATGGCACTGAACATTTATTACGACAAAGACTGCGACCTCTCCATCATCCAGGGCATGAAGGTTGCAATCATTGGTTACGGCTCTCAGGGCCATGCCCACGCCAACAACCTGAAAGATTCCGGAGTCGATGTCACCGTCGGTCTGCGTGAGGGCTCCGCCACCGCTGCCAAGGCCGAGAAGGCTGGCCTCAAGGTGAAGAACACCGCTGACGCGGTTAAGGATGCCGACCTGGTCATGATCCTGACCCCGGACGAGTTCCAGTCCCAGCTGTACAAGAGCGAGATCGAGCCGAACATCAAGCAGGGCGGTGTGCTGGCTTTCGCCCACGGCTTTGCAATTCACTACAACCAGGTCGTGCCGCGCAAGGACCTGGACGTCATCATGATCGCACCCAAGGCGCCCGGCCACACCGTGCGTTCCGAGTTCGTCAAGGGCGGCGGCATTCCTGACCTGATCGCCGTGTTCCAGGACGCCTCCGGCAAAGCCAAGGACATCGCCCTGTCCTATGCTTCCGGCGTCGGCGGCGGTCGTACCGGCATCATCGAAACCACCTTCAAGGATGAGACCGAAACCGACCTGTTCGGTGAGCAGGCCGTGCTTTGCGGCGGTGCGGTTGAGCTGGTCAAGGCCGGTTTTGAGACCCTGGTCGAGGCCGGTTACGCGCCG
Source organism: Thiohalomonadaceae bacterium (assembly GCA_041546305.1). GTDB lineage: Bacteria > Pseudomonadota > Gammaproteobacteria > Thiohalomonadales > Thiohalomonadaceae > JBFEYJ01. The sequence continues at coordinate 11,250 of JBFEWO010000022.1, read as the reverse complement.
GAGATGGCCTACTTCGAGTGCCTGCACGAGCTGAAGCTGATCGTCGACCTGATGTACGAGGGCGGCATCGCCAACATGAACTACTCCATCTCCAATAATGCCGAGTACGGTGAGTATGTCACCGGCCCGCAGGTGATCAACGAGGAGTCCCGCTGGGCAATGCGCGAAGCGCTGAAGAACATCCAGAACGGTGAGTACGCCAAGCGCTTCATCCTCGAGGGCATGTCCAACTACCCCGAGATGACCGCATGGCGCCGCAACAACGCTGCTCACGAAATCGAGCAGGTCGGTGCTCGCCTGCGTTCCATGATGCCGTGGATCACTGCCAATGCGCTGGTGGACAAGGAAAAGAACTAAGTCTTTTTCCTCTTCAGTCAAAAAGCCGGGTGCCAAATTTCGGGCCCCGGCTTTTTTAATGCCTGGCGTTCTGCTTACTTCTCGCCTCCCGTTTTTTTATGGCCTTGGGGTAATGAACTGCAAGAACGGATGCAACACCGGGCGTCAGGCTTTATGATTATCACCATGAGAAAAAATGGATAGAGTGATACAAATATGAGTGACAAACATAACGCGGTTGCTTCCTCCAGACGCCATCGCGGGATTTACCTGTTGCCCAATCTGTTTACCACCGCGGCGCTGTTTGCCGGCTTTTATGCCATTGTCGCGGCGATGGGCGACCGTTTCGAGGCAGCGGCGGTTGCCATCTTTATCGCCATGGTGCTGGATGGGCTGGATGGGCGGGTGGCCCGCATGACCAATACCCAGAGCGCCTTTGGCGCCGAATACGACTCGCTCTCGGACATGGTCTCTTTTGGCCTGGCACCGGCACTGGTGATGTATGAGTGGTCACTGCACAGTATGGGCAAGGTCGGCTGGTTGGCCGCTTTTGTCTATACCGCTGGTGCGGCGCTTCGACTGGCACGTTTTAACACCCAGCTGGAAGTGGCGGACAAGCGCTTTTTCCAGGGGCTGCCCAGTCCTTCGGCCGCTGCGGTGGTGACCGGGCTGGTATGGGTGGGTCATGATTATGAAGTGGCAGGCACCAATCTGGCCTGGTTTGCCTGTTTGGTGACGATCGCCATTGGTGTGCTGATGGTGAGCAATGTGCGCTACTACAGCTTCAAGGAGCTGGATCTCAAGGGCAAGGTGCCGTTTATGGCCATGCTAGTAGTGATCCTGGTTTTCGTTCTGGTCTCCCTCGACCCACCGCAGGTGCTGTTCGGTACATTTGTGCTCTATGCCCTGTCCGGTCCGCTGGCCACGGGATGGTTACTGATGCGCAGCCGACGCCGACGCCAACGCCAGGCGGTGGTCAAGGCCGATAAAGACGGGGGAGGGGATGACCACGGCTGATCCTGTCGGCCAGCCCATCGCCCCCATTTGTTTCCCGACCCTCCCCCTGTTTCCCGCACCCGGAAGATGCGGTATGGTTTTTCTGTTTCCGGAACTCTTTACGCTGGGCACCGGAACAATACGGAGTAGAACACACGATGAGTGACAAGCTGTTTATTTTTGACACCACCCTCCGCGATGGCGAGCAGAGTCCCGGTGCCTCGATGACCCGGGATGAGAAGGTGCGCATTGCCAAGGCACTGGAGCGTATGCGGGTGGATATCATTGAGGCCGGTTTTCCTATCGCCTCACCCGGCGATTTTGAGTCGGTGCAGGCCGTAGCTCGCGCAATCAAGGATTCTACTGTCTGTGGTCTGGCCCGCGCCCTGGACAAGGACATCGATCGTGCCGGCGAGGCGCTCAAGGAAGCGAATTCTGCACGCATCCATACCTTCATAGCCACCTCGCCGATTCACATGGAGCGCAAGTTGCGCATGAATCCCGACCAGGTGGTGGAGCAAGCGGTACATGCGGTTAAACGCGCCCGTCAGTACACAGACAATGTGGAGTTTTCCGCCGAGGATGCCGGTCGCTCCGATCTGGACTTCCTTTGCCGGATCTTCGAGGCGGTGATCGAGGCGGGAGCCTCTACCCTGAACGTTCCTGACACGGTAGGTTATAACCTGCCGCAACAGTTCGGTGAGACCATCCGGCTGCTGCGCGAGAAGATACCCAACTCGGACAAGGCGATATTTTCCGTGCATTGTCACAACGACCTCGGCCTCGCTGTGGCCAATTCACTCTCGGCGGTAATTAACGGTGCCCGCCAGGTTGAATGCACCATCAATGGCCTGGGTGAGCGTGCTGGCAACGCCTCGCTGGAGGAGGTGGTGATGGCGGTGAAAACCCGACGGGATGTCTTCCACTGTGATGTGGATCATATCGATACCACGCAAATCGTGCCCACCTCGCGCCTGGTCTCCGGCATCACCGGTTTTCCGGTGCAGCCGAACAAGGCCATCGTCGGGGCCAATGCTTTTGCCCATGAATCCGGAATTCATCAGGATGGCGTGCTCAAGCATCGGGAGACCTACGAAATCATGCGCGCCGAGGATGTGGGCTGGAGTGCCAATCGGATGGTGCTCGGCAAGCACTCGGGACGCAATGCCTTTAAGACCCGTCTGGCGGAGCTGGGTATTGAGTTCGACTCGGAAGAGGCGCTCAACGCAGCCTTTGGCCGCTTTAAGGATCTGGCTGACAAGAAGCACGAGATCTATGACGAGGACCTGCAGGCGCTGGTCACCGAATCCGACATCGAGAGCAGTGTTAATGAGCGCATTCGGTTGATCGGTCTTAAGGTCTGTTCCGAGACCGGCGAGACACCGGAGGCCTGTGTGACCCTGACGGTCGACGGTGATGAAAAGCAGCTTTGTGCCAGTGGTGGCGGCCCCGTCGATGCCACTTTCAAGGCGATCGAGAGTGTGATCCAGAGCGGCAGCGAGTTGCAGCTATACTCGGTCAATAACATCACCTCCGGCACCGACGCCCAGGGTGAGGTTACCGTGAGACTGGAGAAGGCGGGGCGCATCGTCAACGGCCAGGGGGCGGACACCGATATCGTCATCGCCTCGGCCAAGGCCTATATCAACGGCCTGAACAAGATCCTCGCCCCGGTCGAGCGCGCCCATCCCCAGGGTGGCGATGTCTGAGGAACAGGCTGTCGAGATGAATGAGCAGCAGCGCCACGTTCTCGATGCGATGGGCATCCAGGTATGGGAGTTGCGCGCCCCAAATCAAGCTTCAAGGTTCAAGGTTGAAAGTTCAAGGACAGGAGAGGAGGAGCGACGTCCCGCTGAGCCTGAACTTTCCACCCAAGCCCCTGAACCAGCTGTGGGGGTGATATCGGAAGATATCGGGATAATGGAACAGGTATCTGTCGACCTTGAACCTTCAACCGTGAACCTTGAACCTGTTATTTCCCTGGACTGGGATGGTTTGGAGCAACGGGTGGCTGAATGTACCCTTTGTGCCGAACTGGTAGCGAATCGCACCCAGACCGTGTTCGGCGTCGGTAACATACACGCCGAGTGTTTGGTGATTGGGGAGGCACCCGGCGCAGAGGAAGACCGCCAGGGTGAGCCCTTCGTCGGCCGTGCCGGGCAACTGCTCACCGCTATGCTTGCCTCTATCGGTCTGGGGCGTGAGCAGGTCTATATTGCCAATGTGCTTAAGTGCCGCCCCCCGAACAACCGCGACCCCAAACCGGAGGAAGCGCAGGCCTGTTCGGCCTACCTGCAGCGTCAAATTGCGCTGATCCAGCCGAAAATCATTCTGGTGGTTGGCCGTATTGCCGCACAGAATTTACTGGCTACGGATGCTCCTATTAGCACGCTGCGTGGGCGTGTGCTCCGACTGGAGAGTGGCATCCCGGTGGTGGCCACCTACCACCCGGCCTACCTGCTGCGTTCACCGCAGGACAAGCGCAAGGCCTGGGCTGATCTCTGCCTCGCCCGTTCCACGCTGCTTGCTGCTGACGCGAGGCCCGGAGCGTGAGCGCGGTAAGGGAACGGCCAGCGCCAAAGTTTCGGCCGATGCTCGATAGCGATGTCGATGCCGTGATGGTGATTGAGCAACAGGTCTATCCCCATGGCTGGACTGCCGGTATCTTCCATGACTGCCTGCGTGTGCGCTACTCCTGCTGGGTGATGGAGCAGGAGGAGCAGCTGGTCGGTTACGGCATCCTTTCTTCGGGGGGCGGTGAGGCGCATATTCTCAATATCGCTATCGACCCCCGATTTCAGGGACAGGGGTTGGGGCGCTATCTTCTGCGGTTCTTGTTGGAGACCGCTCGTCACCATGGTGCCGATACCGTGTTCCTTGAGGTTCGCCCCTCCAACCGGATTGCCCTGCGCCTTTACGACAGCCTGGGCTTCAACCAGGTGGGGGTGCGCCGGGGCTATTACCCTTCCGACAGGGGGCGGGAGGATGCCATTATCATGGCACTGTCTGTGGATGATATAGAGGCATAGAGCTCCTCTAGCGGAATCGCTTCTGATACTGCATGCCCTTGTGCATAGTCCACGCCCATTTTCTTCAGTCGAGCCAGTATTGCCTCGGTTTCTGCAAACTCGGCTATGGTCTTCAGTCCAAGTTCGTGACCGATATTGTTGATGGCCGATACCATGGAAGCGTCGATCGGATCATCGATAATGTCCCGCACGAAACTGCCATCGATCTTCAAAAAATCGACGGGCAGATTTTTCAGGTAAGTAAAGGAACTCAGGCCGCTGCCGAAGTCATCCAGGGCAAAGGCACACCCAAGGCTCTTGAGCTCCAGGATCAAATCGTGGGCGCGACTGAGGTTGGAGATGGCCGCTGTTTCGGTGACCTCAAAACAAAAGTGCTCGGGGGCGACGCCGCTTGTCGAGAATTGTTCCCGAATGTAGTCGAGCAGTCCGTCCTGATTGAGGGAGAAGCCAGAGAGGTTAATGGCAAACATCGCATTACCGACCTCAACCTGATGGGCAGCAAATTGGCTTAGCGCCTCCTTGATCACCCAGCGGTCGATGGTATACATCAACTTGTAGCGTTCGGCGGCCGGGATAAAGCTCCCCGGACTGATTAAGGCATCTTCACCGTCGCGCATCCTCAGCAGCAGTTCATAGTGGGTGATACCATGATGGCTGGCGGCCAAGGGACGAATGGCCTGGGCGTAGAGGGTAAGGCGTTCGTGTTCGAGGGCGTCATTGATGTGTGATACCCAGCGCATCTCACCGCGGCGCTGCGCCAGTTCGACATCATCAGGCTGGAAAATGTGAATACGGTTGCCGCCGAGATCCTTTGCGGTGTAACAGGCGATATCGGCGTTACTCATGACCTGGGCGATGTCCTGAAGCGTGCGGTTGATCTCGACGATGCCTATGCTGCTGCCGACCTTGAAGGTTTTCTCCTCCCAGACGAAGGAAAACTCTTCAATACATTCCTTCAGCGCATGAGCAACACGCATGGCATGTTTCAAATCGCAGTTTTGCATCAGCAGGCCGAATTCATCGCCGCCAAGACGTGCCAAAGTGTCACTTTCACGCACCTGATGCTGCAGGTGTGAGGCCAGCTGGCGCAGCAGTTCGTCGCCGGCGATATGGCCGCAGGTGTCATTGACGAGCTTGAACTGGTCTAAATCAAGATAGATGAGCGTGTGTATCTCACCCTCGTTTTGCGTGTGCTGGAAGGCCTGCTCCAACCGTTGCTCGAACTCGCGTCGGTTGATAAGGCCGGTTAGCGGGTCATGGGAAGCCTGCCAACTGAGTTCTTGGGCCATCTCTCTTGCCTTGCTCACGTCATGAAACACCAGCACCACGCCGATGATAGTCCCGTGATGATTACGAATGGGGGCGGCCGAATCCTCGATCGCCACCTCGTGGCCGAAGCGATTGATCAGGACCGTGTGGTTGGCCAGGCCGATGATGCGGTTTTCACTCAGACACTTGGCCACCGGGTTGATGACCGGACTACGCGTGATTTCGTTTATGATGTGGAAGATGCGGGACAGGGGTTGTCCCTTGGCCTCTTCGGTAGACCAGCCGGTCAGCTCTTCGGCGATAGGGTTGAGATATTCCACATAGCCTTGGGGATCGGTGGTGATCACGCCATCGCCGATGGAGTGCAGGGTGACCTGGGCGCGCTCCTTTTCCTCGAACAGCCGTTCCTCGGCTTGCTGCCGTTCGGTAATGTCGCGAGCGACGGCAATGATGAGCGGGGTCTGGTCTTGTTGGCGTAGCACATTGAGTCGGATCTCGACCGGGAAGGTTGTCGCGTTTTTTCGGCGGTGGCGGGTGCGCAGTTCCCTGGAGCCGGATTCGGAACTCTCTAGTAATTCCTGAAAGATGGCCCGAAGCAGTTCGCACCCGAATTCAGGGATGAGCGCACCGGCATCCATGGCCAGGAGTTCATCGCGACTGAAACCGAGGATCTCTTCGGCTGCCCGGTTGAAATCCACAAACCGCATTTGCTGTGGATCGATGAGGAAGATGCAATCGCCGGAGGTATCGAGAGCTGAGCGAAAGCGTGCATGACCGAGGCGTGCCTGGTCTCGATCGGCGATCAGGCTGGAGGTATAGGCTTCATTGTTACGACATAGCCGCAGAGCCTTGCCTAGATTGGCCATAATGGGCGGAAAAATATGGGCAAACGGAATGTCGGGATTGCTTGGCTCCGGGGAGAGTAGCAGGATGACTCCCTCACCGGGGATCGGCAGGCGCAGGACGCAATGATAATAATCCTGACGCAGGGGTAACGGTGCCAGCAGGCGGCGGTCTGCATCGAACAGTTGTGCTGTGCCCTCGACAAGCGCCGATGGTAACGACAGCGGTTGCCCAACATACTCTTTGAGTCGATAGTCGCCGATGGCTGCTGCCAGGGTGAGTGGAGTGGTTTCATTCTGTGAGGCCGGTTCTCTGAGCAGGAACAGGCCGACCGGATAGCCGGTGTGGTAAATCAGGCGTTTGAGGGTATTGAGCGCCAACGGTTGCACCCGATCCTCCGCACCAATGACCAGCGCCATGTCGTAAAGAGTTGAAAGAATCTTTCCCTGTTCCATGCCTATAACCTTGTCAGAACCAGGGCGGCATTATGAAACAGCGGGTAGCCGCCGCGTCGGGAGCTGCCGATTTCACCGAGTGAAAGCGCGCCGTAAAGCCGGGCATTGCCGAGGCGGCTAGAGAGTGATTGTAATTCCGCTTGTGCCGTCTCCTGGCCGAGATGGAGTCGTCTGCCAGCGCAGTAAAAGGTCAGTGGAGATGAGTTATCGGCGGATGGGGAAAGGTGCTCGGCAAGCAGTTGCATGGTCTGCGTCGACTCGGCCTGCGGCGCCTCAAGCAAGGTAAGGATTGCGTTCGGTGGAATTTCACCGACGCAAAAGAGCGATCCATCTTCCAGCAGGGCCACCGGGATGCGCACCAGAACCTCATCGTCGGCGCGGATGATGCCGAAAGGGAAATGTACGGCGTATTGATAGAAATTCTCTGCGGTGATGGTCACGCCATACTGTGCTTTGACCCGCTCTGCATAGACCTCAAAGGCCGGACGCCAGTCGATGCTGATGATGCGGTTGCCCTCGGTTGAGGTCGCAGCGACCAATTGTTCGGGTACCTGGTAGCCATGCTCCAGTATCGCCCCTGGATTATCGGGAAGCAGCAGGGCAAGTACCCCGTCCTGAATTACCCGCCCTGAATCAAACAGGCATGGCATGGGCTGGAAACTTTCGCTTCCGGCATTGATCCCCATGTAGTGCACCCTATCGGCCAGCTGAAGATAAAGCTCCTCGAGGATTTGTCCGATATGCGGTAGCATGGCGTCGAACATCAGGAACAGAGTCGTGGCCCCATCCTCATCCTTAAGCTGCTGTTCAATGTTTGTTGCCAGCGTGTCACTTGCCTCAGTCAGCACCTCCCCTTCCAGGGAAAGCCCCTCCTGGAGCAGGTAGCTTGGCATTCGTTCGAAACCGAAAAGCAGGATACCGTCAGAATGAAAACGTCCGTCTACGAGGATAGAGGGGAAGATGGCCCCAACCAGCGGGATGTCCTTTTCCCGGAACATGGCCTGGACGGCAGGAAGGTGGGCGCGCTCAGTCTCTGGCAGGAAGGCCATGACTCCCAACTCGGGATACTCTTGAGACCACTCAGCCAAGAGGGAGCCGATCTCCTCCTTCTTGATCGTGTCTAGATAGGCAACGGGCAGTACCGGCATCTCTTCTCCTGTCCCTGTGACTCGTATTCGGTAGAAATTATGACACTTCTGGACCTCCCTGTAATGCGGTAGAATGCTCCGCTTTCGCCAAGATGTTTTCCTCATGAGCCCGATTTCCGCCCAGGTCAGCAAACGCCGGACCTTTGCCATTATCTCCCACCCCGATGCCGGTAAGACCACCCTTACCGAAAAGCTGCTGTTGTTCGGCGGGGCGATTCAGCTCGCTGGCACGGTTAAAGGTCGCAAGGCGGCGCGCCATGCCACCTCCGACTGGATGAAGCTTGAGCAGGAGCGTGGGATTTCGGTGACCTCTTCGGTAATGCAGTTCCCCTACCGTGACAGCGTCATCAACCTGCTCGACACCCCTGGCCACGAAGACTTCTCCGAGGACACCTATCGTACCCTCACCGCGGTGGACTCGGCATTGATGGTGATCGACGCGGCCAAGGGCGTCGAGGAGCGGACCATCAAGCTGATGGAGGTCTGCCGCCTGCGTGACACACCGATCATTACCTTCATTAACAAACTGGATCGGGAAGGACGCGAACCGATCGAACTGCTTGATGAGGTCGAGGAGATCCTCAACATCCAGTGTGCGCCGCTGACCTGGCCCATCGGCATGGGCAAGGGCTTCAAGGGAGTCTATGACCTCTATAACGATCGCATCATCATTATGTCTGCCACCCATGGCGGCAAAAAACTCGATGGCGAGGTGATCCAGGGGCTGGATAATCCGCGGTTGGATGAACTCTTCGGCAACCTGATCTCCGAGTTCCGCGACGAAGTGGAACTGGTGCGCGGCGCCAGTCACGAGTTTGATCTGGAGGCCTACCGCAAAGGGGAGCTGACCCCGGTGCTGTTCGGCTCGGCGATCAACAACTTTGGCGTGCAGGAGATCCTGGACGCCCTGGTGGACTACGCCCCGGCACCGCTGCCGCGTGCCACCCTTGAGCGGGTAGTGGAGCCGAGCGAGGAGAAGTTCAGCGGCTTCGTCTTCAAGATCCAGGCGAATATGGATCCGCAGCACCGCGACCGTGTCGCCTTCCTGCGCGTCTGCTCAGGCCACTTTGAGCCCGGCATGAAAATGCGCCAAGTGCGTCTTGGCCGTGATGTGAAGATCCCCAATGCCATTACCTTCCTGGCGCAGGAGCGAGGTCATATCGAGGAGGCGTGGCCGGGGGACATCATCGGGTTGCACAATCATGGCACCATCCAGATCGGCGATACCTTCACCCTGGGCGAGGATCTCAAGTTCACCGGCATTCCGCATTTTGCGCCGGAACTGTTCCGCCGCGCGGTGCTCAAGGATCCGCTCAAGTCCAAGCAGTTGCTGAAAGGGCTGCAACAGCTCTCTGAGGAAGGGGCGACACAGCTGTTTCGGCCGATGAAGAACAATGACCTCATCCTCGGGGCGGTCGGGGTGCTGCAGTTCGATGTGGTGGCGCAGCGCCTTAAGGACGAGTACAAGGTCGATGCGCTGTTCGAGCATGTCAACGTCACCACCGCCCGTTGGGTCGAGTGCGATGATGCCAAGATGCTGGAAGAGTTCAAGAAAAAGGCCGCCGACAACCTCGCCATCGACGGTGCGGGGGACCTCACCTACATCGCCCCCACTCGGGTCAACCTGCAGCTCACCGAAGAGCGCTGGCCGGATATCGCCTTCCGCGCAACGCGGGAGAAGTAAGGGGGATGTCAGAAGTCGGCTTTCGTTGACGCCGACTTCTGATGTGGCGAACTACTTAGAATTCATACCGATAGCCGAAACTGCCGTAGATACCGAGGCTGCGTTCGGTGTCGTCTGGTAGCTCCCGGTTCACCCATTCCCCGCCGATTTCACCCTGCAGGATGACCTTGTTCCAGTCGTACTCGATACGCAGGGCGGGTCCCGCATTCCACTGGGTATCCTCGGAAGTCTTCCAGGTGCGGTGATCGACTCGCAGACGGGGATAGAATCGCCAGTGTTGTCCCACAGGCAGGCGGCTGCTGGCGAAAATGCCAGCACTTTCAGCGGTGGTCGTGTCAGAAAAACGCAGCCCCAGGGTACTAATGTCGTCTCCGTTGAGCACGCCGGTGCCGATCATCTGCAGATTGAGGAAATACTCATCGTCGGTGGCCGGTGTTGCTTCGACGCCTCCCAGCTCAACAGGGGATGCGGCCGTCGCACTGGTATTCATCATCGTCAGGTCGCCGGCAAGACGCAGGCGTTTGCTTATCGGCCGCGAAGCACCCAGGGTCAGGGTGCGGATCTCGGCTGTGCGATCGCGCGCCAGTTGATAGATTTCCTCATCACTGTAGAGCGTACGCAACTCTTCCATCTCCTCCACCGGTACCAGGGCCGTCGTCGGGCCGGTGGTCTGTCCGATCAGGGCGTTGCGGGTGGTCAGGGTCGGGGTTTTACGCACATCGATAGTGGCATTCAAGGTCAACTCGTTCTTCAGGGTCCAGTTGGCCAGCACAGTGCCGATATTCAGTTCCTCATAAAAGACATCGTAGTCGGCCAGTCCGAACAGGGTCAGGCTGGGGCTGAAATAGCGCATTTCCCCGCCCACGGCCCGGCGATCGACCAGGCTCTCCGTCGTTTGTTCCATGCCGTAGAGGGAGAATTCCCAGCTGTTGGCGAACGGCCCGAAGTCGAGTGCCAATCCGGCAAAGGAGCGATCCTTGTTCAGCGGATCTCGACTGCTGTCGACCGGGTAACCGGCGACCACGCTCGCTTCGATGCGCTTGCTCAGGGCGTAACCGAGTTTCAGACCATCGAAACGTCCGAGCACGCCGTCATGGTCACTCGATTGGCGCCCAAGGCGTCCCCACCAGCCGGCATCACGGTCGTGGTGTTCGGCGTACAGGGTGCTGAGACGGGTGTCCTGATTGTCCTCTTCGGCCAGCAGGTCGTAGTAATGGCCGGCGGTGATCCGCATGCGGGTATCCGAGTCACTGCTGCGGCGCAGGGCGATGAGGTCGAGATCGGTGCTGTAGGCCGAGGTGGTGGTCTCGGTCGGTGTATCATCGACAAGCACGGTGTTACGCAGGTAGTACTGGGAGAAGGAGCCGTACACATCCCAGTCGGCGGTCGCCTTTTCCTGTCGCCGCTTCTCTTGTTCGGGGAGGGCGGCAGTCACCATGCTCATCAGGCGCTGACGCACACGATCACTGTCTTCGCCACTGGGATAGTGC
>JBFEWO010000180.1:0-4715 GCA_041546305.1 Thiohalomonadaceae bacterium | reverse complement strand
TTTTATATGGAGGCTGGACCCGGAGTCGAACCGAGGTACACGGATTTGCAATCCGCTGCATAGCCACTCTGCCATCCAGCCAATACGAAAACTTTTTATCGTCGTAAAGTGAAAAAACCTCGGTCGGATACCGAACCGAGGTCTCTTCGGAATTTGGAGCGGGAAACGAGACTCGAACTCGCGACCCCAACCTTGGCAAGGTTGTGCTCTACCAACTGAGCTATTCCCGCCTCAAAAGATGCGCACATTTTAATTCAGGATAAATTCTTGTCAAGCATTTGTGAAAATATTTTATCCCCGCTTCCCATTAAGTATCGGCCAGGCAGCACGCAGATAAATCACCATCGACCAGAGGGTTAGAACAGCTGCGACGTAGAGTAATACAACCCCAATTTGCACGGTTGGCAAGGGACCGATCGGTCTCTGGTACAGCAACAGGATCAAGGCGGCCATCTGGGCGGAGGTCTTCACCTTGCCCATCATGCTCACGGCCACGGTGGCCGATGCACCCAGCTCTGCCATCCACTCCCGCAGTGCCGAGATGGTGATCTCGCGACCCACGATGATCAGTGCCGGTACCGCCAACCAGATACCGTGATAGGTCGTTGGGTTGGCATCTACGATAAGGATCAGGGCAGCGGCCACCATCAATTTGTCGGCCACTGGGTCAAGAAAGGCGCCAAAGGCCGAGGTCTCCTTCCATTTACGCGCAAGGTAGCCATCAAACCAGTCGGTGATCGCCGCCAGCGCGAAAATAGCCGTGGTAAACAGGTGGGCGCTCTCCAGCGGAAGGTAGAAAAACAGCACAAACACCGGGATCAACGCGATGCGCAGCAGTGTCAGGAGATTGGGAATCGTGTATTTCATTCTTGTTCATCATCCTTCATCGGCATGAAAGGCATCGTAAATGCTCTGCGCCAGCTGGCGGCTAATCCCCCTGACCACCATCAAATCCTCCACCCCTGCCCGAGCCACCTCCTGCAGGCCGCCGAACTGGCGCAACAGCTGCTGGCGTCTTTTTGGTCCCAACCCTGGGATCCCCTCCAGGGAAGAGGTTCGGCGTGCCTTGGCCCGGCGCTGCCGGTGACCGGTGATCGCAAAACGGTGGGCCTCATCCCTTACCTGCTGAATCAGATGCAGGGCTGGTGAGTCAGGAGGCAGTATAATGGGGCTACTTTGCCCGGACAATATCAGCTGCTCCAGCCCCGGTTTTCGCGAAGGTCCCTTGGCCACTCCGATAAGAAGCACCCCGATCACCTGCAACTCCTCCATCACCTTCTCAGCCTGGCGTAGCTGCCCCTTGCCGCCGTCGATAAGCAGGATGTCCGGGAACTTACCCTCGCCCTCCTTGAGGCGTTTAAAACGCCGGGTGAGTGCCTGTTCCATAGCCGCGTAATCATCCCCGGGGGTGATGCCCTCAATATTGAAGCGCCGATAATCGCTTTTTACGGCACCATTGGTATCAAACACCACACAGGAGGCAACGGTAGCCTCCCCCATGGTATGGCTGATGTCGAAGCACTCAATGCGCTGCGGCATATCATCCAGGTCCAGGGCTTCCTGCAGGGCCACAAAGCGGGCCATGATATTCTGGCGGGTGGCCAGATGGCTGTTCAGCGCCTGCTCGGCGTTGGTCATGGCCAATTGCAGCCAGCGGGCACGATCGCCACGTAGTTTGTCACTGACACTCACCTTTCGCCCCGCCTGTTCGCTGAGTACCTGCTCCAGCAATGACTGTTCGGGAAGCTGTTCGCTGATCAGGATCTCCCCCGGGATTTGCCGCTCACCACCACCGCTGATGTAGTACTGGGGAATAAAGGCGGACAGGATATCGGCGGTGTCGGCCTGGGCGGTATGCTGTGGAAAATAGGTCTTGTTACCCAGGTTCCGCCCACCGCGAATAAAAAACACCTGTACACATCCAGACCCGTCCTTCTGCGCTGCGGCAATGACATCCAGATCCCCTCTGCCCCCCATCACATACTGCTTCTCCTGAACCCGGCGCAGGTTCGCAATCTGATCGCGATAACGGGCTGCACGCTCAAACTCCAGCGTCTCTGAAGCAGCCTCCATCTTGCGCACCAGTTCGTCGATGATGGCGTTGTCCTTGCCCTCAAGGAACATAATGGCGTGACGTACATCCTCCTCATAGCTTTCCCTATCAACGAGGTCTACGCAGGGTCCGGTACAGCGTTTGATCTGGTACTGCAGGCACGGACGGTTTCGGTTACGGTAAAAACTGTCCTCACACTGGCGCACAGGGAAAAGTTTCTGCAACAGGTTTAAGCTCTCGCGTACTGCAGCGGCACTGGGATAGGGACCAAAATAGCGCCCCTTCTTGTTGCGGCGGCCACGGTGCAGGCTAAGGCGTGGGAACTCGTCATTGGAGAGGTAGATGTATGGATAGCTCTTGTCGTCGCGCAGTAGGATGTTATAGCGAGGCCGATGCGCCTTGATCAGGTTGTTCTCCAGTAGCAGCGCTTCGCTCTCGGTATTGGTAATGGTGACCTCGATGTTGCGGATCTGGGAAACCATCGCCCGAGTCTTGGGGCTGGTATCGTGTCGACTGAAATAACTGGAGACGCGCCGCTTGAGATTTTTTGCCTTGCCGACGTAGATAATCTCGCCTTCCAGATCGAGCATGCGGTAGACCCCGGGACGCGTAGTCAGCGTTTTGAGAAAGGCCTTGATATCGAAACTATCGGCTGGTGACTGGTTCATTGGTAATGCTGGTGGAGACGTCTCTTCACACCTCTAACTCAGTGGCAGTACCTGAGCAAGCGGATATGGTGTAAGAAATTCTTTCGACAAGCGTGGATTCTAACAGGTATTCCCACGGATCGTGTGAGGATTTCTCCAAATGTATAGGGACAGAAAGAAGGGAAGAATCCACCCTAGCGGACTTGTTCCGCCAGAGCCTGCTGTCGAGTTACGTCAAACCATCCAACATTCCGTGCCGCATGGCCAAACGGGTGAGATCGGCGTCACTTCGTACGGCAAGTTTTTCAAACAGCCGTGTACGATAAGTGCTAATGGTCTTCGGGCTGAGACAGAGCTTTTCCGAAATATCTTGTACCTTGTGTCCCTGAATCAGCATCAGCATGACCTGAAGTTCACGCTGGGAAAGGTTATCAAAAGGAGAACCCTCATTCCCTGGAAGCAGCGAAAGGGCAAGATTCTGTGCAATCTCGGTACAGATGTACCGACGGCCGGCATAGACTTCATTGATTGCCAACACGATCTCATCGACACTGCAGCCCTTGTGCAGATAACCGGAGGCACCTGCCTTGAGCAGGCTGGTGGGGAAAGGGTCATCGGTGTGGACAGTTAGAATAATTACAGGCAAGCTGGTGTCGATTTGCTTAATCTTACGGGTGGCCTCGAGACCGCCAATCCCTGGCATGCTGACATCCATCAGCACCACATCAGGGCGCTTCTGGCGTACCATGGAAACCGCAGATTCGCCGTTCACGGCTTCCGCATAGACATTGATACCATCGACATCGTCCAGCAACCGCCGTATACCGGTGCGTACCAACTCATGATCGTCAACGAGCAATACCCTGATCATCGTTTTATATTCGCCCTCCCCCCAATGCAACAAACACTAAAGAAAATCCGAATAAAAGTCCATAACCCTTCCTGATTGGCAATTGGAAGGGGGTGTCAGACCGAGCTATCGAGTCAGGGTTGCGGCAAAAATTCCCGATAGAGTGTTTCTGCCTTATCCGGTGCCAACCATGCAAGGACATTCAGCAAATGCCAGGCCATCATACGGTGAGGGGTGTTGTTGAGTAGCACCGCCGCTTGATAATACGCCTCCGCGGCCCCCTCGCGATCACCGCTGCTGAGCATCACGTTCCCCATTTCACCATAGGCATCGAAATTGTCCGGCTGCTGCGCCAGCAAGCGACGATAGTACATAATGGCCTTTGAAGGATTCCCCTGCCAAGCGGCCAGGCGAGCCTCCTGCCAGATTTGCTCGGGCGACATTCCAGCAAGTGAGGCCTCATTTTCGGCACTTGAGGCTGCACTAGCTGTCGCTGATTCGTCTGTGCCAGACTGAGCTGCAGATACAAGTCCGCTCTCCACTTCTCCAGCGGCATCAGTCGGCTCAGAGTTTTCTGCGCTAGACGGTTGTATCTCTGCCTTGCGATCCTCAGTGGTTACGGTCTGAGCTGAAACAGGGGGTACCGGCATTTCAGCCGTCTCACCGGTGCTATTGTGCTGCATCTTGGCGATCACATCGTCCACCTGATCAAGGAGGACTGCAACCTCTTCCGTTTGTGGGCTAACAGTACTGGAAAGGCTGCGTTCGAGATAGAGAATCACAGCAAACACAATAATCAGCAGCACTATTGGCTGGTAATACCGTTTCAGAAATCCCACTTATGTTTCTCCTTCTTATATCGCAGTCTATATCAGTTCAGTTACAAAGCTGCTGTCACTGTGCTGCTCCATGGCATTCAGCCTGTGCCACCCTCCGCTCTTCCTGAATGCGCTCGCCTGCCAGTCCATGATTATCGCCTGATAGTAGACATTGTCCTCAGCCTGAACAAGATGCAAGTCCCTACAACACGATTGTTAAGCTCGTGCATGCTGTAAGTCATACAGGCAGCAAAAATCGTCTTATCGACAGGCAATAGCGTTCGTTGCGCGAGAGTACGGTAGATGGATAAGGGGAACTGGGGAAACGATAAATGGCGGAGGGTCAG
>JBFEWO010000118.1:0-8924 GCA_041546305.1 Thiohalomonadaceae bacterium | reverse complement strand
GCACTGCTCAATCTCGGTCACACCTTTGGCCATGCCATCGAGACCGGTATGGGTTATGGCGAGTGGTTGCACGGAGAGGCGGTGGCCACCGGGATGGTATTGGCGGCAGAGTTGTCGGCGCAGCTCGGTTGGATCGATAGCACTGTCGTGGAGCGCATCCACCGTCTGATCGCAAAGGCCAACCTTCCGGTTCGGGCCCCAGGTCAGATCACTAGCGAACGATTCCTCGAGCTGATGGCGGTGGACAAGAAAGTGCTGGATGGCCAACTGCGGCTGGTGCTGATGAAAAGCCTGGGCGAGTCGGTGATCACCGCTGAGGCAAGCGCTGCTGACATTCGCAGCATGTTGGATGCACACCTGAAGGGAATTTGAGATGACGCTGACCCTTGCGCCCTACGCCACCAACGAAACCTCATCCCGTGGCCGACGGCAGCAGGAGTCAGCGCCGCTTTACCGCAGCGAATACCAGCGCGACCGGGACCGTATCGTGCACTGCTCCGCCTTTCGTCGTCTCGAGTACAAGACCCAGGTTTTCGTCAACCATGAGGGGGACATGTTCCGTACCCGCCTCACCCACTCCATCGAGGTGGCGCAGATAGGTCGTGCCACGGCCCGCGCCCTGCGCCTCAATGAGGATCTCACTGAGGCGATTAGCCTGGCGCACGATTTGGGTCACACCCCCTTCGGCCACGCCGGGCAGGATGCGCTCAACCGCTGTATGCGCGAGTACGGTGGGTTTGAGCATAACCTGCAGTCCCTGCGCGTGGTCGATGAGCTGGAAGAGCGTTATGCCGATTTTTCCGGCCTCAACCTGACCTTTGAAACGCGAGAAGGCATACTCAAGCACTGTTCGCGGGCTAATGCGGAGAAACTGGGTGATGTGGGTGAGCGCTTCCTTACCGGAAAGCAGCCCAGCCTGGAGGCGCAGATCGCCAACATCGCCGATGCGATTGCCTACAATAACCACGACGTGGACGATGGCCTGCGTGCCGGACTGATTACCCTAGAGCAGCTGCGCGAGGTCGAGTTGTTCGAGGGGCAATACCAGAGCGTGAGGGTGCACTACCCAGAGCTTAAGGGTAAGCGCCTAATCCATGAGGTTATTCGGCGCATCATCAACAGGCAGGTGGTGGATTTGCTGCAGACCAGCGAGCAGGCACTGGCAGCAGCCAAACCGAAGAGTGTCGATGAGGTACGGGAGCAGGAGCAGCCGCTGATCCGCTTCAGCGAAGCGATGCAGGCCGAGCACCAGACTCTGAAACGATTTCTGCGGGAGAACCTCTATCAACACTACCGTGTTCACCGAATGAGTATTAAGGCTCAGCGGATGGTGAAAGACCTGTTTGAGGCATTCTATGAGGAGCCGCGCCTGTTGCCCCCGGAGCACCAGGCCAGGGTGAAGGCCACCGAACGTGAACTGGGGGAGACGGGACGGGCACGGGTCGTCGCAGATTACATTGCAGGGATGACGGACCGTTATGCCATTCTTGAGCACCAGAAACTGTTCCGGCCCAGTGAGTTAACCTGACAGCCAACGGGCTGAGGCGGAGGTGAGCAACGATGCGAATCTACCTGCAGACCCCCTATTGTGCTGACCGTGCCGCACGCTTCTACCACCTGTTTTTGCAGGAGGATATGTTGGGCGGCTGGTTGCTGGTGAAGGAGTGGGGGTTTCAGGGCGCCTCCGGCACTATGCAGCGCGAGCATTTTGCCAGCAAGGAAGAGGCGCTGCGCGCCTTGTTGCGCAGTCGAGATGCGCAGATCCGCCGGGGATACCAGGTAATGTATACTCAAGGCGAAGTAGCTCCGCAGTGAGGTGAATAAATCATTGCGAAGGCCGACGACGAATAAATCATATTACAGGGAGAGAGTCTGTTGGACTGGCGTGCGTTTTACCCGGCTAAGTGGTTTCCGCAGGGCGTCATCGGCCTGATCCTTATAGTTTTGCTGTTCAACACCCATGTCATGGC
Organism: Thiohalomonadaceae bacterium; assembly: GCA_041546305.1. Taxonomy (GTDB): domain Bacteria; phylum Pseudomonadota; class Gammaproteobacteria; order Thiohalomonadales; family Thiohalomonadaceae; genus JBFEYJ01. Next base: position 6,954 of record JBFEWO010000118.1, on the reverse strand, counting down.
AGCCGATCGGCAGGTAACTGCCAATCCCTCGGTACTACCGGGCAACGAGTGGCTCAAGAACCAACCACTAAAGCATTTCACCCTTCAGCTCCTGGCGACGCGCAACAGCACCGGCCTCAAGACGTTTGCGGAAAAGCAGGGGTTTGCCGGTCCACTGGTCCACTTTGTGGTGGATCACCAGGGCAAAGAGATGCATCTTCTGGCCCAGGGAAGTTACGCCACCCGCGCCGAGGCGCAGCGGGCAGCCAAAGCCCTGCCAGCGGGTGTTCGCCCCTGGATCCGCACCCTGGCCAGCATTCAGCCCTTGCTGATGTCCAAGGCGGCTCCCATCGTACAGCACACCCGCATACCTGCAATCGATGAGGGGGGTGTCAAAGCGATGCCCTGGCTTTGGAGTCAGGACCCGCAGGCCTTTACTATCCAGTTGGCTTCGGCCGAGAGTCGTGAGGCGATCGAGAACGCAATGCAGCAACTTGCCTTGCCAGGGGAGAGGATGGTGGTCCGTACCCAAGATGAGAAGGGGGTCTGGTATGCGCTTATCTATGGACGTTTTGACGATGAGGCATCCGCCCGAGACACTATCGAGCGCCTCCCGGAACAGCTGCGCCAGGCAGGGCCATGGCCACGCCGCTTTGCCAGTTTGCATGATGAGGTAAGTCGAGCGGGACCATGAGGCCCCTGATGTAATCTCCGGAAACAGCGCTATTTCACCTGCGCTGCCTACAAGTGAGTTACCCGATATCTGCAAATACCTGCGGCAATTGAAGAGTTGGCCGTGCGGCAGTATACTGCTTGGCCGTTTTGCCCATGGAAAATGCGGGCAGCGGTGCTACAACTTCCCGGATTTTTGTTAATGCAACGCAACCAATCGGTTACCGACTGTGAGCGAATCGAAGATAAATAAAGGTTTATACCGTCCCGATTTCGAACGGGACAACTGTGGTTTCGGTCTTATCGCCCATATGGACGGCGCGACCAGTCACTGGCTGGTGAGTACTGCCATCGAGGCGCTGGGTCGTATGACCCACCGTGGCGCGATTGCCGCCGACGGTAAGACCGGCGATGGCTGCGGCCTGTTGCTGAAAAAGCCCGACAGCTTCCTGCGCGCCGTGGCTGGCGAAGCCAGCATTTCCCTGGCCGACGATTACGCTGTGGGCGTGGTGTTCCTGTCCCAGGACGAACCCACTGCGGCCGCTGCGCGTGAGACGCTGGCCAAAGAGGTCGAGGCCGAGGGGCTGACCGTGGCCGGTTGGCGTGTGGTGCCGACCGATTCCTCTGCCTGTGGAGACGCAGCCAAGGCCACCCAGCCGCAGATCGAGCAGATCTTTGTTAACCGTCCCGAAGGGATGGAGGCCGGCGATTTCGAGCGTCATCTGTTCATCGCCCGCCGCCGTGCCGAGAAGTCTCGCGCTGCCGCCGAGGACAGGATGTTCTATGTGCCGACCTTCTCCTCCCAGGTAGTCTCCTACAAGGGAATGGTGATGCCGGAGTTTCTGCCGGTGTTCTACCCGGATCTGGGTGACGAGCGCATGGAATCGGCCATCGGCGTGTTTCACCAGCGCTTTGCCACCAACACCCTGCCCGAGTGGCGCCTGGCACAGCCGTTCCGCTACCTGGCACATAACGGTGAGATCAACACCGTGCGCGGTAACCGCAACTGGGCCCGCGCCCGTTCGCACACCTTTGCCACCGACAAGATTGCCAACATGGACGATGTTCGTCCGTGGGTATCGATGGAGGGTTCCGACTCCTCCAGTCTCGACAACATGCTCGAGGCAATGATGGCTGGCGGGATCGATATCTTCCGCGCCATGCGCTTATTGATCCCACCGGCATGGCAGAACGTCAGCGACATGGACCCGGATCTGCGCGCCTTCTACGAATACAATTCCATGCACATGGAGCCATGGGACGGCCCGGCCGGCATCGTGCTCACTGACGGTCGCTTTGCCGCCTGTACCCTGGATCGCAACGGCCTGCGCCCTGCGCGCTATGTGATCACCAAGCCGGGCGGCGGTGAGGTCACCGACGGTGACTATCGTGGTTGTGTCATCACCCTGGCCTCAGAGATCGGCGTCTATGACTACGAAAATGCTGATGTCATCCGTAAGGGCCGCCTCAAGCCTGGTCAGATGCTGGCTGCCGATACTCATACCGGCAAGCTGATCCTGCCCCAGGATATCGACGAACGGCTGAAGAAAGCGCAGCCTTATAAGGCGTGGATGAAGAACGCACTACACCTTGAGTCGGTGCTGGACGGTGATCCGTTGTGTGTCAATCCGATGGAGAAGTGCGAGCTCGACACCTACCAGAAACTGTTCCAGGTCTCCTTCGAGGAGCGCGACCAGGTGCTGCGTGTGCTGGCCGAGGGCGGCCAGGAAGCTATCGGTTCGATGGGTGACGATGCGCCCTACCCGGTGATGTCGCGCAAGGTGCGGTCGGTCTACGACAACTTCCGCCAGCAGTTCGCCCAGGTGACCAACCCGCCGATCGATCCGATTCGCGAGCAGGTGGTGATGTCGCTGGAGACCCTGTTCGGTAGCGAGAAGAATCTGTTCGAGGAGACCGCCGATCATGCACGGCGCCTGATCGCCGACTCACCGGTGCTCTCCGAGGGCAAGTTCACCCAGCTGCTTAATCACAACGAGGGTGATTTTGCCCATGAAGTGATCGACCTTAACTATCCGCTCGATTTCGGCCTGAAAGCCGCTATCGAGGACATTGCAGCCAAGGCCGTTGCTGCGGTGAAGGGCGGCAAGGTGATTCTGATCCTCTCTGACCGCGCCATCGAAAAAGACCGCATGCCGGTGCATGCGGCCCTCGCTACCGGCGCGGTTCACCATCGTCTGATTACCGAGGGCCTGCGTTGCAACGCCAATATCGTGGTACAGACCGCCACCGCCCGTGACCCGCACCACTTTGCGGTACTGCTCGGTTATGGTGCTACTGCCATCTATCCCTATCTCGCCTATGAGGCGATCAATGATCTAGTACGCAGCGGCGAGATCACCGAAAAGGACACCATCAAGCTCGGCGAGAAATACCGCGGCGGTATCAACAAGGGGCTCTACAAGGTGATGTCCAAAATGGGCATCTCCTCGGTGGCTTCCTATCGCGGTTCACAGCTGTTCGAGATCGTCGGCCTTGGCGATGAGGTCGTGGATCTCTGCTTCCGTGATACCACCTCACGCGTCAAGGGCGCGGAATTTGCCGATCTGGAAAGTGACGTTCAGCAGCTGGTCAAGCTCGCCTGGAATCCACGCAAGCCGATGGAACAGGGCGGTCTGCTCAAGTTCGTCCATGGTGGCGAGCAGCATGCGTACAACCCGGACGTGGTCAAGGCGATCCACCAGGCCGTTAACAGCGGCGAGTGGGAGGATTACCAGGAGTTCGCGGCACTGGTGAACAACCGTCCTCCGATGGTGCTGCGTGACCTGCTGAAGCTGCGCGAGGATGTTGAGCCGATCTCTATCGACGAGGTCGAGCCCGATACCGAACTGTTCAAGCGTTTCGATACCGCTGCAATGTCCCTCGGCGCCCTCTCGCCCGAGGCGCACGAGGCCCTGGCCGTTGCCATGAACCGCCTCGGCGGTCGCTCCAACTCAGGTGAGGGCGGTGAGGATCCGAAACGCTACGTCGACAAGGGCCGCTTCTCCAAGATCAAGCAGATTGCCTCCGGCCGCTTTGGGGTGACCCCGGGTTACCTGGTCAACGCCGAGGTACTGCAGATCAAGGTGGCGCAGGGCGCCAAGCCCGGCGAGGGTGGCCAGCTGCCCGGCCACAAGGTCAATGACGAGATCGCACGTCTGCGCTACACCCGCCCGGGCGTACCACTGATTTCGCCGCCGCCGCATCACGACATCTACTCCATCGAGGACTTGGCGCAGCTGATCTTCGACCTCAAGCAGGTCAACCCGAATGCGCTGGTGTCGGTCAAGCTGGTGGCCGAACCCGGCGTTGGCACCATCGCCGCTGGTGTGGCCAAGGCCTATGCCGACCTCATCACTATCTCCGGTTATGACGGCGGCACGGCGGCCTCACCGATTGCCTCGGTTAAGTACGCCGGTTCCCCGTGGGAGCTGGGTCTGTCCGAAACCCACCAGGTGCTGCGCATGAACGATCTGCGGGGCAAGGTGCGGGTCCAGGCGGACGGTGGTTTGAAGACCGGTCTTGATGTGATCAAGGCGGCGATCCTCGGTGCCGAGTCCTTTGGTTTCGGTACCATGCCGATGGTGGTGCTGGGATGTAAATACCTGCGCATCTGCCACCTCAATAACTGTGCGACCGGTGTGGCCACCCAGCACGATGTGCTGCGCGCCAAGCACTACAAGGGCAAACCGGAGCTGGTCGAAACCTACTTCCGCTTCGTCGCCCGTGAGGTGCGCGAGTGGCTGGCCAAGCTGGGTGTACGTCGACTCGAAGACCTCATCGGACGTACCGATTTGCTGGAGATCCTGCCGGGCGAGACCGCCAAGCAGCAGAAGCTGGATCTCAAGCCGATCATCGACGGCTCCCTGGCTCCGGCCGACGCGCCGCAGTGCTGCATCGAGCCGAGCAACGTACCGTTCGACGAAGCGAAGCTGGCCGAGCAGATGGTGGCTGACACCATTTCCGCCATCGAGAAAAAGGCCGGCGGTGAGTTCCACTATGAGCTGAAGAATATCAACCGTTCCATCGGTGCCCGTATCTCCGGCGAAATCGCCAAGCGCTGGGACACCCTCGGCATGGAGGATGCGCCGATCACTCTGCGCCTCACCGGTACTGCCGGTCAGTCCTTCGGGGTGTGGAATGCCGGTGGCCTGCACATGTATCTCGAAGGTGACGCCAACGACTATGTGGGCAAGGGAATGGCCGGTGGCAAGCTGGTGATTCGCCCGCCCGCCGACAGTCGTTACGCGACCAACGAGAACGCCATTATGGGCAACACCTGCCTCTATGGGGCTACCGGCGGCAAGCTATTCGCCGCAGGCATGGCGGGCGAGCGTTTCGGCGTGCGGAACTCAGGCGCCCATGCGATCATCGAAGGGGCTGGCGATCACTGTGCCGAGTATATGACCGGCGGGGTGATCACGGTGCTTGGCACCACCGGCATCAACTTCGGTGCGGGTATGACCGGCGGCTTCGCCTTCGTCCTTGACGAGGAGAATAAGTTTGCCGACCGCTGCAACGGCGATGTGGATATTCACCGCATCAATACCGAATCGACCGAGGCGCACCGCAACTTCCTGCGTGACATGCTGACCGGGTACGTGGCCGAAACTGGTTCTGAACACGGCAAGAAGATCCTCGATAACTTCGAGGACTACCTTGGCAAGTTCTGGCTGGTTAAGCCTAAGGCGGCCGAGCTGGAGACCCTGCTCGAGGTCATGCTGGAGCGCGCAGCCTGAGCATGAAAGCTAACTGTCAGGGACGCGAAGTGATGCAAAGCTTTTCTAGCTTGCTTTGCATTCCTTTGCGCTCCCTGTGGTAAACAGTCTTTTTTGATGGTGATAAACCGTGAGTAAAAAGAACGCATTACAGTTTCTCGACATTCCCCGGAACGGCCCGGAGAAGAAATCCGTCGATGTTCGCGTCAAGGAGTATGCGGAGATCTACTGCGGCTTCGATCCAGAGACCGCGGCATCCCAGTCTGGGCGTTGCCTGCACTGCGGCAATCCCTACTGTGAGTGGCGTTGTCCGGTGCATAACTACATTCCCAACTGGCTGCAGTTGATCAATGAAGGTAACTGGCAGGAGGCGGTGGAGCTCTCGCACCAGACCAATTCACTGTCGGAGGTGACCGGCCGTGTCTGTCCACAGGAGCGTCTGTGTGAGGGTGCCTGTACGCTGAATGATGGCCTCGGTGCGGTGACCATCGGTGCCGTCGAGTTCTATATCAGCGATACCGCCTTCGCAAACGGTTGGAAGCCGGATCTCTCCGCCGTCGCCGACAGTGGCAAGCGCGTGGCGGTAGTTGGCGCCGGGCCGGCGGGACTTTCCTGTGCCGATGTGCTGACCCGCAATGGCGTCAAGGTGACTGTTTACGACCGCCACCCGGAGATCGGTGGACTTCTCACCTTCGGCATTCCCGAGTTCAAGCTGGAGAAGTCGGTCATCAAACGTCGCCGCAAGGTATTCGAGGAGATGGGCATCGAATTCGTGCTCAATACCGAGATCGGCAAGGACAAGCCGTTCCAGGAACTGGTCGATGAGTACGATGCGGTATTCCTCGGTATGGGTACCTATAACTACATGAGTGGTGGTATCCCCGGCGAGGACCAGCCCGGTGTGTATGCGGCGCTTGATTTTCTTATTTCCAATATCAACCACTGCCACGGCTACGAGAAGACGGTCGAGGAGTACATCAGCATGGAAGGCTTGAATGTCGTGGTGTTGGGAGGTGGTGACACCGCCATGGACTGCACCCGTACCTCGATCCGCCAGAAGGCCGGGTCCGTTATCTGTGCCTACCGCCGTGATGAGGCCAATATGCCCGGCTCGAAAAAGGAGGTACAGAACGCCAAGGAGGAGGGCGTCGAGTTCCTGTTCAACCGCCAGCCGGTGGAGATCATCGGCAATGGCAAGGTTGAGGGGGTCAAGGTGGTGACCACTCGTATGGGCGAGCCCGACGAGCGTGGACGCCGCCGTCCGGAGACGGTGCCAGGTTCCGAAGAGATTATCCCGGCGGACCGCGTGATCATTGCCTACGGTTTCCGCCCCAGTCCGGCGGACTGGTTTGCCGGCTACAACATCGAGGTGGACGAGCGCGGCCGGGTCAAGGCACCGGCTGATGGCCAGTTCAAGTACCAGACCAGCAACGACAAGATCTTTGCAGGCGGCGATATGGTGCGCGGCTCCGATCTGGTGGTGACTGCCATCTGGGAAGGACGCCAGGCCGCCGAGGGTATCCTCGACTATCTCGCCGTATAACCATTACAACAATAATCAACGCAAAGGGTGCAAAGCTTTTAAAGG
>JBFEWO010000003.1:0-54523 GCA_041546305.1 Thiohalomonadaceae bacterium | reverse complement strand
GCACTGACGCTACTGCCTTCTGGCAGCAGCTCCTGACGAATGAAGGTGGTGTAGTTGCCGATAAGGTGGTAGTAGAGGGTATCGGTGATGAGGTGTACCCGGTCGCCGACCTGCACATAGCGTCGCTGATCGAGTGCGGTGTTATCCCCGAAAGCGATCTTTACCTGGCCATTCAGGGTAAGAGTCACCCGCGGAGTAGCCAGGCCGAAGCTGGAGAGGTGCTCGCTGTCGGCGGGGTAATTGCCGAGGCTCTTCACTTCGGTAATACCCAGCAGGGCATTCATACGATAATCGCTGGCGGCAATCGCAATGGGCTCATTCATTTGCCACTGGTCCTGTGAGTCAAGCGCGATTTCTACGGTCTCCTGCCCTTGTCGCTCGATGCGGATCTGCCTGACGACATCGCGGTTGATGTCGAGCAGTAAGGGAGCCTCTTTCGGCGCTTCAATGCCTGGCTCGTAAATGACGAGCAGCACGAGTATGCCGATAAGTAATAGCAGACCGATGTTTAGTAGGTTTCGTTTGTTCATGGTCGTGTTGGATGTGTTGTCATCGCTCGTAAGTCGATGAACAGCCTGTACGGGACAATCCTGTTCAAACTTACCTTTTTCTTCTCCGCCACCAGATGGTCAGGCCGCTACCGAGTAGCAGTCCGGGGATGATGAGGAGGAAGCCAAAACCAATGGCCGCCGACAACGCGGGAGTGATTTCCAGTTGGGTGTCCGGCGCGGTGCGTGGCGCGATAGTCATAAAGGTGTCATCATGACTCAGCCAGTTGAGCAGGCGATCGCCCAGCTCCTGGTTGGCGCCATTGCCGATATAGGTGTTGGAAAGAAAGTCACCGTCACCGATCACCGCGATGCGTTGGGTGTGGCCAGGTCTGACTGTCTGCTCCTCTGCTTTGTCACCACCTTTCTCGCGGGTCAGCAATATACCGATGGTCAACGGGCCGGCAACATCCCTGTCAGCATTAAAGTCGATGGAGCCCTCGAGCGGTCCGGTTTCGGACCAACTTCGCGGTAGGCTGCGCAGTAGGGCGGTGGCTTGCCAGCCGTCCTTGTCGTGACTTTCGATGGCATGGGCTTCGGGGAAGAGTGTCAACGTGGTTAGCTCTTCGCTCACCGGGTGTTGCGGGTATTCTGCGACCACGATGATCGCCGGGTTGCTGATACCGAGCATTTGCCCGGTCGGATCGACCAGGGTGCCAGGCAGGAACCCCAGGCCGAGTTGTTCCGCCAGCGGCCCGAGTCCTTTCAACCCGCCAGGCTCACTGAACCAAAGCAGGTTGCCGCCTTTGGCCACATAGCCCTGAATCAGGGCAACCTCGCCGGGGAGCAGATCGATCTGGGGCCCGGCAATTACCAGAACGGTGGTATCCTCGGGAATGACGGCATCGGTGCCGAGTTTGAGGGTGGAAAAGACAAAGCCTTTTTCCTGCAACTGGTTGCCCCATTGGCCAAGATCAAAATTGGCTTGGCCGTCGATACGCCGTTCGCCATGTCCGCCGAGGAAGACGATGCGGCGCTCGCCACTGCGCAGCAGGCGCTGCAGGGCGTTGCTCAGTGCCTGCTCGCCGATGCTCCGGAGGTTTTCTTTGCGGCCCTGATAGGCCACTACCAGTTCGCCTTCGACTGTGATGCCTTGCTCACGCACCCGCTCGGGTGATTCGTCGGGATCGATGAAGTTAAGGGCAATATCCGGCTTTAGGCGCTGATAGCGCGATACCAGCTCAGTGGTGCGCTTGCGTAGCCCCGAGACATCGTCAGGTCGGCTGAAGGAGGTGATCGTAACCGGCCCGTCGAGTTTTTTCAGCAGCGTGGCGCTGGCTTCGGAAAGGGTGTGTCGGCCGCTGGCGGTCCAGTCGGCCTGATAGTTGTAGCGGGTGCTGAGCCAGGCCAACAGGCCGATCACAGTGAGGAACAGGACCACGAAGGTCCAGGTTTGCAAGCGTATCTGGCGAAGACTTTTTTTGCTGACTTCCATCGTTCTTCTAATCCCTAAGTTTTACTCAGTGCTGCAGCCGGTCGGCATCCAGGCGACGGATGCTCAGGACCAGGAAGGTGGCGATGAACAGCAGGTAGTAGAGGATGTCGCTGCTGTTGAAGAGCCCCCGGAGCAAAGCTTCATAGTGACGCTGCAGCGAGAGGTAGCTAAAGACGGTGCTCCCCCCGGCAGACTGTCCGCTGATTTCGATGACCCACAGTAGTAACAACAGGCCGAAGGTGCTGACAGCCGCGACGGTGGGTTGAGCGGTCAGGGTGGACATGAACAGCCCGGCGGCAGCGAAGGCCGAGAGCATCAGCACCATCCCGAGCAGGACGGAAGCAAGGAGACCAAAGTCCAGAGTACCGAGGCTCAGGAGGGAGAGCGGCATCAGGGTAATGAGACCAAGCATCATGACAAGAAAGCCAAGAATGCCGACATATTTGCCGAGGACGATCTCGGTCATCGAGACGGGGGCCGAGAACAGCAACGGCAGGGTGCGCGAACGGCGCTCCTCACTGACCAGCCGCATCGTCAGTAGCGGGATCACCAGCAGCAGGATGATGGTGGCACTGGAGAAGAGCGGCGCGACGATGACCTCGGTGGCCCCAGGCGGATTTTCCATCATCGCGATGCGGGCTTGATAGGCGATATAGACATCGAGCTGACCAAGGAACAACCAGGCGAGAATGAACTGCACCACTGCCAGGATTGTCCAGGCCAGTGGCGAGAGGAACAGGCTGCGCAGTTCACGCGCGGCGAGAGTGGCGATCATCATGCGGCCTCCTCCTTCTGTTCCGTGGTGGTGATGTTGACGAACACATCCTCCAGGGAGAGGCGTTCGGGGGTCAGTTCATAGAGTCCCCAGTTCTGTGCCACTGCTTGTTCGACCAGTGCCTCGGCAGGATTTTGCTCCGGGTCGTGGCTGAGACGCAGTCGGCCGTCCTCCATGGTTTCAATGGCTTGCACACTGGCGATCGCTTGCAACTGCTCGTGTGACGGCGGTCGATGCAGTGCCACGATCAGGCTGGAGGTTTGCATGCGGCGGGTCAGTCCGTCGATGCTGTCTGAGAGGACCAGCTGGCCCTTGTTGATGATCTGCACACGATCGCAGGTGGCCTGTACCTCGGGCAGGATGTGGGTGGAGAGAATGACGCTGTGCTCACCACCGAGTTCGCGAATGAGTTTGCGGATCTCGCGGATCTGGATGGGGTCGAGACCGACGGTGGGTTCATCAAGGATCACCACATCCGGCGAGTGGATGATCGCCTGGGCGATGCCAACGCGTTGCTGGTAGCCCTTGGAGAGATTGTTGATGAGCCGTTGGCCGACTCCGGTCAGACCGCAGCGCTCTTTGGCCTGGTTTACCGCGCGACTGATTTGAGTTTTGCTGATGCGGTTCAGGCGAGCGCAAAACTGCAGGTATTCATCGACACTGAGTTCGCGGTAAAGCGGAGGCTGTTCCGGCAGGAAGCCGAGAGCCAGCTTGGCCTCCTTGGGGCATTCCAGCATGTCGATGCCGTTGATAGTGATGCGGCCGGCGCTGGGCGCAAGGTTGCCGGTGATCATCTGCATGGTGGTCGATTTGCCGGCACCGTTGGGGCCAAGAAAGCCCAGTACTTCACCACGTTTTACCTCGAAGCTGACATTATTGACAGCCAGGTTGTCGCCGTAGCGGCGTGACAGGTGTTCAACCTTGATTAAGCAGTCGTTTTCCATGACACCCCTGTTTTATTGTTGCTCCAGGCCGAAGGGGCCGTGAGATTCTCAAAGTTGTTTTCGGTATCATACGCGCAAGTAACAACGGTTGCGCTCTACGGTATAAATTGATTTTCCGCTTATGCAAAAGTTCCGAAAGCCCACCACAACGATAACCCGAGACGTTCAATGCTGTTAGGCGTAGATACCGGCGGAACCTTTACCGATTTTGTACTTTATGACGGTGAAGGGCTGCGCGTTCATAAAGTGCTCTCCACACCGGATGCCCCGGAGCGGGCGATCCTGCAAGGGGTCCACGAACTCGGCATTGAGTGCGAAATGCTCCAGGCGTTACAGATGGTGCACGGCTCGACCGTGGCCACTAACGCCGCCCTGGAGGGCAAAGGGGTGCGCACCGTATTCATTACCAACCGCGGCTTTAAGGATCTGCTTACCCTTGGTCGTCAGGCTCGGCGAGAACTCTACAATCTGCAGCCGGCGCCGATCAAGCCACCGGTACCGCCTGAACTGTGTCTGGAAACCGGCGGTCGACTAGGGGCCGAGGGTGAGGTGGTTGAGCCACTGGTAAAGGCGGATCTGCAGCAACTGAGGGACGAACTGTTGCGGCTCAAGCCTGAAGCCGTCGCGATAAACCTACTCTTTTCCTTTCTGGATGACAGTTTCGAGCGCGAACTTGAAGCGGCGATTCCCGACGGGATCTTTATCTCCCGCTCATCGGCCATTCTGCCTGAGTACAAAGAGTACGAGCGAGGTATCGCCACTTGGCTCAATGCCTGGGTGGGGCCGTTGGTGGAAGGTTACCTTCAGCGCCTGGAGGCAGGGTTGCCCGGAGCCAATATCTCAGTGATGCAGAGTTCCGGTAACACCATTGAAGCCTCACTGGCCGGACGTCAGGCGGTACACATGCTGCTTTCGGGGCCGGCCGGCGGCCTCTCGGCGGCCAGGACGGTGGGTGCTCTGGCAGGCAGGGAGCGGCTGCTTACCTTCGATATGGGGGGGACCTCAACCGATGTGGCGTTGATTGATGGTGAACTGCAATTGACCGCCGAGGGGCATATTGGCCACTGGCCGGTATCGGTGCCGATGGTCGACATGCACACTATCGGTGCCGGCGGCGGCTCGATTGCACGGGTCGATGCCGGTGGTTTGCTGCAGGTGGGACCTGAGTCGGCCGGTGCTGCCCCAGGACCGGCCTGTTACGGTCGGGGCGGCGGGGAGCCGACGGTGACCGACGCCAATCTGGTGCTCGGACGTTTGCTGCCTGATGCCTTTCTGGGAGGAGGGATGCGTCTCGACCTGGCCGCCGCAGAACAGGCGGTGATGGGGATTGCCGGCCAATTGCGGCTCGGTTTGCACGAAGCCGCTGAGGGAATCATTCGCATTGCCAATGAGCACATGGCCCGTGCGCTTCGGGTGATGTCGGTGCAACGTGGTATCGACCCGCGCCCGCTGACCTTGACCTCTTTCGGTGGTGCTGGAGGTCTGCATGTGTGCGCGCTGGCCGAGGCGCTGGGGATGCGCCAGGCGATTGTGCCGGTACATGCCGGGGTGCTCTCCGCCCTGGGTATGTTATGCGCTCCGCGTGGTCGCCAGCTCTCGCGAACCCGAAAGGGACTGCTGAAGCATATGACGGTGTCGGAGATCGAGGGTCTGTTGTCGGAGCTGAGAGTCGATGGTGAGCGTTCACTTCTTCAGGAAGGTGTCGTACAAGCCGAGATTATTGCTCGGCCTAGCCTGGACCTGCGCTACCTGGGCCAGTCCTATACCCTTACTGTTCCCTGGCAAAAAGCTGAGGGAGTGGAAGCCAGCGCTGAAGCCTTCCACCTTGCCCATCAGGAGCGATATGGTCACCGTCTTGACCTGCCGGTGGAACTGGTCAACCTGCGTCTGCAGCTGCAGGGACCTCAACCGCAACTGCCCCTGACAGAGCGTGACGGGGGTGCGAAGGCCGAGCCCGTGGATTTCACTACGTTGTACGGGATCGACGAGGCAGTTCCGGTATGGTCACGGGATACGTTGGCGCCTGGGCAGGAGCTGGATGGGCCGGCGTTGATCACTGAACAGGTTTCAACCACCTGGCTTGCACCGGACTGGCGATGCCAGGTCGACCCCTACGGCAATCTGGTCCTCCACTTTCACCTCTGATGTTTATTTCTGTGAGGAGGGTAACTTTTTATGCCTGTTGCGGTCTTAAGATGAGTCCTGGCAGGGGCGCTGGCTGTTAGGCCGATTCTTGCCAAATACCCTTCATTATTAAGAGGTTATCTTTTGGAACTCACCGGATTACTTTCCCCCTCCTGGCTGGAGGTTATTCTTATTACCTTGGGCATGACCCATATCACCATTGCTGCCGTGACGATTTTCCTACACCGTCATCAAGCGCATCGCTCTCTGGAGCTTCATCCCCTGGTCAGTCATTTTTTCCGTTTCTGGCTGTGGATGACCACGGGCATGGTGACCAAGCAGTGGGCGGCGGTGCATCGCAAGCACCACGCCAAGTGTGAAACTGAGGACGATCCCCATAGCCCCCAGGTCAAGGGTTTACGGGAGGTACTGCTGCGTGGCGCCGAACTCTACCGGCAGGAGGCCGACAACGCCGAGACATTGGAGCGCTATGGGAAGGGCACCCCGGATGACTGGCTGGAGCGCCGCTTGTATAGCCCTTACCCCTACCTGGGTATCGCGCTGATGCTGGTTATTGACCTGGTGCTGTTCGGTCCGATTGGTCTGAGCGTCTGGGCGGTGCAGATGATCTGGATCCCCTTTTGGGCGGCAGGGGTAATCAACGGCGTGGGTCACTATTTCGGTTACCGCAATGCCGAGGCGCCGGATGCCTCCACCAACATCTCCCCCTGGGGCATCCTTATCGGTGGCGAGGAGCTGCACAATAATCATCACGCCTGGCCGGGTTCAGCCAAGCTCTCCTACCACTGGTGGGAGTTTGACATTGGCTGGCTCTATATTCGCCTGATGCAGGCGGTGGGGTTGGCCAAGGTTAAACGGGTTTCCCCAGCACCGCCACGCATCCGCCGTCAGGTTAGTGAGCTGGATGCCGAAGCGGTAAGGGCTATTATCAACAGCCGGTTACAGATCCTTTCCCGTTACGGTCATCAAGTGATGAACCGTATTCATCGCGAAGAGCTGAAGCGGGTCTCGAAAAACCGGAATCTGAAGGGGATGCTCAAGCGGGCCAAAGTGGCTCTGCTGCGCGATGAGGCGCTGCTGGATGAGCGGGGGCGCCATTTCCTAGGTACGGTACTTGGTCAGAGTCAGGCACTGGCGGTGGCGGTGGAATTCCGCCAGCGACTGCAGGTGATTTGGCAGCAGGCGGCAAGTCACCCTGAAAAGGCACTGCACGCCCTACAACAATGGTGCCGGGAGGCCGAGGAGAGCGGTAATAGCTACCTGCAGAACTTTGCCCGTCAGCTGGCCGGTTATCGGCTGGCGGCGCAAGGATAAAAGAGAAAAAAAAAGCCCGGTAATGCCGGGCTTTTTTATGCAAGGTGGGTGAAGATTATTTAATCTTCGCTTCCTTGTACATCACATGCTTGCGCACGACGGGATCGAATTTCTTGATCTCCATCTTCTCAGGCATGTTGCGCTTGTTTTTGTCGGTGGTGTAGAAGTGACCGGTACCGGCGCTGGATACCAGGCGGATTTTATCGCGTGCTGATTTTGCCATGACCTAGCTCCTTAAACCTTTTCGCCGCGGGCACGGATGTCAGCCAAAACGGCATCGATACCCTTCTTGTCAATAATACGCATACCCTTGGTGGAGACGCGCAGTTTTACCCAGCGATTTTCACTTTCCACCCAGAAACGGTGGCTGTGCAGATTCGGCAGGAAACGACGCTTCGTTTTGTTGTGCGCGTGTGAAACGTTGTTACCGGTGATCGGTCGTTTGCCCGTTACCTGGCATACCTTGGACATGATTCTGAACTCCAACAAGACTGAATTCTGTTCGGTCTCCGACATCCCGGAGACAGGAAGCCGGATTTTATACCAAAACTCACCCCGCACCGCAAGGGAAAACCTCAGATTAATCCCCGTTCGGCTAGCGACGTGATCTCCCCGTCGCCAACAATCATATGGTCCAGTAGCCGCACATCGATAAGGCCAAGGGCTTGTTTGAGCCGCTCGGTGATTTGTTCGTCAGCGCGACTGGGCTCGGCCACCCCGGAGGGGTGGTTGTGGGCCAGGATGACGGCGGCCGCATTATGGGCGATACAGCGGCGCACCACCTCGCGGGGATGGACGCTGGCTCCGTCAACGGTGCCGTAGAACAGCTCCTCATACTCTAGTACCCGGTGGCGGTTATCGAGAAACAGGCAGGCGAAGACCTCCTGGTGGCGATCTCGTAGCTGTGCGCTGAGATAGCGGCGGGTATGGTCCGGGCTGGTCAGGGCATCGCCACGCTGCAGGGTGGTGAGAAGGTGCCGCCGGGAGAGTTCCAGGCAAGCCTGCAGCTGGACGTATTTGGCTTCGCCCAGTCCCTTGCCGCGGCAAAACTCATTTTGCTCGGCCTCGAGCAGAGGGCGTAGGCCGTTGAATTGCTTGAGCAGTTCACGTGCCAGATCGACGGCGCTTTTCCCCGGAAGCCCGGTGCGCAGGAAGATAGCCAGCAATTCCGCATCCGAGAGCGCAGCGGCACCGCGCAACAGCAGCTTTTCCCGCGGCCGCTCATCGGCCGGCCAGTCGGTGATAGCCATATCGACCTCCTTGTCGTAAGTGGGTAACCACTTGCAATACTAGCGCTATGGCTGACGGATCGGGAGGGCTTTCTGCTAGAATCCGTCCATTATGAATAACGTTAACGGACAAGGGCTGGCTGGACGGCGTATTCTGCTGGGTATCACCGGGGGGATCGCCGCCTACAAAAGTGCGGAGCTGGTGCGCGGACTGCGCCGGGCAGGAGCCGAGGTGCGCGTGGTGATGACCCGGGCTGCCGGTGAGTTCGTTACCCCCATGACGCTGCAGGCCCTCTCGGGTAATCCTGTACGCGAGAGTCTGTTCGACCCGGCCCACGAGGCGGCCATGGGGCACATCGAGCTGGCACGCTGGGCCGAGCTGGTGCTGGTGGCACCGGCCAGCGCCGATTTCATCGCCCGCCTAGCCGCGGGGATGGCCGATGACCTGTTGGCCACGTTGTGTCTTGCTACTTCCGCGCCGCTGATGCTGGCTCCGGCAATGAATCAGCAGATGTGGCTGGCGCCAGCAACACGGGCCAATGTGGCTACCTTGATGCAGCGAGTTGTGGCACTTATCGGGCCGGCAGAAGGTGAACAGGCCTGTGGCGAGGTGGGGTCTGGGCGCATGGTGGAACCGGAGCAGTTGGTCGAAGCGTGCCTGCGCCATTTCGCTGCGGGTCCCCTGGCCGGGGTGAGGGTGACGATCACCGCCGGGCCGACCCGTGAGGCGCTCGACCCGGTGCGTTTCATCAGCAATCACAGTTCGGGCAAGATGGGTTTTGCTATCGCCGCCGCCGCCGCGGGCCTTGGCGCCAGGGTGCGGCTGGTGACGGGACCCGTTTCCCTCGTCACACCGGCGGGTGTGGAGCGGATGGATGTGGAAAATGCCGCAGAGATGCTCGAAGCCGTGCTGACCGACCCGGGAGAGATCTTCATCGGTTGTGCCGCCGTAGCCGATTATCGACCCGCGAAGGTGGTGATGGAAAAGATAAAGAAGCAGGCCGATCAGATGAGCATCGAACTGGTGCGTAATCTGGATATCCTGGCCACGGTGGCGGCCCTGCCCGATGCCCCCTTTACAGTCGGTTTTGCGGCCGAGACCGAGCAGCTGGAAAATTACGCCCGCGGCAAGCTTGTGGCCAAGGGGCTGGATATGATCGCGGCCAACCAGGTGGGTGAGCGTGCGACGGGTGGGGGATTTAACAGCGATAGTAATGCGCTGCAGCTCTTTTGGAGCGGTGGTGAGCGGAAGTTGGCGTTGGCACCGAAAACCGTGTTGGCACAGCAACTGATGGCCGTCGTTGCTGAGCGCTTTCTCGGCTCATAAGAATTCAAAAAACAATCATATCGGGAACCAGCTATGCAAAAGATCGAACTGAAAATCCTGGACCAGCGGCTTGGCCACGAGTTTCCTCTGCCGCACTATGCCACCGACGGTTCCGCGGGAATGGATCTGCGTGCCATGCTGGAGGAGCCGTTGGATATTGGCCCGGGTGAGACGCATCTCATTCCCACGGGTATTGCCATTCATATCGGCGATACCGGCCTGGCGGCGGTGCTGTTGCCACGTTCCGGGCTGGGTCACAAGAAAGGTATCGTGCTCGGTAACCTGGTGGGCCTGATCGATTCGGACTACCAGGGGCAAATCTTCGTTTCCTGCTGGAATCGAAGCGCGGAATCATTCTCGGTTCAGGTTGGAGAGCGCATCGCCCAGATGGTTTTCCTTCCTGTGGTGCAGGCGGAATTCGATATCGTCGAGGAGTTCGAGGGCAGCCATCGCGGTGAGGGCGGTTTCGGACACACCGGCAAGCACTGAAACAGGTTCCTGAAGAGACAATGGGCCTGATGCATGAAACATCCGCAAGCGTTCCTGGCGACGCTGGCGGTTCTCACGAGGAGATGCGGGACAAGCACTCCTGGAGGAGGACGGTGCCGGCATCGATTTTCCGTGCTTACGATATCCGAGGGGTGGTTGATCGGGATCTGAGTGAGGTGGTTGTCGAGGAGCTTGGTCGCGCCATTGGTAGTGAGGCACAGGCAAGGGGCGTCTCCGTACTGGTGCTCGGGCGCGATGGACGCCTGTCCGGTCCGCGATTGCAGGCTGCTCTTGGCAAGGGAATACTTGCCACAGGCATGGACATTATCGATATCGGTTGCGTCACAACCCCACTGCTCTATTTTTCGGCATACCGCCTTGCTGGCGGCAGCGGGGTGATGCTGACCGGAAGTCACAATCCGGTCGACTACAACGGCATCAAGATCATGCTCGGCGGTGAAACCCTCTTCGGCGAGGCGATCCAGGAGATATACCGGCGCACCCGGCATCGGGATTATCGTTATGGCAGCGGTTCACGGAGAAAAGAAGATACTCGTGAGGATTATTTACATCAGCTTACCGAGAGGATTACGCTGACACGGCCGCTCAAGGTTGTCGTCGACGCGGGCAACGGTGTTGCCGGGTTGACGGTGCCGTCACTGCTGCGACGTCTGGGTTGTGAGGTGGTGGAGCTTTACTGTGAGGTGGATGGGCATTTCCCTCACCACCATCCTGATCCCAATCAACCGGAAAATTTGCAGGCACTGATCGCGACAGTGAAGCAGCAGCAGGCGGATATCGGCCTAGCCTTCGACGGGGATGGAGACAGGCTGGGGGTGGTTTCCTGCTGCGGTGAGATTATCTGGCCGGATCGTTTGCTGATACTGTTTGCCCGTGACTTGCTCACACGCCATCCGGGCGCCGAAGTCATCTATGACATAAAATGCAGCCGCAACCTGGGCAGGGAGATTGTACAGTGCGGCGGGCGTCCCCAGATGTGGCACACCGGACACTCCCGGCTCAAGGCACTAATGCAGGAGCGAGGCGCTTTGTTGGCCGGGGAAATGAGTGGCCATCTCTTCCTCAAGGAGGGGTGGTATGGCTATGACGATGCGCTCTATGCGGCGGCACGATTGTTGGAGCTGCTGGCCGCCAACGGCGATGACTGCGCATCGCTCTTTGACGGTTTGCCCGATATGCTGAACACCCCGGAGCTACATGTGGCCATGGCTGAAGGGAAACACCATGCCTTCATGCATCGACTGATGGGGCAGCAACACCATTTTGCCGGGGCGCAATTGACGACTATCGATGGATTGCGGGTCGACTATGAGGACGGCTGGGGACTTATTCGTGCCTCCAACACCACGCCTACCCTGGTGCTGCGCTTTGAAGCCGAGAGTGAAGT
Source organism: Thiohalomonadaceae bacterium (assembly GCA_041546305.1). Taxonomy (GTDB): domain Bacteria; phylum Pseudomonadota; class Gammaproteobacteria; order Thiohalomonadales; family Thiohalomonadaceae; genus JBFEYJ01. The sequence goes on along the minus strand of JBFEWO010000003.1, from coordinate 42,909 downwards.
GGCCATGCAGCGTATACAGAAAGATTTCAAGCAGCTGATGCTACAGCTGGAACCTGACCTACAGATACCGTTTTAGAAAGGACCATCATGAGCCTGGATCTTGATACCGCAATGAGCAATGCACGTGTACTGAGCGAAGCGCTGCCGTATATTCGCCGCTTTTCTGGCAAGACCATTGTCATCAAGTACGGAGGCAATGCGATGACCGAGGAGGCGCTGAAGAACGGTTTTGCTTGCGATGTGGTATTGCTCAAGCTGGTGGGCCTCAATCCGGTGGTGGTGCACGGCGGTGGGCCACAGATCGGCGATCTGCTCAAACGCCTGGGCAAGGAAAGCCAGTTCATTGAAGGGATGCGGGTGACCGACCGGGAAACCATGGACGTGGTGCAGATGGTGCTTGGCGGTCTGGTGAACAAAGAGATCGTCTCACTGATTAACCAGCACGGCGGCAAGGCGGTGGGCTTGACCGGCAAGGACGCGGATTTTATTCGCGCCCGACAGCTGAAGTTCAAGCGCAGTGCCCCGGAGATGAATACCCCGGAGATCATCGATATCGGCCACGTGGGCGAGGTCGAGGATATCAACGGCGCTGTGGTAAATATGCTGATGCAGGGCGATTTTATTCCGGTGATTGCCCCCATCGGTGTCGGCGCTGACGGCCAGTCCTATAACATCAATGCGGATGTTGTGGCCGGCAAGCTAGCCGAGTGCCTGAAAGCGGAAAAACTGATTCTGCTGACCAACACGCCTGGCCTGCTGGATAAGGAAGGCAGAGTGTTGACCGGACTGAGCAGTTCCAGGGTGGATGAGTTGATCGCCGACGGGACGATTTACGGTGGCATGCTGCCGAAGATTCGCTGCGCCCTGGACGCGGTACATGCGGGCGTGCGCAGTGCACATATCATCGACGGCCGGGTGGAGCACGCCTTGTTGCTGGAGATCTTTACCAATGAAGGGGTCGGCACCCTGATCCAGAATGCCGAGTAGGGGAGTGGAATGAGCGATAACAATAAAGACAAACCGTCACGCCGCCAGCAGATCCTCGAGGCGCTGGCGCATGAACTGGAAAAAAGTCCCGGGGAGCGCATCACCACGGCTGGCCTGGCAAGAGCCGTGGGTGTATCCGAGGCGGCCCTGTACCGCCATTTTCCCAGTAAGGCGAAGATGTTTGAGGGGCTTATCGAGTTTATCGAGGAAACCGTCTTCGGTCTGATTAACCGTATCCTGGCGGATGAAAAGAGTTCAGCTGGGCGTTGTGAGAAGATCATGATGGTGCTGCTCGGCTTCTCGGCACGCAATCCCGGTATCAGCCGGATTCTGATGGGGGATGCCCTGACTGGCGAGACCGAGCGCCTGCGCCAGCGAATCGGCCAATTTTTCGACCGCATCGAAACCCAGTTCAAACAGATCCTGCGCGAGGGAGAATTGGCCGGCCAGTTACAGGGCAAACAGAATGTGGCAGCCACCGCCAACCTGCTGCTGGCAGTGGCGGAAGGCCGAATGAACCAGTATGTCCGCAGCAGTTTCAAAAAATCGCCGCTGGCGGAATGGGAAGAACAGTGGCCCTTGTTATCGAATAATATTTTTCGTTCAGCCTAGCCAAGCATTCCGCTCGCGAAAACGAGGCGCTTTCGTTGGCAAGTATTGCCCCATTGATTCAATCGTGACATCGAAAGGATGATGGCGTTTTCGGTGTTACGTTATTGCCGGGTTGCCTTCAGTTCGCGAAAACGGGCAATGTCGGCCTCGTATTTGTCGATCAGGGCCTGGCGCTCTTTTTCTCTCGAGGCAGCATAACTTTTTTTGTTGGCCAGTTGCTGTTCCAGGCTGTCGATGTCCTCCTGGGTACGCTCCGGAAGGGGCTTGCCCTCCCGCTCAAACTTGGCTGCCCGTGCCTTTTCCTGATCGAGCTTTTCCTGGAGTTTTTCGATAGTGATGCGGGTGATCTCGAGATTGCCATCGATGGCGACCAGTTTGCGCTCCCGTGAGCGCACGATTTCCTCCTCGGTGAGGAAGGTGGCCAGTAGTACGCGATCGTGAATCGCCTGCTGCTTGCGGCGTTCTTCCTCTTCGGCCTTTTGGTGCTCGGCTTGCCGAAGATGTGCCTGTTCGGATTCCAGCGACTGTTCCTGCTGCCGGCGCTCCTCCTCGGTCATGGCCCGTTCGGTCACCTCGGTGGTGATACCGCGTTTATTGACCGTGCGGGTCTCTTGCTGGGCATATTCTGGGGGGACGGCATTACCGCATTCACGCACGCCATCCTTGTTGGTCCAACACTTGATCGCAGCACCGGCGCTGAGTGGCAGTGCCAGTGCTGAAGCGAAAACCAGTAACAAAAGCAGGGGGTTGTTTGGGGCTTTCATAGGACATTCCTTCCTGCGGTTAACAAATTGGACACAGTATACTGAGTCTTTTCCTCAATTTCATAGGGTGCCCGATGATCCCGCTCGAACAGCTCGTGTTATTTCTGCTCTCGCTCATTGCCAACGCGTTCTCGGCCTTTGCCGGTGGCGGGGCCGGATTGTTGCAGTTCCCGGTGTTGATCTTTCTTGGTTTGCCCTTCGGTATCGCCCTGGCCACACATAAGGTCGCCAGCGTAGCCCTAGGCGTTGGGGCGACGATAAGGCATCTGCGAAACAGTACCCTCGAGCGTTATTTTGTCCTCTTTATCCTCGGATGTGGTCTGCCTGGGGTCGTATTGGGGGCAAGTATCATCCTTCACCTGCCCGATCGCAGCGCGCAGGTCGCCCTTGGCGTTCTGACAGTGGGACTCGGTGTTTACTCCTGGCTTAGCCCACAGCTGGGACAGGAGCTTTCCCCGAGAAACCGCCACGGCAGGGGATTGCTGATTGGTGGCGTTGGGCTATTTGCCATCGGGATCCTCAATGGATCATTGACTTCAGGTACTGGGCTGTTTGTCACCCTCTGGCTGGTGCGCTGGTTTGGCCTCGATTATCAGCGCGCGGTGGCGTACACGCTGGTGCTGGTCGGGATTTTCTGGAATGGCAGCGGTGCTTTGACGTTGGGACTGTTGGGGGAGATCAAGTGGGAGTGGCTGCCGGCATTGTTGCTGGGCTCCCTCATCGGGGGTTATCTCGGGGCGCACTTGGCGATAGTAAAAGGGAATCGGGCGATCAAACGGGTGTTTGAGGTGGTCACTGTGCTGGTGGGCACGAAGCTGATTCTCGGTTGAGAACCTGATCGATGTTTTGGATTCCGACTAATTTTGCAGCGTGGCGGCCTCCAGGTGGGCAAGTAGCCGTAGTGCTTCTTCACGGTTGCTGCCACAGGCGTCGGCACAAGCAGAAAAGCTGCTACAGACGGCCGGCCGATCAGGATGGCCGAACAGCCGGCAGTGGTTGGCCGGATCGAGCTGGATGCAACGCTCGCCCGCCAACTTTCCCTGTAACATGCCGGGAATCGGAGAGCTGATGGAAGGCGCGATGCAGCAGGCACCGCAGCCAGGCCGACATTCCATGTTCAGGTCAGCCAGTGGACGAGGTAATACAACATAAACCCTTCTGAAGATCGTGATGGCCCAATCACCTTGGCCGCAAAGAGGTCCTTCTCTTCATCGGCGGCAGTAATGGCGGCCTCGGCGCTGTCGTAGACTGTCACGCAGTTGTCGGGAAAGCGGTTGCGATGCTTGCGCGGTGTGTAGATGACCGCATAGTGCTCCTGAACCAGATTGGTCTGAGCATCTTTGGTGGGTAATGGCATCGCGTACTCCTCTTCGGCGAATTACACCCCGTACTGATGGCGATAGGCCTGAATCGCCTCGAGATGATCGCCCATGGCGGCATCGTCCTTAAGGTAGTCCATTAAGTCGGTCAGGGTGATGATGCTGGCGACCTTGAGACCGAAGTTCTTTTCCACCTCCTGGATCGCCGACAGTTCTCCCTTGCCTTTTTCCTGACGGTCGAGGGCAATGACGACGCCCGAGGCAGTAGCCCCGGCTGCGGCAATGATCTCCATCGCCTCACCGATGGCGGTGCCGGCGGTGATCACGTCATCAATGATAAGGATGCGACCCTTCAGGGGAGCACCGACGATGTTGCCGCCTTCGCCATGATCCTTGGCCTCCTTGCGATTAAAGCAGTAGGGGATGTTTCGCTGGTGCTGGTCAAAGAGGGCGACCGCCGTGGTCGCGGCTAGCGGGATCCCCTTGTAGGCAGGGCCGAACAGGGTGTCGAATTCGATTCCGGAGTCCTGGATCGCTGCGGCATAGAAGCGGCTCAGGCGGGTGAGATGCTCACCGGTGTTAAACAGACCGGCGTTGAAGAAGTAGGGGCTGATGCGGCCGGATTTGAGCGTGAACTGGCCAAAGCGCAGTACCTGGTTTTCGATGGCAAATTCGATGAATTCACGCTTGTAATCCTGCATGGTGACAAACCCCGTCAGATCTGTGGTCGAGAAAGGATGCCTATTGTAGCAGTGGTACGGAGGCTCCGCACCGTGTCTTTCCTGTCCGGTTTGGGTATGCTTTGCCGCCGGGCAAGTCAACGATGAGAAAAACATGCGAATCATCACCGCCAATCTCAATGGCATCCGTTCAGCAGCGACCAAGGGCTTTTTTGAGTGGATGGTGGCGCAACAGCCGGATGTGGTGTGCGTTCAGGAAACCAAGGCGCAGGAGCACCAGCTTGCGGCGGAACTGCACTACCCCAAGGGCTACTACGCCTACTTCGGTGATGCGCAGAAAAAAGGCTATTCCGGCGTCGCCATCTATAGCCGCAGGGCGCCTGACAAGGTGACCTGTGGTCTTGGTGAGGGCTTCGAGGATATGGATGCCGAGGGCCGTTTTATCCAGGCAGACTTTCAGACAGCGGGCGGCAAGCTGTCAATCATCTCCCTCTATCTGCCTTCCGGCTCCTCCGGCGAGGAGCGTCAGCAGGTGAAGTTCAGTTTTATGGAGCGCTTTGAGGAGCGCCTGAAGAAGATGCGTCGCCAACGTCGGGAATTCATCATTTGCGGTGATTGGAATATTGTGCACAAGGAGATCGATATCAAGAACTTCAAGTCCAACCAGAAGAACTCCGGGTGCTTGCCGGAGGAGCGTGCATGGCTGGACAAACTGTTCGGTCCGATGGGCTATGTGGATGCCTTTCGTGTGGTGGATTCTCGGCCGGAACAATACACCTGGTGGTCAAATCGCGGCCAGGCTCGTGCCAAGAATGTGGGGTGGCGCATTGACTATCAGGTGATCACGCCTGGATTGGCGGCTACAGTCAAAAAGGCCGCGATCTATAAGGATGAATGGTTCTCGGATCACGCACCGCTGACGATCGAATATGAGGGGCAGCTGTGATCTGGGCATGCAAGCCGCTAATCGATTTGCTCCAGCTGAAAGGGGTGAGCCAGTTCGAGATAAGGCACCCCACGGCGGTGGCCGAGCCAACCGCGAAGAACGATCGTTTTCCGTAGAAGCGCGTCGAGATCAACCCCTGCTTCTCTAAAGAGCCCAAGGCGGGAGGTTTTTATTGCCACCCGTAGCTTGTCACCGAAAAGCAGGTAGCTATAGCGTCGCGTGGTTTCTAAGCGGACGGGTTGACCACGCAGACGCACGAAGCGGTTACGCAGTGTCTCAAGATTATCCATCGGTTTGATCTGATAGGCCGGAAGGGACCAGATACCAAGCTTCTGGTGACGAGCTTTTTTTTCGATAGCGTAATACTCCTCAGCGTATTTCATATTGGGCCATTCGAATCGGGCGTAGGCGAGGCCCTCCTGGAGCAACAGGCTATTGAGGTTTTGCCCATCGTCGAGATAAACATGGGCAAGAAGCCGGTCGTAGCGGTCCTGATACTGCATGTCATAACGCAATTGCACCGGTTTGCCTAGCGCACGGGATTTAAGAAGCAGGCTTGCTTTCTCACCCAGTGGTTCTCCCGGCTGGTTGTGGTGGGCGACCTCCGGGGCGTCGATGCCAAGCAGACGCACACGCCGACCATCGGCCAGAATCAGCGTATCACCGTCAAGTACGGTGGTGACAAGACCGGAACTGTCGTAAGGGGTGGGTGTGAGTTCGGTTAATTTGCGTGCGGCAGTCGGCGGGCTGTCGCCGTAATGTGTCGTTCCGGTATGGTCTTGCCAGCGATAGATTCCCGCTTCGGCGTCGGGTATTCCGATCACAAGAACAGCCAGAACGACAATAACGGGTTGCTGCACTCCCTTACCTGGTGTGAGGTTCATAATCAGCACTCCTTTGCCAATCGGTTCCTAGCCTACCATGCCTTGACCAGAGGGCGTAACTACCTGCGTGCAGAATGGTGTATGACGCGTGGGAAACCGGCTGATAAACCGAACAAGTAATCAGCCGTGATTTTCCACGGATATTACTGGCCAGAGAGGGTATAGATTCGGTGTTGTTCCATGATGTCGATGCTGTTCAGATAGTCCTGGCTGGCGGCTTTGAAGATCAGACTCACTCCCAGATGGTAGGGCAGGGTCCCCGCCTCCAGGATCACCTTCTGGCCTTTGGGTGAGAGGGCGAAATCGATAAAATCCATTATCTCAGGACGTTGGTGGTACTTGTTGGATACCACCAGGAACAACATGCGATAGAGGTGGTAGTTGCCGGATCGCAAGGTCTCCATGCTGGGTTCTATCTCTTCCAGTTTCACCATTTTTACTGGTTGGTGGCGGCTGCTGCTTATGCCGCTGACCGCCAGACCGTAGGGGTCGTCGGCCACGGCTTTTTCGATTTTTCCCGAAGAGGCAAGGCGCGTCGCGCCTGCTCTGAACTCCTGATCGGGGTTGTTGAAGAGTTGCTGGCGCAGGGTGCGGCCAACTCCGGAGATTTTGCCCTGGCGAACATACAGGTTAATGGGTTTGTCGCTGTTGGCGCCCAGCTGGTTCCAGTGGGTAATTTCCCCGGTTAGGACATTGCGAAGTTGATCGCGGGAAATGGAATCGATAAGCGGGTTCTGCTGATTGATGATAACGACCAGCGCATCCCAGCCGACGGGAATGATCTTGAGTTGCTTTTCGCTCTCCTCAATGGTGTAACTGCCATCGCTGTTTTTGAATACCAGAGGCAGGCGACAACTCCCGCCCATATCGTTCTTAAGGGCGGCTACTTCGCGCAACACTTGGTAGCACCACCGCCATTAAGAATGATGCGGATGCCGGTTTCCTTTTCATAAGCCTTGGCTAGCTCCTGCATGAAGCCAAGCTTGGAGATGCCGCAGCCGACCCAGTGCAATTCCTTGGTCGTGGCATGGCCGATGCCTTGCCAGCAGACAGCCAGAGTGACAAGAAGAAGCTGCAGAGTACGAAGGGGGAGTACAGTTTTCATTTGGGTGTTCCTTCTTGTTGTTGTGAAGTACGGTGATGGTTCTATGTCCCTGATGGTTTGTTGTGGGCTGGGGTATAGGGAAAAGGGGGTGAATATTCCAGGAGGAAAGAGATGAGTCTGTGAACCAGGTCACATCAGCGCTTCCTCTTGCGGGCTGTTGAGGATCATGCCTTGGCGATGGGGAGAGGGTTGATGCTGTGGTGTCATTGCGGCGAGGGCAGTACACTGTGCAGGGTATCACCTAACTCACCGTCGAAATGAAATACGAACCCCGGCAATTCCTCCGCTCTATCTTCAACTGGCGACGCGTTTGGGCGTTGTCCGCCCGATGTCGTGGCCGAGGCTCCAATGTCGCCGGTAAGGATGCCCAATGAGTCCTGATGCATCCCGACGTAGCTGGCAAGAGGTGTTGCATGTATGGACTCGACCTCAGATCCTCTCCATGGTGTTTCTTGGCTTTTCGGCCGGGATCCCGATTCTGCTGATCTTCTCGTCACTTTCACTATGGCTGCGGGAAGCGGGGGTGGAGCGTTCAGCGGTGACCTATTTCAGTTGGGCGGCGTTGGGTTATTCCTTCAAGTTCGTTTGGGCGCCGATGATCGACAAACTGCCCCTGCCGATGTTGACTTCATGGCTCGGGCAACGGCGTTCCTGGCTACTAACAGCACAAGTGGCCATCATTATTGCAATTGTCTGGATTGCCACGACTAATCCTGCCGCTTCAGATAGCGCATTGAGCATGATGGCACTGGCTGCCGTGATGCTAGGTTTCTCGTCTGCGACACAGGACATCGTCATCGATGCCTACCGCATTGAGGTGGCTGAGAACGAGTTACAGGCAATCATGTCCACGACCTACATCGCCGGCTATCGGATCGGGATGTTGGTTTCAGGGGCCGGAGCACTGTATCTGGCGGATATATTCGGTTCCAACACGGCTGTTTACAGCCATCAGGCCTGGATGTGGACCTATTTCACCATGGCCGGTGTAATGCTGGTAGGGGTTGTCACAACACTGCTGATCAGGGAACCAGATACCTCGGCATCAAAAAGCAAATACCTGCATGGCCTCTCGGAGTATGCCCGGTTTCTATTATTGTTTGGATTGATGGTTGCCAGTCTGATTGGCGCTTATATCAGTACCCAGTCTACGGTGGATAGCCTGAATTATTGGCTGGCGGAGACTGTTCTTAATAGCCATCTTTCAGGTTTTGTGGGGGAAGCCTTGCACCTGTTGATTGCCGTGGCCGGGGCCATGATCGTTGGAAGAGTCGCGGTAGGTCTGAATGTTGCCGATCAGCATGTGCTTCAGGAAACCTATATCGACCCAGTGGCGGATTTTTTCCGCCGCTATGGCGTACGTGTTGCTTGGTTTCTGTTGCTGTTGATCGGTTTCTACCGCATCTCCGATATTGTGCTGGGCGTGGTCTCAAATGTGTTCTACCAGGATATGGGGTTCAGCAAGAGTGAGATTGCCAGCGTGACCAAGACGTTTGGGCTGTTGATGACCCTGTTAGGCGGCTTTCTTGGGGGAGTATTGACGCTTCGCTACGGAGTGATCCGCATACTTTTCCTCGGAGCCGTGCTGTCGGCGTTGACCAACCTGCTGTTTTTGCTGTTGGCTCATACAGGCTATGATCTGGCGCTATTGGTTGTTGTTATTGCCGCTGATAATATCAGCGCAGGACTGGCAAGTGCAGCATTCATTGCTTTTTTATCCAGCCTTACGAACATCTCCTTCACTGCGATGCAATATGCGATCTTCAGCTCGATAATGACGCTAATTCCGAAATTGCTGGGTGGTTATTCGGGCGGTATTGTTGACAGCTGGGGGTACGAGAATTTCTTTATACTGACGACGTTGATGGGAGTGCCGGTATTGTTTCTGATTTGGTATGCAGGTGGGCTGATGCAACATTCCAATAATCCAGCAGAAACCGCATCCAGTCGCTTCCAGTCGGCAGCTGAGACTACGCGCTGATCAGATCGAACAAGGTGTAAGGTCTGAGGGGATGAGTTTGGTTAACCCATCATGCAGAAAAAACGTTGGCCCATCTAGAGCAGGGATATGATCGAAATTAATTACCTCGTGGCCTTCACTGTCGGCCTGTTCGGCGGGGTGCATTGTGTGGGGATGTGCGGTGGTATTGTCGGTGCCCTGAGTTTCGGCTTGCCGGAACAGGCGCGTGGCCGGTTTGCGGCACTCCTTCCCTACCTTGTCAATTACAACCTCGGGCGTTTGTTGAGCTATACCCTAGCCGGCGCCCTGGTGGGTGGCATCGGGGCGCTGGCGGCGAATATGACTTCACTGCACCAGGCGCAGGCCCTACTGCAGGTCATTGCCGGGGCATTCATGGTCGCGATGGGGCTTTATCTCGGCGGTTGGTGGTATGGCATGGGCCGGCTGGAGCGTCTTGGCGGCAAGGCCTGGCGTTTGCTGGAGCCATTCGGGCGGCGACTGTTGCCGGTCAGGCGGCCGGGGCAGGCACTGCTGATGGGCATGGTGTGGGGGTGGCTGCCCTGTGGCCTGGTGTATAGCGCCTTGATCTGGGCGATCTCCGCCGGCAGCGCGCAGGAAGGGGCCTTGCTGTTACTTTCTTTTGGTCTGGGTACTCTGCCGAACCTGATGTTGATGGGACTCCTAGCGGGTAAGCTGACGGCACTGTTGCGCCGCCCGGCGGTTATGCATCTGGCGGGCGGCGCAGTAACGATAATCGGTCTTTTCTACATCATCCGGCCGTTACTCTGAGGAATCTGCCGGAGAGGAAAGCAAGGTTTTCCGTTGAGAGTTGGTGCGCAGATGATCCCCTTTAGTCCACGAAAAACTGCTGTTTGAAACGGATGTTGCGCGTCACCTTTTCACCTTCCGGGATGACATCGATATCAAAGGTGAGCGTCTCCTTGTCGCTAAATGGCAGTTCGGCAAGGTAATAGATCGCATCGCGTTCGGTGACCTTTTTTATCTCCAGATTGTGCCTTTTGCCATAGAGGTTGGTAGCGGTACCCGTGACTTGTGCGGAGATGGGCTGATACTCCCCGCTAGCCTGTTTCTGGACTGTGATGTTGACCACGGCATGGTAGCGGCTGCGTGTCAGGCCATAGGCCCTTGCCACTTCCGGGCTCAGCATATTCGAGATGAAGGCGTTGTAGTGGATGCGATAGTCGTCGAACTGTTCCATCTGCTCCGCATTGGCGCAAAAGCTCAGGCCCAGCATAACCATCAGGGAAAAGAGGCGTTTGAAGTGTTGCATGACCATTATCCATCTCCTTGTTATAGAGGTCTCCTGAACAACTATAGACCAGATGGATAGAGATGGTTCTTACACTCTCCGGAACCGGTAGAGTGCAATCTCGCCGAGCAGATTGGGCAGGAGTCGCATCCCGAGACTACTGCGGTGTTCGGTATCGACAACATTGCGCTGCAGGATATCGATATCCAGGTGGTGGCAAAGGGCCTCAAAATCCTTGAGGGTACAAAGATGGATATTGGGTGTGTCATACCACTCGTTGGGCAGGGCGCGGGACTGGGGCATACGCCCGCCGAGCGCCAGTTGGACGCGGCTGCTCCAGTGGCCGAAATTGGGGAAGGTGACGATTCCCTCACGGCCGACACGCAACATTTCTCTCAGCAGGCGACTGGGGTAGTGGACCGCCTGAATCGTTTGCGTCATCACGACATAATCGAAGGAGTCGTCATCAAAATAGTCGGTTAACCCGGCGTCCAGGTCACTCTGGATCACGTTGACGCCGCGCTGGATGCAGCTAACGATATTGTTCGGGTCGATCTCCAAACCGTAACCATCGACATTACGGGTGCGCTTGAGGTGGTCTAGCAGGGTGCCATCGCCACAACCGAGGTCGAGTACCCGGCTGCCCGGCTGGATCCACTCACTGATAATCGCAAGGTCCGGTCGCAGAGTGTTCATGGCGAGACCTCGTGGGCCACGTGCTCCATGTAAGAACGGAACACATCGAAATAGTGAGGGATGGGGATCAGGAAGGCATCGTGCCCATGGTGTGCTTCAACTTCGGCATAGCTGACGCTCTTGTCGCCATCGAGCAAGGCCTTGACGATCTCGCGTGAGCGCTCTGGGGAGAAGCGCCAGTCACTGGTGAAGGAAACCACCAGGAATTTTGCCTGTACTTTTGCAAGCGCCGCAGAAAGATCGCCGCCATACTCCGCTGCCGGGTCGAAATAGTCCAGAGCCTTGGTCATCAACAGGTAGGTGTTGGCATCAAAGCGCTCGACAAAGGATTCCCCCTGGTAGCGCAGATAGCTCTCCACCTGAAACTCCACGTCAAAGCCGAAGCTGATCTTGCCCTCACGCAGTTCACGACCGAACTTCTTGCGCATGGCGTCGTCGGAAAGGTAGGTGATATGGCCGAGCATGCGGGCAATCTTGAGCCCTTGAGCCGGTACGACACCGTGCTCAGCGTAGCGTCCTTCGTGAAAATCAGGATCGGAACGCAGGGCCTGACGCACCACTTCGTTAAAGGCGATGTTTTGTGCAGTGAGATTGGGAGCCGCAGCAATGACCACAGCGTGCCGCAGTCTTTCCGGATAGTCGATCGCCCACTGCATGACCTGCATGCCGCCAAGGGAACCACCGATGACCGCAGCCCATTGGTTGATCCCGAGTTCGTCGGCCAACCGCGCCTGGCTGTTGACCCAGTCGCGTACGGTGACGATGGGAAAGTCGGGTCCCCACATCGTGCCGGTTTCCGGATTGATGGTATTTGGGCCGGTTGAGCCTTTGCAGCCTCCTAGATTGTTGAGGCTGACGACGAAAAAGTGGTTGGTGTCGATGGGTTTGCCAGGGCCGATAGCAGAATCCCACCAGCCGGGCTTTTTATCCTCAATGCTATGGTAGCCGGCAGCATGGTGATCGCCGGAAAGAGCGTGACAAATGAGCACGGCATTACTGCGCTGCGGATTGAGCTTGCCGTAGGTCTCGAAGACCAGATCATACTGAGACAGTACCCGGCCGCAGTCGAGCAGGAGTGGTTGCCCGAAATGCTGGCGCTGGGTAGTGACCAGGCCGACGGAGTCGACCGGGATGGATTCTGGCATTTCGGTTACTTTCTTCTCGGGCGGCAAAAACAGTGCAGCAAGTCTAATCAGCCACTCCTGCCGACGCAAGCCTAGCTTGCTTTGGCTGCGGGTGTCTGCCGCTCTGCGCTTGCGTCGAGAGGACGGTTGATGATGCGAAGGATCGCGCTGACTTCATCGTACTGTTTTTTGAGCACCGCTGCGTTTTTCTTCAGCTCTTCCATTCGGCTCTCCAAGGTGTCGCGCGATTCATTGACCTTGCGCAGGTTCTCCAGTCGTTTGTCCATCTGTTCTTTGTGAGCCTGGATCTGGTTGACCAGGGGGGACATCACGGCCTTGCTCCAGGTCTCGGCTTCACGGTGTGCCTTGAAGAAGACATTGCGCGCATGACTGACCAGGGAGATGAAGAACTTCTTGACCACAAAATTTTGTTCGGTCATGACGGTGACCGGACTGTTGCGGAAAGCCTCGGCCTCCTGATAAAGGTTTTCCATTTCCTGGACATATTTGTCGATTTCATATAGCACCGGCTCAATGCCCTTGAGGCCATGCTCAGATTGGAACTTGTGGTAGACCGTGGTTACCAGCCGGTTCAGTTGCTCGGAGTATTCGTCGACCTCCTTGAGCATGCTACTGACGCCTTCGAAGAAGGTTTTCATGCCGTCTTTCATGCCGTGGGTCGTCCAGCTGTCGGTCATCACCTTTCGGCTGCGGGACACAAGTTTGTCCAATTCGGTAAGGCTGAGCATAGCAAGGAGTTTTTTGCTTTGCTCTGAGAGGATCTTCCGGTTGGCGTTAAAGCTTTCAACGTTCTTGTAGTAAGCCACCTGCTCTTCGCGGGTCTTCCTCATCAGGTGTTCGATGACTTCATTGTTCTTGCCGCTCAGGCCGTGCAACTCCTCAAGTTGGCTTTTCACCGACTGGAAGCGCGAAGCAAGCAGGTCTCGGGATTCCTTGATCATGTTGCCGACCTCGGCCTTGACGTGCTCACGCACAATCTCCTGTTGGCTGGGCAGGATTTCGTTGGCCAGGATAGATTCGAGGGTGAGAATGTTGCTGCGCTTGAGCAGTTCACCGTCGTGGCGGATTTTTGCTAGCAACCCCTTTTGAGCGGAGGCGGGGGTGACCGTTGTGACGTCGATTCCCAGCGTCTGCGCGGCCTTGCGACACTGTTCCTTGATGGTGCGGTCGACCTCGTCTCGAGTCTTGAGATCATCCCAAAGGGTGTCGATCTTGTTGAGCACGACAACGGTGCCCTTTTCCTTGCCGGCGCGAAGCGGTTTTACATTATGGACCCACATATCCAGATCCGACTTAGTGACGCCGGTATCCGCCGCCATGATGAACAGGATGGCCTGGGCTTTTGGCAACATGTTGAGAGTCAGCTCAGGTTCGCTGCCCAGGGCATTGAGCCCGGGAGTGTCGAGAATCACCAGCCCCTGCTTCAGTAGCGGATGAGGGAAACTGATCAGAGCATGACGCCACATCGGGATGTCGATGGTTTCTGGTGGCGAGCCGTCTGGGTTATTGAGATGGGTATCGGCGTCGCTGTAGAGGCCGAGTTTACGAGCCTCCTCACGACTCACCCGTTTGGTCTTTACGATCTCTTTGAAGGCTTCGGCCATATTGTCGGCGTTGTCCAGATCTAGGTCGAGAGAGGTCCAGTGGATCGGCTCCATACGGTATTCAGCAATGCTGGTGTCGCTGAGGCGTGTCTCAATCGGTAACAGGCGGATATATGCCTGTTTGTGCTCGGTGTCGTAGAACAGCTCGGTCGGGCACATGGTGGTACGCCCCGCCTCGGAGGGGAGCAGGCGACGATCGTACTCGGAGAAGAAAATGGCGTTAATCAGCTCGGTCTTGCCACGGGCGAACTCGGCAACGAAAGCGATAGTCAGTTTGTCCGAGCGCAGCGAACTGAGACTTTCATAGATACGCAACTCATCCTCGGGACCGCCCATCTGATTGGCGTCCAGCCATTTCTGGAAATCGTTTATGCCGACAATCAGGTCCTCTTTCCACTTGCCATAGGCCTGCATCTGCTCGGTGAAACGCTTGTCTGACATTCGTTTATCTCGATCCGTTATTTATGCGGTGAACAGGGTTATATTCCACATGCGTGTTGACCGCGCCACCCTAGTTGTCAAATTTGTGACATAGTACATGTTTTCGACACAGCGGACGACTTGGTTGCTGAGCCTTAATATATTGAAAATTTGAATAATAACCAAGGGTTATTCCCCCTTCTGGGCTGTGTTGATTTGCGCGGACGCAGGAAATCGCTTCGGATTGTTAATAGCCAGCCGTTTGTCGCGTCCGGTGGTTCCGTTGAGTAAGGTGACCTGGCCCTTGGCGACACCAAAGCTCTTGGCCAAGTATTTGATCAAGTGTTCATTGGCCTTACCGTCGATCGGTGGGGCGGTGATGCGGACCTTCAGGCTGTCGGTACCATGAGGACCGACGATCTCATCCTGACTGGCTCGAGGCTGTACACGGATGCTCAGGATGAGCTGATCGCCTTGCCACTGATACCAGCCGGCCACCCTTTAGCCCAGGACCAATGTAACAACCAGCATTTTGACCACCTGGAGCGCCAGCAGTACCAGCAGCGGCGAGAGATCGATGCCAGAGATGGGGGGTAACAGTCGCCGGGCGGGCCGCAACAACGGCTCAGTCAGGCTATACAAGGCCACAGTCATTGGATTGTATTGACCCGGAGCAAACCAGCTGCTCAGTGCCTGAATGATAATGGCGATCAGAAACAGGCTGATCGACAGGGTGAAGAGGTCGAGCAGCGAAACCAGTATCACTCCCATAGGGCCGAGGAGTTGCCCATCCAGCAGGCCGGGAATGTTGTACTGGGAGATCTGGGTGCCGACCAGCACCACCTGGAGGATGGCCAACAGCCAGGCTGCGGCCAGGGTCGCGAGATCCAAGCCACCAAGCCCCGGAATGATACGGCGAAGCGGTCGCACCAGCGGTGTGGTGAGCTTGACCACGAACTGTGACAGGGGGTTATAGAAATCGGCCCTTGCCCACTGCAGCAGAAAGCGCAGGAGTACCACGGCAATATAGAGCTGAAACAGCGTGGTGAGCAGGAAGTCCAATACGGTGGTCAGGGCGCTCATTGATTATTTTTCCCCCAATTGCACGGCCAGCTCGACAGCCCGATCACGGGCCCCCTCAAGTGCCTTTTCAAACAGCTCACGGATTCCCCCCTCTTCGAAAATGGCGATGGCCCTTTCGGTGGTTCCGCCGGGCGAGGTGACTCGGGCACGCAGCGTGGTGCTGTCGTCCGGACTTTCCAGTGCCATTTTGGCGGCGCCGAAGGCGGTTTGTACGGCAAGCAGCCGCGCACTTTCCTGAGGCAGTCCGAGTTTAACGCCGGCCTGTTGCATTAGCTCAATTACCAGGAAGA
This sequence comes from Thiohalomonadaceae bacterium, assembly GCA_041546305.1. Taxonomy (GTDB): domain Bacteria; phylum Pseudomonadota; class Gammaproteobacteria; order Thiohalomonadales; family Thiohalomonadaceae; genus JBFEYJ01. The sequence goes on along the minus strand of JBFEWO010000003.1, from coordinate 27,144 downwards.
TATAGGCGGGGCCGCTACCGGAGAGGGCCGTGACGGCATCCATCAAGGCCTCTTGTTCCAGCCACAGGGTCAGTCCAACAGCCCGCATGATCCCTTCCGCCAGTTCCCGTTGAACGTCCGTCACCCGTTCATTGGCGAACAGGGCCGTTGCACCGCTCTGTACCAGCGCAGGGGTATTGGGCATGGTACGCACGATAGCGCAATTGCCACCGAGCCAGCGGTCGATATCGGCTACCCGGATCCCGGCCGCTACCGACAATACCAGCGGCTGGTGCTGTTGCTGGGACTCGGCGATCCCGAGGCAGACGTCGCGAAGTACCTGTGGCTTGACGGCCAGCACTACTACATCAGCTGCTGCGAGCAGTTCATTGTTGTCGGCGGTGGTATTGATCCCATAGCGACTGACCAGCGCCTCGCGACGCTGCTCGTTCGGTTCAGCGACCCAGATGTTTGTGGGTGGACAATTGTCGCTGATCAGACCGCCGAGAAGACTGGTGGCCATATTGCCACCGCCGATAAACCCGATTGTGCGTTTTTTCATCATTGTTCGTTGCATTAAGGGATGGCGAAGAGAAATCCCATTTTTGTGGCAGAGCTAACAGAATGCAAGCGATGGGAGCGGCGAAACAGGCTTCGTCTGCCCTCGAATAGGCTCACCCGGTCTGCAGAATGCATCCCAATGCAAGGATGGCGCTGAAGTTCGCTGATGCTAATGGGGCGACGATTTGGGTGGCCGCGGGCCGAACAGGGCACTGCCGACCCTGACCATGGTCGCGCCTTCGGCGATGGCGGCCTCCAGGTCGTCGGACATACCCATGGAAAGGGTATCGAGCGCCAGGCCCTCGGCGTTGAGCCGTTCCATGGCCAGCCGCAGGGCGCGGAAAGGTTGGCACTGAGCCTCGAAGGTTTCGGCCGGTGCGGGGATCGCCATCAGGCCACGTAGTCGCAGATGTGGCAGCTGTGCCACTTGCGTGGCCAGTTCAGGTAGTTCGTCGGGAGGAACACCGGATTTGCTAGCCTCCCCGCTGATATTGACCTGCAGACAGATATTGAGCGGCTGCAACTGTGCTGGGCGCTGCTCGCTTAGGCGTTGCGCGATCTTGAGCCGGTCTACGCTGTGAACCCAGTCGAAGTGTTCGGCGATGCTGCGGGTTTTATTGGACTGGATCGGGCCGATGAAGTGCCACTCCAGTGTCAGATCGGACAGCTCGGCCATCTTATCCAGGGCTTCCTGGAGGTAGTTCTCCCCGAAGCGGTGAACACCCTCGTTGGCCAGCGCACGCAACTCCTCGCTGCGGCGTGTCTTGCTCACGGCGATGAGGGTGATTGATTCGGACTCTCGTGCAAAGCGGGTGGCGGCATCGTTTATGCGACGCACCACACCGTTTAGGCGCTGGGAAAGTGCAAGTGAGTTGTCTGTCATAGCCGAACAGTATACTTTAGGCCTTCGATAAAGATTTGCGCTGTTGTACAGGCGCTGACGTAAAAGGCGGATTTTCGCCAGTATCCTTCATTTCGTCACGGGTTCTGCCAACGTTTGGTGGCTGTCTTGGCCGCCTGGATTGTGCGCTCAGACGATAAAGAAAACAGTATTCCACGAAAATAGCTTGTGTTGAGGTCATTGTAATGGATATCACGGAATTACTCGCATTCGGGGTCAAAAACGGGGCCTCCGACCTCCATCTCTCGGCCGGTTTGCCGCCGATGATTCGCGTTGATGGAGAGGTACGCCGGATCAATGTGCCGCCGATGGAGCATTCGGAAGTGCACCGCCTTGTCTACGACATCATGAATGACAAGCAGCGCAAGGACTACGAAGAATATCTGGAGACGGACTTCTCTTTTGAAATCAAAGGGCTTGCCCGGTTTCGTGTGAATGCATTCAACCACAACCGAGGTGCCGGTGCGGTCTTGCGTACCATTCCCTCCAAGATCCTGTCCTTGGAGCAACTCAACTGCCCGCCGATCTTCAAGGAGATCGCCGATAATCCGCGTGGCCTGGCACTGGTCACCGGGCCGACCGGCTCGGGTAAGTCCACCACTCTGGCCGCCATGATCAACTACATTAACGAGAATCACCAGGGGCATATCCTGACCCTCGAGGACCCCATCGAATTCGTGCATGAGTCGAAAAAGTGCCTGATCAACCAGCGTGAGATTCACCGTGACTCTCTGGGCTTTAACGAAGCACTGCGTTCGGCGTTGCGTGAGGACCCGGACGTGATTCTGGTGGGTGAGATGCGTGACCTGGAGACGATTCGCCTGGCACTGGAGGCGGCGGAAACTGGCCACATGGTATTCGGTACCCTGCACACCAGTTCCGCAGCCAAAACCATCGACCGCATCGTCGATGTTTTCCCCGCTGCTGAGAAGGAGATGGTGCGCTCCATGCTCTCGGAGTCATTGCGCGCGGTGATTTCACAGACCTTGTTGAAGAAAAACGGTGGCGGGCGCGTGGCGGCCCACGAGATCATGATCGGTATCCCGGCGATCCGTAACCTTATTCGCGAGAACAAGATCGCGCAGATGTACTCGGCCATCCAGACCGGCCAGCAGTACGGCATGCAGACCCTCGATCAGAACCTCAAGGGATTGGTGGAGAAGGGGCTTGTGAACAAGCAGGAGGCGCGCTCCAAGGCGGCCAATAAAGATAATTTCCTGTAAGCTCGCATCCTGTCGAGAGCGCATTCATCGAAGTTGAGGTAAACGGATGGATTTTGATTCCCTGCTAAAGCTGATGGTCCACAAGAATGGTTCGGACCTGTTCATTACGGCCGGTGTGCCGCCCAGCATGAAGATCAACGGCAAAATCATGCCGGTCGCTAAGGGAAGTCTGACGCCGGACCAGGCGAAGCAGATTGTCTACAGCATCATGAACAAGGATCAGACCGAAGAGTTCGAGGACAGTCGTGAGTGCAACTTTGCCCTGGCTCGTCCTGGCATTGGCCGTTTCCGCGTCAATGTCTTTCAGCAGCGTAACCAGGTGGGGATGGTGCTGCGTAAGATCGAGACCACAATCCCCTCTTTCGAAGACCTCAAACTGCCGGATACGCTGAAAGAGCTGGCGATGACCAAGCGCGGGATCATCCTCTTTGTCGGCGGTACCGGTACCGGTAAATCCACCTCGCTGGCATCGATGGTCGACTATCGCAATGCCAACAGCTACGGTCATATCATTACCATTGAGGATCCCATCGAGTACGTGCATCAGCACAAGGGCTGCATTGTTACCCAGCGTGAGGTCGGCATCGATACGCGCACCTTCGATGATGCACTGGTCAATACCCTGCGTCAGGCGCCCGATGTCATCCTTATCGGTGAGATTCGTCATCCGGAAACCATGGACCATGCCATCGCGTTCGCAGAGACCGGCCACCTCTGTCTGGCAACCCTGCACGCCAATAATGCCAATCAGGCGATGGACCGTATCATTAACTTCTTCCCTGAAGAGCGGCGTCCGCAGCTGTTGATGGACCTGTCGCTGAACCTCAAGGCCATAGTCAGTCAACGGCTTATTCCCACCGTGGATGGGCAGGGCAGACGAGCTGCGGTGGAGATCATGATCAACAGCCCGCTGATGGCTGATCTGATCCTCAAGGGTGAGGTGCATGAGATGAAGAACCTGATGAAAAAGTCTGTCGAGCAGGGGATGAAGACCTTCGACCAGGCACTTTACGAACTGTTCCGGGATGGCTTCATTAGCGAGGAAGAGGCGCTGCGAAATGCCGATTCTCCGAATGAGGTGCGCCTCATGATCAAGCTCGCCGAACAGGGCGGAGCCGAGGAATTGGGCTCCAGCCTAGAAGGACTTACCCTTGAAGGTGGTGATGAGCGCGGGTTGTTGCGCTAACAACAGATAACCGGTTTATGGTTCAAGGGACAAGCCAAGAGGTTGGATGACCTTGAACCTTTTTCGTGTCAGGCAAAAACATCCCGTGCATTGAACACAGGTCCATCCACGCAGACCCTTTTCATCGCAGGTCCCTGGTCGGTCTGTACTTCCACCACGCAGCCGGCGCAGCCACCCACACCGCAGGCCATAAATTCCTCCATTGAGACCTGGCACGGCAGTTGATATTCGGCGGCCAGTTTGGCGACCGCCTCCAGCATGGGGTGCGGTCCGCAGCTGAAAATCTCCACCTGCTGGCGTTGCTCATCGCCCAGTGCATCCAGCCAGGCGCGGGCCAGATCGGTAACATAGCCATCGAAACAGCCCGGGTAGCCCTGTTTGCTGGCAAGCCTTGAGGCGATGCCCCAGTCCTCGAGTAGTGGCATGCCTGCGATGACCTCGGCGGGTATGCCAGGGACCATGATTTGTGAAGGACGGCTCTGGAACGGGAAGGGGACCTCGGAGCCCATGATGACGAAGGGTTGGTAGGCCCCCTGAACTGCCCGCAGTCGATCCGCCAGAAAGATCATCGGCGGGATACCGACACCGCCTCCGATCAGCAATGGCCGTGAGCGTTCCATGTGAGGGACAAAGGCATTGCCAATGGGGCCGAGGATACTGAGCTTCTCGCCCACCTTGCGCTCTGACAGCAGCGCCGTGCCTTCACCGAAGACCTTGTAGAGAAATTCGACAGTGCCATTGCGAGGGTCGGTGCGCATGATAGAAATGGGGCGGCGCAGGGGACGGTTAGGATTCACCTGCAAGTGGGCGAAACTGCCGGGCTCGGCACGGGAGGCTATCTCCGGAGCATGGACGCGCAGGAGATATTGAGCGCCTGGATAGGCCTCATGTTGCAGAATTTCTGCGTTTTCAGCGAAGATTGTGTCGCGGTGTCTTTTGTTTGTTGCGCTCATGTCATTCCCGAAAAATTGAGTTTGCCCACCCAGGGTAGTTTTCTAACTGACCGTGTCAGCCGGGCATTAAGCCACACGTCGCCTTGCAGCAAATGACAAACGTTACTGGGCCTCGTAAACAGTTGTGCCGCCGAGCAGGGTTCTGAGCACCCGCCCTTTCATCTCCCACCCGATAAATGGGGTGTTCTTGCCGGTGGAGAGGAGTACATCCTCATTTACTTCCCAGTACGCTTCAGGATCCACAATACACAGATCCGCTAGCATTCCGGGGTTGAGTCTTCCAGCCTCGATACCGAGGATTTGTGCCGGTTGCCAGGTAATCCTCGAGATCGCATCGTTCAGGCTCATCACACCTTCCTCGACCAGCCGAAGTGTCAGCGGTAACAGGGTCTCAATAGCGCTGATCCCCGGTTCGGTAGCAGCGAAGGGGGCGAGTTTGGCATCACGGTCATGGGGCTGGTGGTCCGAGCAAACGGCCCTGATGACCCCATCGGCCAGAGCCTGACGCAGGCCATCGCGATCGCGCTGGCTGCGCAGGGGGGGGCGCACGTGACAGAGGCTGTTGAAGTCGCCGATATCCAGCTCCGTGAGGTAAAGCTGGTGAGCACTTACATCGGCAGTAATATCCAGCCCCTTCGCCTGCGCTTCAGCGATCAGGGCGATGGCGCGTGCGCTGGAGAGCTGGCCGAAGTGGGCCCGTACCCCGGTCTGTTCGATCAGAATGAGATCGCGGCTGATGGCAATGGTTTCGGTACATTCAGGGATGCCGGCCAGGCCGAGGCGAATGCTGACCTCACCTTCGTGCATACAGCCATTTCCCCCAAGCCACGGGTCTTCGGCATTAATAAAGACGGTTAGTCCCAGGGTAGCGGCATACTCCAGTGCACGGCGCTGCACCAGGGTGCTGGTGATCGGTCGTCGGGCGTTACCCATCACCTGGCAACCGGCCGTATGCAGGGCCTGCATCGAGGCCAGCTGTTCCCCACCCAGGCCCTGAGTCAGGGCGCCGATAGGGAGTACGCGGGTCTTACCGGAAGCCTCTACCCGGTGCGCGATCTGAGCCGCCACCGCCGGGTTATCGATGATCGGGTTGGTATCCGGTGGACAACACAGCGTGGTTACACCACCGGCTGCTGCGGCGGCGGTTTCGCTGGCGATGGTCCCTTTGTGTTTCTGTCCAGGTTCGCGCAGCCGAGCCTGTAGGTCGACCAGACCGGGCAAAACCCATTTTCCGTGGGCGTCGATTTGTTGTTCAGCGGCGAAACTGGCAGGGGCCTCACCGATGGCGGCGATGCGACCATCGCTGATATAGAGGTCGCAGACGGCATCAAGCTGGTTGGCAGGGTCGATGATCCGACCTCCACGGATAACAATGCCCATCATTTACTGCTCCTCTCCGCTACTTTCGGCACCGGGTTGGCGCCCGAGCACCATGCTCATTACTGCCATGCGCACCGCCAGTCCATTGCTGACCTGTTCCAGAATTACCGACTGTGCGCCATCGGCCACACTGGAGGCGATCTCGACACCGCGGTTGATCGGCCCGGGATGCATTACGATGGCGTCGGGTTTGGCAGCGGCCAGCTTCTCTTCGGTCAGGCCGTAGCGCTGGAAGTATTCACCTTCGCTCGGTAGAAGGGCGCCCTGCATGCGCTCTTTTTGCAGACGCAGCATGATCACCACATCGACATCCTGCAGCCCACGCTGCATATCGTGATAGATCCGCACTCCCATATTATTGAAGGTATTGGGAATCAGTGTTTTCGGGCCGATCACCCGCAACTCTCCCACGCCAAGCGTGTTAAGGGCATGAATCTGCGAGCGCGCAACGCGCGAGTGGAGAATATCGCCGACGATGGCGACCTTGAGTTTATGGAATTCCCCCTTGTGCCGGCGGATGGTGAACATGTCCAGCATCGCTTGCGTGGGGTGGGCATGGCGGCCGTCGCCCGCATTGATCACACAAACGTGGGGGGCGACATGCCGGGCAATGAAATTGGCGGCGCCGCTGTCGGCGTGACGCACCACAAACAGATCACAATGCATTGCCTCGAGATTGTGCAGCATGTCGAGCAGGCTCTCGCCCTTGCTGGTAGCCGAGGTGGCGATGTTAATGCTCTGTACATCTGCAGAGAGGCGGCTGGCAGCCAGCTCGAACGTGGTGCGGGTGCGGGTACTGGTTTCGAAGAACAGGTTGATGATGGTTTTACCGCGCAGCAGAGGCACTTTCTTGACGCTCTGACCGCTGACACTGGCGAAGGATTCTGCCAAGTCGAGGATCTCGGTCAGGTGCTGCTTTTTCAAACCCTCTATGGTGAGAAAGTGGCGCAGTTTGCCGTTGTTATCCAGTTGCAAGTTTTGGCTAGTCATCGCGGGTATGCAGACTCAGGCTAAGAGAATCGGGTCCGTTAAGTTTGATCTGTTCATTAGGGCCGAGGTTTAAATGAATCCCCCGGACATCGGCCTGGATGGGTAATTCTCGCCCGCTGCGATCAACCAGCACGGCGAGCAATACATTCGAGGGGCGGCCGTAATCGAAGATTTCGTTCAGCGCGGCACGTACAGTGCGGCCAGACTGCAGCACATCGTCAACCAGGATAATGGCCCTGTCTTCCACCTCGAAGGGCAGGTTGGAGGGTTTTACCTGCGGATGCATGCCGGCGCGTGAGAAGTCATCGCGATAAAAACTGATATCCAGCGTTCCCAACGGCTCGGCGATGGCCAGGCGGCGGTGCAACTCCCTCGCCACCCATACGCCACCCGTATGAATTCCTATCATGCAGGCAGCACTGAGACTTCGCTGCTGCAGCTGTGCAGAAAGGGAAGCCGCCATCTCATCGAGCAGGATGGAAACATCCGGTAATGTGTCGGGCTTCATGACGGGGTATCCCTTGTTTGTTGTTCTAGCCAGCCTTGCAGGATGATCTGCGCGGCCACTTTGTCTACATCCGCTTTGTCATAGCGTCCCGTTTCGGCCAGCAGGGCTTCTGCCTCAGCGGAGCTGAGTCGCTCATCCATGGTGTAGACGGGCAGATTGTACCTGCCTCTCAGGCGATTACCAAAGCGGCGTGCAAGCCGCGTGACTTCATGGTCGGTACCATCGAGGTTCAGCGGCAGCCCCACAACGAGGGCGTCGGGCTGCCACTCATCGATTAGGCGGCTGATCGCCTCCCAATCAGGGGCACCGTCTCGGTTGTTGAGCGTGACGAGAGGGCGGGCGGTATGGGTGAGTTCCTGGCCAACTGCCACCCCGATGCGTTTGCTGCCGAAATCGAAGCCGAGAAAGGTCCGTGGAGTCACGCGTGCCCAAACTCACTGGATATCAGGTTTACATCGACGCCAATCAGCGCGGCAGCGGCGGCCCAGCGATCTTCTAGTGGCAGCTCGAACAGGATTGTTGGACTGGCTGGACCACTCAGCCAGGTATTTTGCGCTAGCTCCTGTTCCAGTTGTCCGGGCCCCCAACCGGCATAGCCAAGGGCGATGAAGTAGTGCTCCGGTCCCTCGCCGTGTGCGATGGCTGTCAGGATGTCCCGTGATGCACTCAGTGCCACGTCGTCACTGATATGGAGGCTCGATTGCCATGACCCCGGCGGGCTGTGGATGACAAAACCCTGTTCAGGGTGAACCGGACCGCCCTCGTGGATTGCTGCAGAGGTGTCGATACCGGGGCTCGGCTGGATATCCATCTGTTCGAGCACCTCGGCCAGAGAGATATCCATGAGGCGGTTAATCACCACGCCCATCGCCCCGTCCTCATTGTGCTCACAGATATAGGTCACGGTATGGCTGAAATTGGGGTCAGCCAATGCCGGCATGGCAATGAGGAAATGGTTGCGCAGGCAAGAGGCGGGATTCATACGGTGAAGTATCGGGTCTTGTTGGGCCGGCGGCAAGGCTCAATTCCCTGTATGCAGGGAATTATCGTCATGGAACTGCCAGACCCGGGTGATGTGCAAGACATCGACCTCCTTGCGGATCTCGGCGGGAAGCGGGGCAAAGGGGGCGGCCATTTTGACAATACGGACAGCTCCGTCATCTAGGACTTTATGGCCAGAAGAACGCACGACAGTAATGTTTTTGACACTGCCATCGGCATTGATGGCGACATCCAGCAACAGGCTGCCGTTGAGCTTCTGGCGCTTGGCCTGATCGGGGTAGTTGAGATTGCCGATCCGCTCGACCTTCTGACGCCAGGCGTCCTGGTAAGCGGCATAACGTGACTCCCGGGTATTGGCTGAGATGTATTTTTCACGCGGCATCTGCGCGTAGGTCTGCTGCTTTTGCCTGATCTCGGCGCTGAGGCGGGCGATTTCTCGGCTGCGGGACATCAACTCTGCGGCACTGGGGGCATCTGGCAGTGGTGGCTGGGGTGACTGATCCGGATCATTCACCTTACTGTGACTCTTGCTGTCGGTGGTCATCAGCTGGATTTGTTCGCTGACGGGCTGGGGCGGCGGGGCCATCACCGGCAGACTCTGTTCCGCATCACCTTGCTCTTCGGTTGGCCTGGGGTTGGCTACTGGACTGGAGGGGCGCATCTTTTCGGCCACATTGCCTCCACCCTTCTGGTTGGCTTGAGCGAGATAATCGGCCTGTTTTGGCGCCTCATCGCTGCTGCTGTGAACCAGGGTGATTTCCATGGTGAGAGGAAGGTCTCGCGGCAACAGCTTGTCCATGTCGAAGCTGATACCAAGGATGATCAGGGCGTGTAGGGCACCCGCAAAAAACAGGGTCAGCCCCAGGCGATCAGCCGGTGATATGGCGGGTTTCAATGCGGGATTCGACACAGACAGAATTGTCCCTTGAGAATTGACACTTGCTCATTATACCTCGTGTAATCCAACGACGATAAGGTCCTCAGCCTGGGAGACGCCGGGCAATGGCCTCCATCAATTGGCCACCGATATCCAGTTCGTACTGGGCATCAAGTTCACGAATACAGGTGGGGCTGGTCACATTAATCTCAGTAAGATAATCCCCAATCACATCAAGCCCCACGAAGATGAGCCCTTTTTCCCGTAATGTTGGCGCAACCTGCTCGCAGATCCAGTAATCATGCTCACTCAGCGGTATTCCCACCCCCTTCCCGCCGGCGGCGAGATTGCCGCGCAATTCCCCGCTGGCCGGAATACGAGCGAGGGCATAGGGAACCGGTACACCGTCTACCATCAGTATCCGCTTGTCTCCGGCACTGATTTCCGGGATGAAACGTTGCGCCATTGTGTATCGCTGGCCATGCTCGGTGAGGGTTTCGATAATAACGCTGATATTGGGATCGCCGAGGCTGAGTTTAAAGATTGAGGCGCCTCCCATTCCTTCCAAGGGTTTGAGGATTATTTCGCCATGCTGATCTAGGAAGTCCCTGATCGCGGCGGAACGACGGGTGATCAGTGTGGGCGGCGTGCACTGGGGGAAGTGGGCGGTAAAGACCTTCTCGTTGGCATCGCGAAGGCTTTGCGGACGGTTAACCACCAGGGTCCCCTGCTTTTCTGCAAGTTCCAGCAGATAGGTGGCATAAATGTATTCCATATCAAATGGCGGGTCTTTGCGCATCAAGATGACATCGAGCTGATGCAGTGGCCGAAGTCGGCTATCCCCCAACTCGAACCAATGATGCTCAGCGGCAAAGACCGTGAGTGGGCGCATCCAGGCCTGTGCCTGTTCACCGTGAAGGGCAAGATCGGCCATTTCCATGTATTGGAGCTTCCACCCCCTTGCCTGGGCGGCAAGCAGCATGGCGAGTGTGCTGTCTTTGTGGTATTTGATGGAGTCGATGGGATCCATGACAACCCCAAGTGTTACGGTCATGGGCTTACCTCAAAAAATGGAATCTTTAAAATGTTGGGGTAGCGGTCTATCGCTGAGAGTACCTTAGCAGAAATATACCTGCCGGACATGGTGGATAGCATATCGTACCCAGGATGGCACGAAAGCCAGGGTTTCTGGTATCGTGATGCCAATTCCGTGTTATTGCCCACAATTGTGGCTTAAATACCATCAACTTATGGATTGAAGTTAAAGATTGTGTTAAAAAACGTCGATAATCGGGTTTTCGCTGCTCTATAGAGTCACAGAACCCTGAATCGTTACGGCAAAATCAAGGTGGGGGATACGTGTCAACCGAAGCGGCGCCAACTGGGTTGCAAGGCCTCAAGGTCATGGTAATTGACGACAGTAAGACGATTCGTCGAACGGCGGAAACCTTATTGAAAAAAGAAGGTTGTGAAGTCATTACCGCCAATGACGGATTTGAGGCACTTTCCAAGATTGCAGATCATAATCCGAATATCATCTTTGTTGATATCATGATGCCGAGGCTGGATGGTTACCAGACCTGCGCCCTGATCAAGCATAACCAGAAATTCAAAAACACACCGGTGATTATGTTGTCGAGCAAGGATGGCCTGTTTGACCGTGCTCGTGGGCGTATTGTGGGTTCCGAACAATACCTTACCAAGCCCTTTACCAAGGAAGAGTTGCTGGGTGCTATCGAGCAGCATGTGCTGAAAAACGCATCATGAGAATGAAACAATAAGGCGGAATAGTCCGCACAAACAGTACACATCGAAATAGTTGCAGGAGAATATTAATGGCGCAAATTCTGATCGTGGATGACTCTCCGACTGAAATTCATGTTCTTTCCAAGATTCTGGAAAAGCTGGGCCATACGGTAAGCATCGCAGAGAATGGTGAAGCTGGCGTTGCAAAAGCCAAGGCAGAAAAGCCTGATCTGATTCTGATGGACGTGGTCATGCCGGGAATGAACGGTTTCCAGGCAACACGTCAGTTGAGCAAGGATGACGATACTGCTGGTATTCCCATCATTATTGTTACCACCAAGGATCAGGAAACCGACCGTGTCTGGGGTCTTCGCCAGGGTGCAAAGGATTACCTGACCAAACCGGTTGATGAGTCCATGCTTGTTGAAAAGGTCAACGCCCTTCTCGGATGAGAGAACCCACGGTTATGGCCACAGGCACTCAACCACCGATTTTGATCCTCTATCAGATGGCCCAACGGGGTCATCAGAATGCGCACAGCCTGCCACAGCAGGTTGAGGTTAAAAGCACCTGGGACGGGGTGGGTTTTAGTATCGGTGCCACACCGATGGTCGCACCGCTCGAGCAAGTTAGGGAAATTCTGACGCACGTGGCTATCAGTCATATCCCGGGGGCAAAAGCTTGGGTCCGTGGGGTTTCGAATGTGCGCGGGAATCTGCTCCCAATACTCGATTTGAAGGGGCTGTTGACTGGTACTCCATCGAAAATGACAAGGCAGAGCAGGATTCTGGTCATCCAGCACAAAGGGATTAGTGCCGGCCTCGTCGTCGATGAGATGCTCGGGATGCGTCATTTTTTTACTGATGAGTTCAGCAAGGACATCTCAGCAGCTGACGCTTCATATCACAAGTATCTCAATGGGAGTTACCGTCAGGGTGGATATTGCTGGGTCGTATTTGATATTCACAAACTGGTTGAAACACCGGAGTTCATGCAGGTTGCTGCCTGATAACGCTCCCTGGGGCGTCGGACATCCTGTAGATGAAGCATTAATTTCTAGCACTAGGGAAAAGAGGTAGGAGCCGAGAAAATGAAGTTACCTTTGATATCGAAACTGCGCGCGAAAGACAAGGGTGGCGCCAAGGCGGGCTCTCCATCGTCTGAAAGCAACAAGGGTCTGGTGTTTCTCATTGTCCTGCTGCTGGTGTCCATGCTTGCCACGTTCGTGATTTATACCATGACGGCCATTCAGGATAACTATGACAAGGAATACCTTGGTTTGCTTGGTGAGCAGCGCGTACTTTCCCAGCGAATTTCAAAGTTTGGTGGTCAGGCGAACAACGGTGTGCCGACAACGTTCGACCAGCTGAAAAAGCACCGTGACGAGTTTGCACATAATCTGCAGTTGCTTCGTTCCGGTGACCCCGAGACTGGTATGCCTCCGTCGAAGAATATGGAGGTTGTAGAAAATCTTAGCGATGTAGTGAAGTACTGGAATCGCTACGATAACGATGTCAAGGTCATCAGTGAGGCACGCGGCGTTGTGCTTGCGCTACGTGAAATCGTCAAAATGATTAATGAAAACTCGGCGCAGTTACTCGCAATGACCGATGAGGTCGCCACTCTGATGGCAGTAAAGGGTGCGTCGGCGGATCAGGTATATATTGCCAGCCGGCAGTTGATGCTCAGTCAGCGTATTATCAATAACGTGAACCGGGTGCTGGAAGGCGGTGAAGGTGCGGTGACCGCTGCTGACCGTTTCGGTCGAGATGCTGCGCTCTACGGTCGCGTAGTAAACGGCTTCCTGGAAGGAGACAAGGCACTCAATATCAAGGAAGTACGCGATAGCGAGGTCGTCGAGAAGTTGGAGGAGGTCAGCGATCTGTTCGGCATGTTGGGGCAGCAGGTGAGCGGCATCCTTGAGCGAAGCCCGGAAATGTTCCAGGTGTCAGAGGCGATCCAGAATGTACTGAATGACTCGGATCAGCTGCTGGAGAGTCTTTCCAAGCTGGAAACCAGTTATCAGAATGAGATTGAAACACGCGCCGTTACCTACGGTATGGGTAACTTCTTTGCCGCAGTTTCGGTTGTCATACTACTGCTGCTTGGAATGCAGTTGAAAAGGGACGGTGAACGTCGCGTTCAGGAAGCGGAAAAACTCCGGCATGTCACTGAAGAGCAGAGCCGTCGAAGCCAGCAGGCGATCATGCGGCTACTCGACGAGATGGGTGACCTCGCTGATGGTGACCTGACCGTGAATGCGACCGTAACCGAAGATATTACGGGCGCTATCGCCGACTCAATGAACTTCACCATTGACGCACTGCGAAGCCTGGTTACCGCAATTAACGACACCGCTACACAGGTAACCACGGCGGCCGAGAGAACCCAGGCTACCGCGGTGCACCTTGCTGAAGCCAGTAGTCACCAGGCTCAGCAGATAGCATCCGCCAGTACCGCGGTAAATGATATGGCGCTCTCTATCGAAACCGTATCCAAGAATGCCGACCAGCTGGCTGAGGAGTCCCAGCGTTCCGTTACGATCGCAAAGAAAGGGGCAGAAGCGGTACAGAAAACAATTAATGGTATGGACGTTATTCGTGAACAAATTCAGGAGACGTCCAAACGAATTAAGCGACTGGGTGAGAGTTCTCAGGAAATCGGTGATATCGTTGAATTGATTAATGACATTGCCGAACAAACGAACATTCTCGCATTGAATGCGGCAATCCAGGCAGCCATGGCTGGTGAAGCCGGCCGGGGTTTCGCGGTGGTTGCGGACGAGGTAACACGACTTGCAGAACGTTCCTCAGACGCAACCAAGCAGATTGAGGCACTGGTAAAGACCATCCAGACAGATACCAACGAGGCGGTTATCTCGATGGAGCAGAGTACATCGGGAGTAGTTGCAGGTGCGAAGCTTGCTGAGGATGCCGGTGCGGCGCTTGGTGAAATCGAGTCTGTATCGGCAAACCTTGCTGACCTGGTACAGAGTATCTCGGATGCTACCCGTCAGCAGGCATTAGCAGCTGCAAACATCTCTGACACCATGAATGTCATCCAGGAGATCACGACGCAGACCTCCGAGGGTACCAACCAGACCGCGTCGTCGATCGGTAACCTTGCCGAGTTGGCCAGTGAGTTGAAGCACTCTGTATCCGGCTTCAAGCTCCCGGCTTAATTGTGGGACGATGCCGGCTAGAAGGCTCACCGTTGTTTTAGCTGCGGTAAGATCTTAGCCGGAGAATTAATGAAACGATGGATTGTTAGTTAACCGCTCTGTTGCTTGGAATCAGCATGTAACGGTACATGCTGATTGAAAGGTACGGTTACTGCTTTAAAGCTTTGCGTAATTATTATTAAGGCTTCCCTCGCGTCTCAGAAGGTGCAGGATTAAGGATTACGGCTCTATGATGGCTGAACAGTTTGACATCAGCACCTTGGCTTGGGTCAAGGGTGAGATCGACGAAACGCTTAAGCAGGCGCGCGTTGAGCTTGAGCGCTACGTCGAAGAAGCCGGGGATGAAGCTGCGCTGGATTTATGCATTACGCTTATACACCAGGTATATGGCACATTGCAGATGGTCGAGCTTGGTGGTGCTGCGCTTTTTGCAGGGGAAATGGAAGCATTCGGTACTGCTATACGGAAGGGTCAGAGCGAAGACAAGGAGCATGCATATGAACTGTTAATGCGGTCAATACTGCAACTACCGGATTACCTTGAGAAGTTACTGGATGGTCAGCAGGATAACCCTCAGGGACTTGTGCCACTGTTGAATGAGATGCGTCAACAGCGCGGGGAAAAGCTGCTGGACAGTGCAGACTTTTTTCGTCCGAACCTGCTAATACCTCCTCCTCCGAGAATCACAGCTCCTCCTGCCGGTGTAGACAGTACAGCAGCCGCAAAAAAACTGCACCGTTTCTATATGGCCGCTCTGGTCAAGATCATCAAGGATGTAGAAGCCCAGGAAAACCTTAAGATACTCGGTTCAATACTCGATAAGTTGTTGAACTTTGCCGAAGCTGATCACTGGCGACGTTTGCTCTGGACGGCGAGCGCGTTGGTAGAAAGTTTGCGCAATGAAAGCATTCCCCTCTCAAAGCAAAGCAAGCCCCTACTTGGTAAACTTGAGCAGCAAATAAAGGCTGTTGCAGCTAAAGGTGAGGCAAGCCTCGATGATGAGGCTGTTTCAAACCTGCTGGTACAGATGCTTTATCTTCTGGCGCGGTCTTCTTCTGATGGCAAAATTGCCATGGATGTAAGCCAGGCATTTGAGTTAGATCGTTACCTGCCACCCGAGTCAGCGGAGGGTTTTGGTGGACTAAACGCCGAGCTTAAACAAACCGTTTCTGCCGATATCATGGAAGAACTATCGAACATCAAGGATGCCTTCGATGTATTTGTCCGTAGCGATCGCAAAACAGTTGGGAATCTCTTGCCAATGGCAGAGAGTCTCGGGCGAATTGCAGAAACCTTAAAGATGTTGCAGGAAGATTCCCTGCGTGAAAACCTACAGCAGCAGGTGAGAGTTATTAATCAAATGCACACCGGCGAGTTAGAGGTCAGTGACGAGACCTTGATGGGAATCGCCGGTGCAATTATTGCAGTAGAATCTGCATTGCGCGACTGGGGCAGTGAAGGTCCGCTGGTCAAGGCCGATGCCAGTGATGAGCAGGTCGCAGATAACGAAAAATCACCACAGGCAGCTGCCGAACATCTACGCGTGACACGCCAGGTCATGAAAGAAGCCAGGGATGATCTGGTTCGGATACGCGAGGCGATCAACGCATATCTTGAGAGTCCTGCAGACAAGACTCTTTTGGATAATCTTCCTTCGTTGCTTCACATGATCATTGGCAGTCTGACACTGTTGTCATACAGGCGTGTCGCGCAGGTACTAACATCATGTCGGGCATTCATTCAGTCCGAGCTGATCAACTCCGAGAAAATGCCTGAAAGCGACAAGCTGGATGCATTGGCTGATGCTGTGATGAGTGTCGAGTATTATCTTGAAGCCTTTGTCCAGAGTCGTGTCCATCCGGGATCGGTATTAGATGTTGCAGAAAGTGCTGTAGCTAGCCTCGGTTATCCATCCGGCAGCATCACTGAAGCTTTAGTACCAGAAGATGATTCTGCGCCTGAGCTTGCCGGTATTGAAGTTTTTGAAGCGCCTGAGATAGAACAAAGTCCTGAAGAAGAAGTTAAAGGTCAGGATAGTGACACAGCAACAGGGTCAGCCTCAGATACATTAGAGTTACGCGGCGAAGAACAAGCCCGGGATGCAGCATCCGAATCGTCTTTCCAGGAAGCTGTTACTGAGGGAGCGCTTGAGCTAGATGAAAGTGCTCAAGCGACTGATGAGACAGTTCATGCGGTATCGGATTCCTCGCAGAGTGAATTGGACGATGAAATTATCGAAATTTTCATCGAAGAAGCTGAAGAAGAACTGAACAATCTACGTACATTGCTTCCTCAGTGGTCTTCTAACCCAACAGAGGTTGAGGCGCTCAAGGATTTGCGTAGAAGTTTTCATACGCTTAAAGGTAGCGGCCGCTTAGTTGGTGCGCTAGTACTGGGTGAGTTCGCCTGGGCTTTCGAAAATATGCTGAACCGTGTCCTGGATGGAACGATCAGTCATAACGCTGCCATGTTCGATATCATTGAGCAGGCGATAGATACATTACCCGAACTGATTGAGCAATTCAGATCTGGAGCCCAACCAAAGACGGATATTTCCCTTCTGCAAGAAATGGCAGACGAAATTACCCAGGGCAAAGTGCAACAAGAAACAGTACATCAGGAGCCCCTTAAGCCCGTCGAGGAGGCATCAGCTCCTGTAGATGAGCAAGAGCATGTTCCAGAGCTTGACCCTGTTCTTCTTGAGATCTATTCGAAGGAAGCCGCTGGGCATTTGGACGAGCTTAATGCCTTTGTCGAGAGCGTTAGACAAGGCGGTAGCAGGAAGATAACAGAACCAGTGATTCGGGCGCTACACACCCTGCAGGGGAGTTCACGGATGGCCGGTGTGACTGGCGTGGCGGATGTCTGCGGTAGGCTGGAAAAGTATGCAAAAACACTGCAGGCCTCTAATGAAACTGTCGATGATGAGGGTATAGATGCCCTGGTCGAGTGCGTCAGTTATGTACGACGCATGCTGGATTATCTCGGCGATGGCGAGGTTGCTGACTTGCCAGAGAGCAGAGGGCCACTGGCGCTTGCAATTACCGTATTCGAAAAAGTCCAGCATCTTGAGCATGTCGCGCATGCAAAACCTGAATCAGGTCTGGCGCAACAGGAAGAAATTGATGGGCTGTCATTGGATGACCCAGCAGTAGCCGAAGAGAGTCAGGTTGAGTTAGAGACAATAGAACCTGTATCTCAGGAAGAAGCGTTTGAAGCACCTGTTGAGGAAGTGTTTGGTGACGTTGTTTCTGAAGGCCTTGATGCAATTGAACCTGTTTGGTCTGACGATGCGCTAACGACAGACGAAGAACCTCAAGTAGTAGAAGAAATATCGCCGGAGAGCAGCGAAGAAATCTTACCGGTGAGTATTGAGGAACCTTCATCGTCGAGCATCGGAGTATCGTCTGCGCCAGATGGGATTACCGGTGATGAGGACTACGATCCTGAGTTGATGGAAATCTTCCTCGAAGAAGGGGCTGATATCCTTGATGCCAGTGAAGAGACACTACAGGCATGGGTGGATAATCCTGACGACCGCACACTGGTAGAGTCATTACAGCGACAGCTGCATACCCTGAAAGGCGGCGCCAGAATGGCCGGAATTACAGCCATTGGTGACTTGAGTCATAGCCTTGAATCAACAGTAGAGAAGGTCGTTGATGGCTTGCTGGAGCGGACACCGGCAATGATGGATTTGCTGCAGTTGTCGCATGACCGGCTTGTCACGATGCTTGAACAGGTTCGGAATCATGAACCAGTTAGTTTTGGCGATGATCTGATCCGCCAGGTTGAGGAACTCGCCCAGAGCAAAACCGGGGAGTCGCTGAAGGAGGAGAGCGAGCAGACACTGGCACGAACACAGACGGAAGTGGCGTCTGTAATCTCAAGTGCTGCCGAGTCATCAGTGCAATCTGAGCCTGCGAGCGGCAACGATCGCAGCATGCCGGAAATCGAACCGGATTTATCAGCACTTGAGCAGGCAGTATCCGACGTTGAGTTCAATCTTACGGCATGGATGCGCGATACCAGTGACCGTGACCAGTTCGACAATCTCCGGAGTGCCGGGAATAAACTAGCTAAAGTGAGTGCAGAGTTTGGGATTAGTGAGATTGTCGCACTTACTGATGCACTTGCAGATCTTCTCTCATCGATTGATGACGGTTATGTTCCGACGTCAAAAAAAAACAACGACTTGATGATGTTGGTCCTGGATCGAGTGCAACGCATGATGATCCAGGTGAAGACGCTTGAGCCATTGGACGACAATGCCTATCTCGTCTCAGATATCCGCGAAATTATTGTGATAGCGACAGTTGAACGCGACAGCGAAAAGGTTGTCGACATCAACAAGGTGCGAGAAGAGAGCAACAAAGAAAACGACAAAGAAAACGAAGATGATAGCGGTGAAGAAAACCGTCGTCGGGCACCTCGGGTACAGCATGAACTGGTCCGTGTACGTGCTGACCTGCTAGATAACCTTGTCAATTTCGCCGGTGAAGTGAGTATTTATCGTTCTCGCGTAGAGCAGCAGATCGGCTCATTCCGTACAAGCATTGAGGAAATGGATCAGACGGTTGTTCGCCTGCGTGAACAGGTACGTCAATTCGATATTGAGACAGAAGGGCAAATTGAGTCTCGCAAGGAAGAAGCGCAGAAGCTGGGTTATGAGGAATTCGACCCGCTGGAGTTCGACCGTTTCACGCATATGCAGCAACTCTCCCGCTCAATGGTGGAGAGTTTGAGTGACTTGGGAAGTATCGAAGACATTCTTTTGAATCTTACCCGTGAGTCTGAAACCCTGTTGTTACAACAATCACGGGTTAATACCGAACTGCAAGAAAGCCTCATGCACACGCGAATGGTCCCCTTGGTTGAATATGCACCTAGGCTCAGACGCATCGTCCGTCAGACCTCATCTGAGCTCGGGAAACGTGCTAACCTGTCGTTTACCGGGGCAGAGGTTGAAATGGACCGAAATGTTGTCGAGCGGATGATGGCACCGCTCGAGCATATGCTACGAAACTCTATTGCTCATGGTATCGAGGATATTCAGGCTCGGTTGGCAGCTGGCAAGCCCGAGACAGGAAGTATCGTCATTGCACAGTCCCGTGAAGGGTCAGAGGTAGTCGTCAGAGTTAGCGATGATGGTGCCGGTATTAATCTTGATGCGGTAAAGAAAAAGGCTATTGAACGTGGCTTGATGAAAGAAGGTTCGAAGCTCAGTGACAAGGAAATCATGGGTTTTATTCTTGAGTCGGGATTCTCAACGGCACAGTCACTCAGCCAGATCTCCGGCCGCGGTGTCGGTATGGATGTGGTAAACAGTGAGATAAAGCAGCTGGGTGGAGTGTTGGAGATCGAGTCTACCGCTGGTAAGGGTACAACTCTGACTGTGCGTTTGCCTCTCACCTTGTCCGTGAGTCGTGCATTGCTGGTCAATGTTGCGGAGGACGTCTATGCCATACCCCTGATGAGTATCAGTGGTATAGAAAGGATCAGCTCAGAAGAACTGACAAGTCTCTTCGCGACGGACAATCCAGTTTATAACTGGGTTGGTGAAGAATACGATGCTCTTTATTTGACCAGTCTGCTGGGGATGAATGGCAGTCTGAATGTTTCAGAGGCTGCCAACCATGCCCTGCTGCTCACCAAGAGTGGTGAGCAGCGGATTGCATTTGCTATCGATGGTTTGATCGGTAGCCGTGAGATTGTAGTGAAATCACTTGGCCCACAGCTCAGTACACTTCAGGATCTGGCCGGGGCGACCATTCTTGCAGATGGTAGTGTGGCGTTGATTCTCGATGTCCCTTCTCTCATCCGTCGTGGCCTGGCCCGCAAGAGTCATGAGGCTGTTGAGGTGGAGGCGATAGAAAAAGTTGCTGCCGTGGAATCCGAGCCTACGGTCATGGTTGTTGATGACTCGATTACTGTTCGTAAGGTCACGGAACGTCTACTCAAGCGCCATAACATGACTTGTGTGACAGCCAAGGACGGTGTAGATGCCTTGACTGTCCTTGAAGAGACCATTCCTGACGTTATGTTGTTGGATATTGAAATGCCGCGCATGGATGGTTTTGAGCTCGCGACCTACATCCGCAATTCGGAACGTTTGAGAAACATCCCGATCATCATGATTACCTCGCGTACCGGTGACAAGCACCGGCAGCGGGCGATGGATATCGGCGTAAACAAATATATGGGTAAGCCGTATACGGAAGTTGATTTACTGGAAAATATAGAATCACTCATTGCTGCGAAAGCTGGATGAGGATGCCACGGCGCAGAAATATGACCGATACATTATCAATACCACTAACTGATGAGGAGCTTGCCGAGCTGAAGGTTCGCAGCTTTACATTGCCATTGAATCAGATGAAACTGCTGCTGCCTAGCACGCTTATTGCCGAAGTGCTTGAGTACAAGGAGGTAGAGCCTGCCGGGCATATGCCAGAGTGGTTGCTGGGCATGCTTCAATGGCGCGGCAGAAGTGTGCCGCTCTTTTCGATGGAAAAACTCTTGGGTCAGGAACAGGCTAATCGCAGCGAGCGCACTCGGCATGTCGTATGTAATACCCTCAGTGGAAGCCCCCGGATCCCGTTTCTCGCGATTCAGATTGAGGGCATGCCACAATTGCATATGGTTACAAATGAGATGTTGGCAGAGGACAAGGAGGTTATGGAGAAACAGCCAGGTGTTCAGGGTCGTTTTCAATTGCAGGGAGAAAAAGTATTGGTTCCCGATCTGGATGCAATGGAAAAAATGCTGGAGCATCTGGGGGTTTCAGCAGATTAGACTCGAAGAATAAAAGCTTGGAATGAATTTGATGGGAGCTTCTGTGCACGTGAAGAAATCAATATCAATTATCATGGTGAGTGCGCTGTTAGCCACTGGAACAACGAATGCTGGTGCCCAGTCCTCTGATACAGCGATGACCGAACGTGAACGGATTATGGCAGAGATCGACAAGGACATTCATAACAAGCAGTTTCTAGAAGAGGCAATGCGTAGAGGGAAGGACCGTTCCATTCTCTGTGGTCACTGCCATGGAGTGGATGGCAACAGTGTTAAACCGGATATCCCGAATCTGGCCGGTCAGAATCCAGCATACATTATTGAGCAAATCGGCAAGTTCACCGATGGAACGAGAAAGAACTTTGTTATGCAGACACTGGCCAGCGATTTTACCTTCCAGGACAAGGTGAACCTCGCTGTATATTTTACCTCGCAAAAGTTGAAACCCGTTGAAGGCACCAATCCCTTGTTGGCCAGCAAGGGTGAACACATCTACAAGAGTGTTTGTTTTCGTTGCCATGGTGCCGATGGTCGCGGTGAGGAAGGCTATTCGCGTTTAGCCGGTCAGCAAATTGAGTACGTAAAAATGACGCTAAAGCGCTTTCGAGCTGCAGCCAATACCAAAGACCATAGTGAAGACAAGCGCAGAAATGCGAGTATGGAGCAGGTCACTGCTCGCCTGAGCGATGATGATATTGAAGGCTTGGCAAACTATCTTGCCTTACTGAAATAACGGATATCCTGGGCAACAGCTATGGCTTTAAGCAGTCTGCATAACCAAATGCAGGCTGCTGTGTTAGCCGAGCTCACATCAGCAATTATGAAGTTGGCGAGCAGACTGACCTAGCGTCTTTTAGCTTCTTAATTGAGATCGCCCCAATGGGATTGCAGGGCGGCAAGTGCCGTGAGTGCAGCGGTTTCCGTACGAAGAACACGTGGACCGAGGCGTAATCCGGTGTAACCGTTAGCATAAGCGGTGTCTCGCTCGCTTTCAGATAGGCCGCCTTCCGGGCCGATCAGCAAAGTTACCCTTTCAGCTTTTTCCATTTCACCGATGTTGCCGTTGGCCCGATGATCCATTAGTAAACGGAGACCTTCGGGAGTGGACTCGAGCCAACATTGAAGGCTCTGTATTGGCAGTAACTCTGGCAGTGTGTTCCGGCCACACTGCTCACAAGCACTGATGATGACTCCACGCCAGTGTTCAAGCTTCTTGTCACGACGCTCTCCTTTCAGGTTCACTACGGAGTGTTCTGTTTCAAGGGGGACGATTTGCTGCACACCAAGCTCAACGGCTTTCTGTAGCGTGTAGTCCATACGTTCTCCCTTGGAGATACCCTGTGCCAGAGTGACCTTCAGCGGAGATTCTACCTCCAGCGAATGATGCTCACCCACAGTGACGACAACCTCTCGCTTACCGATTTCGAGAATTGTCGATGAATACTCGCCGCCGTTGCCATCGAATAGTCTGAGCGGTGCACCTGCCCCAAGACGAAGGACTTTGGCTACATGACGGGCAGCACTGTCATCAAGTCTTATATTGCTCGCTGAGGACAGTGGTTGCGGATGAAATATTCGCGGGATGCGCATTTGTATTTAGTGCTAAAGGGAGCTGCTTTTTAGTCCTAGGTTGGTCCAGATGATCCGCGTAGGTTCGATTTGATTCATGGTATAGAAGTGCAGACCGGGAGCACCTGCCTCGAGCAGACGCCGGCTGAGATCCGTGGTGACATCAAGTCCGAAGGCACGAAGGGAGCGAATATCTTCACCGTAGGATTCCAGTCTCAAACGAAGCCAGCGAGGGATTTCGGCACCACACATAGCAGAGAAGCGTGCAAGTTGCTTGATGTTGGTAATCGGCATGATGCCGGGTACGACCGGAATATCGATACCACGTTTTTCAATTTCCTCGACGAAACGAAGATAGGCATCGATGTTGTAGAAATATTGCGTAATGGCGGCATTGGCACCGGCACCAACCTTGCGGGCAAAGTTGTCCAGGTCGGCCTCAGCTGAAGGCGCTTGCGGATGAAATTCGGGATAGGCGGCTACCTCGATATGAAAGTGATCGCCTGTCTCTTGGCGAATGAATTCAACCAGTTCGTTGGCATAGTGAAACGCACCGGTCTCACGCATTCCTGAGGGCATGTCACCACGCAAGGCAACAATGCGTTTGATACCCAATTCGATGTATGTGTTTAGTAGCTTGAGTATCGCTTCACGTGTCGAGCCAATGCAGGAGAGGTGAGGGGCAGTATCAAGGCCGGCAGTGAATATTTCGCGAACCGTCTCAACGGTTCCATCCTGAGTGCTGCCACCGGCACCAAAAGTAACCGAAACATATTTGGGACCCAGTTTGGCCAGTTCGTCTCTTGTGGTGCGCAGTTTCTCTGCACCTTCATCTGTCTTGGGCGGAAAGAATTCAAAACTGAATTGCCGGGGGTGAACTTTTTGCGATTCCATGTTGACTCCTCCGGAGAAAAGGAGAGAGGGACAGCTGAGGCTGTCCCCCGCATTTCATTTAATAGCGGTAATGATCAGGCTTGTATGGTCCGTCGACCGCGACACCGAGATAGTCTGCCTGTTTTTGCGTCATCATTGTGAGCTGTGCACCGATCTTTGAAAGGTGCAAACGGGCGACCTTCTCGTCCAGACGTTTGGGCAGTACGTAAACCTTGTTTTCATACTGATCGTGGTTGTTCCACAGTTCAATCTGGGCGATAACCTGGTTGGTGAAGGATGCGGACATGACGAAGCTCGGATGGCCGGTAGCGCAGCCGAGATTTACCAGACGCCCTTCGGCCAGCAGGATAATTTTCTTTCCGTCGGGAAAGATTACATGATCGACCTGAGGTTTAATGTTCTCCCAGGTGTACTGGCGCAGGCTGGCTACATCGATTTCGTTGTCGAAGTGGCCGATGTTGCAGACGATGGCCTCGTTTTTCATCGCCAGCATGTGATCGTGGGTGATGACATCGATGTTTCCGGTGGTGGTTACGAAGATGTCTCCCATTGCTGCGGCCTGCTCCATGGTGACAACGCGGTAGCCTTCCATCGCTGCCTGCAGTGCATTAATCGGATCGATCTCGGTGACCCAAGTGGTGGCACCCATGCCGCGGAAGGCTTGAGCGCAGCCCTTACCCACATCGCCGTAACCGAGAACGACGCAGATCTTGCCGGCGATCATCACATCGGTGGCACGTTTGATACCATCGATCAGTGATTCGCGGCAGCCGTAAAGGTTGTCGAATTTAGACTTGGTGACCGAGTCGTTGACATTGATCGCCGGAACCAGCAGTTCACCCTTCTTGGCCATTTCGTACAGGCGGTGTACACCGGTGGTGGTCTCTTCGGAGATGCCGCGTACCTCTTTGAGTAGTTCCGGGTACTTGTCGTGCATGATCTGGGTGAGGTCGCCGCCGTCGTCCAGGATCATATTGGGGGTCCAGCCGTTGGGCCCATGGATGGTTTGCTCAATGCACCACCAGAACTCTTCCTCGGTCTCACCTTTCCACGCGAAGGTGGGAATCCCGGCAGCGGCCATCGCGGCGGCAGCCTGATCTTGGGTGGAGAAGATGTTACAGGATGACCAGCGTACTTCAGCTCCCAGATCGACCAGGGTCTCCATCAGCACGGCGGTTTGGATGGTCATGTGGAGGCAGCCGGCAATGCGTGCTCCGGCAAGCGGTTTCTTGCCGGCATACTCTTCGCGCAGGGCCATCAGGCCCGGCATTTCGGTTTCGGCAATCGCGACTTCCTTACGGCCCCAATCGGCCAGGGAGATGTCAGCGACCTTGTAGTCTGTAAACTCAGACATGAGTCTCTCTCCTAGTGTCGTTTGGGAGCGCCGTTAATAGAGATCACCAATCCCGAGCCTGGCAGGAAGCCCTGTTGCAACGCTCCTCGGGATGGTGGCCGCCCTCTGTCATGCATCGGGCGGCGGGGGAATTGATTAAAGACCTGCTGCAGCGCGCAAGATGTCCGCTTTGTCAGTGCGCTCCCAGGGCAGATCGAGATCATCACGTCCAAAGTGGCCGTAGGATGCGGTGCCCTGGTAGCGGGGCTTGGCCAGATCCAGCATGGTGGTGATGCCGTAGGGACGCAGGTCAAAGTGCTCGCGAATGAGATCAATGATGCGCTGCTCACTCACAGCAGCGGTGCCGAACGTCTCGATGCTGATAGAGGTCGGTTCGGCCACGCCGATGGCATAGGAGACCTGGATTTCACAGCGCTCGGCAAGCCCGGCAGCCACCAGGTTCTTGGCAACATACCGTCCTGCATAGGCGGCTGAGCGGTCAACCTTTGAAGGGTCCTTGCCGGAAAAGGCGCCGCCGCCATGGCGCGCCATGCCGCCATAGGTGTCGACAATGATCTTGCGACCGGTCAGGCCGCAGTCACCAACAGGACCACCGATGATGAACTGGCCGGTAGGATTAATATGGAATTGTGTCTTGTTGTCGATCCATTCTTCCGGCAGCACCGGCTTGATGATCAGATCCATCACGGCTTCACGCAGCTTCTCCTGGCTGATCTCGGGATTATGTTGCGTGGACAGAACCACCGCATCGATACCGACAGGTTTACCGTCATCATAACGGAAGGTGACCTGGCTCTTGGCATCAGGGCGCAACCACGCCAGTTCGCCATTTTTACGAACCTCGGCTTGACGACGAACCAGGCGATGGGCATAGGTGATAGGGGCGGGCATCAGCACATCGGTCTCGTTGCTGGCGTAACCAAACATCAACCCTTGGTCACCGGCTCCCTGGTTTTCACGGTCCTCACGGTCGACCCCCATCGCAATGTCGGGAGATTGCTTACCCAAGGCGTTAAGCACGGCACAGGTGGCGCCGTCAAAACCCACATCGGAACTGGTGTAACCGATGCCATTTACGGTGTCCCGAACAATCTGTTCGTATTCGATGTTGGCGGTGGTGGTGATCTCACCAGCCAGAACCACCATGCCGGTCTTTACCAGTGTCTCGCAAGCGACGCGGGCGTTGGCATCCTGTGCGAGGATGGCATCAAGAATGGCATCGGAGATCTGATCCGCCATCTTGTCCGGATGTCCCTCGGAAACGGATTCAGAAGTAAACAAATAATTGTTTTTCATGCTCTTTTAACTTCCCAAACTGGTTGGATGGCACAGTGTACACAGGGGTACGTGGTTAGTTGAACTGGCCAGTATATACGAAAGTGCCCAATTACCATACGTCTCAACACGTCGAGCAGAGGTTACTGCACTAATTAGTAGCAAGCCCACGCCTAATGGATCTAGTGGCCTTAAGCGAAAATTATATCCACATAACCCATTGAATTAATGTGAGTAATTGGCATTTTTATTTAACCAGCTATTGCTCGGAAGGTGAATATGGGCGACAATCATCTGTTCCATGCGGGATCGTGACGTCTACAAGTCGGGCTTAACAGGGCGAGATTGGATGTCGATAAACGGTTTTTACCCCGCGTCCCTGGTTGGCGAGATGAGCACCAGCAAGGCGCAGAGGGCGCTGAAGAATAAATAATGATTTGTGTTTTGGGGAAGGTTTCTCATAAAGCGGCTAGTTATAGCAGTTAGCCGATAGGCTGGCGCAGAGTAAACCGGCGTCGGAGCGTGACTGCGAAGCTACCGCGGTTGATTCAAGAATTTTCAGTTTTATAAAAGTTGAAGGAGACTTAGATGCCAAGCCGTAGAGACTTAGCGAATGCCATCCGTGCCCTGAGCATGGATGCTGTGCAGAAGGCCAATTCCGGACACCCCGGTGCACCGATGGGTATGGCCGATATTGCCGAGGTGCTGTGGAACGGCCACATGAAGCACAACCCGGCCAATCCCGGCTGGTTTGACCGCGACCGTTTCAT
>JBFEWO010000040.1:0-19584 GCA_041546305.1 Thiohalomonadaceae bacterium | reverse complement strand
GTGCTCTGGATATTGCGCTGGCGAAAACTGCGCTGTCCCGTGGCCACCTCCGGTTCACCCACGTCGGTAACGTCCTGGCGGATATCCATAGTGATGAGCCCGCCGCTGTTGATGCGCGGCGTCACCTCCAGCTGTACGCCGGTATCCTTGAACTGGATTGATTCAATGATCACCCCGGCATCGGTGGTGGCGGTTTCGGATTTGACCGGTACCTGATCTCCCACGGAAATTCGTGCCGTGCGGTTATCCAGCACCATTAGTGACGGGCTGGAGATCACATTGAGTTTGGAGTCATTGGCCAACGCATTGAGTACCGCGCTCACTACGCCGTTGCCGCTGAGCGTATAGGAGAAGCCGGGTATCGAGGCGCCAATACCTGGAGAGGAATTGAGATCCAGCAGCCCCTGACCAATTTTTCCCTTGTAGACATCGTTGTTCTTGAAATACCACTCCAGACCGTAGCTCAGCTCATCGGTCAGCATCACTTCGAGGATCGATGCCTCGATCAACACCTGCATTTCCTGCACATCGAGGCGCTTGAGCGCCGACTCGATCACCAGAAAATCCTGGGCCGATGACATCACCAGAATGCTGTTGTTCGACTCATCGGCGACGATGCGTACTTCGCCACCGGCAGGCAGTTGCAACTGCTGCATCGCTCCACCGGAAGCAGCTGCCGGTGGTGTAGCGGCTTTCTGCCCTGCCTCGCTCACGTTGCTCAGTTTGACCGGTGTCATGCCGGGAGCAAGCCCCGCAGAACGCGCCCCTTCTCGCCCACCACCTTCGCCACCACTAAATACGCTTGTCAGCACCGACGCCAGTTCCGCGGCCTTACGGTTTTTCACTTCATAGGTATAGAGCCGAACTCCGGGCTCATCCCCGACCCGATCCAGCCGTTCGATCCAGACGCGGACCCGCTCCAGATAGCGTTGCTGCGGTGTGAGCACCAGGAGTGCATTGAGACGGTCCAGCGACTCGATTTTGATCATGCCCGCAGAATCGGCATTCATGTGTTCGCCAATGATTCGCTTCAACTCATCACCAATGCTCTGAGCATCGGCATACTGCAGCGGAAACACGCCGACCGAGTACCCCGCCATCCAGTCCACATCGAAGATCTCGACGGTATCTCGCCAACCTTCGAGTTCCTGGCTGGTACCGCCAAGCACCAGCAGATTGCGGTGCTCATCCACCAGCAGCAGATTCTCTTTCGGCACCATGGCCTCGAGGATCTTGAGCATCTCCTTGGCGGAGATATAGCGCAGCGGGAAGATCTGCGCACCGTAACCTGGCATCAGCGGCGCACCGCCCTTGGCGAGCCGTGGACTAAGGCCATTGCGCATGGCGTTGGCCAGCGGGGTAACACGATACATTGTGCCGTCCCAGCTCATTGCCGCACCGTTCATTTTCAGCAACTCTTCGAGGATCGGCAGTAAGGTATCACGTTTAACCGGCTGGCTGGTTTTGAGACTCACATTGCCCTTGATGGCGGGGTCAATCACATAATTCTCGCCAAGAATATCGCCCAGGACGATCTTCACCACTTCAGTGATTGCCGTGTTGTCGAAATTGAGCGTGACATCCCCTTCTGCCATCGGGGTAATTGGCCGCTCGGCGGGGCTGCGATTAATAAACCTGCCACTACCCAGGCTGATCTCCGCTTCCCGACGCGGTGTCACTTGGGCGGCAGAGGACTCCGTTGTCTGATCCGGTAAGGGTTGCGCTTCAGCCTGCCACGTCTCTTTCGCAGGGACGGGCGGCACCACCGTATCTGTCGCCGTATCATGTTGAGTCGTCGCTGCACAACCAGCCACTGCCAACGACAGTACCATCACCGCGATGGCTGATCTGTTAACCGCTCTCTCCACACCGTTCT
Source organism: Thiohalomonadaceae bacterium (assembly GCA_041546305.1). Lineage (GTDB taxonomy): Bacteria > Pseudomonadota > Gammaproteobacteria > Thiohalomonadales > Thiohalomonadaceae > JBFEYJ01. Next base: position 17,708 of record JBFEWO010000040.1, on the reverse strand, counting down.
CCTTGTTGTTTCGCCTTCGCACAGCGTCCTCTTCAGAGGCTGCCAGCAATGGCCATTTTCGTTCCGGAACAGCACAAGCTTGGAGACATCACAGCACTCCTTTCCGGGTAGGAACGTGCTGCTGTCTGTCGCCAACCTCAACAACCCTCCGCAGTAATTGCGGGTTAGCGTCCCTTGGTCTGCTCTTCATCCAACATGATTCGTTGCCGTTGACCGCTCCGCTTCAGCGTGACGCTGTTACTGGTCATCGACTCGATCTCCCACCCTTCCACCACATCGCCAGGCTGAGCTTTTATCAGTTCATTGACGCCAGGTTTAGCAAGAAGGGCATAGCTTGATTGCGGGGAGGTCACCACCGCGTTCAGCACGAACGCCAAAGGCTGATTCTGCGTTGTCTCCTCGACCATAGAGGCGCTTTGCAACGCACGCCGTTCACTCCAGAACAGTGGCCGCTCCAGCAGCTCCTGATAGTGCACGAGAGACAGCTTGCGCAACGGACTCGACGGCAACTCGAGGGTCTGGGCCCTTACATCCGGGGCGCTTTCAACCGCGTAGAACTGTGGCACGCTTTGCCATAGCCCTATCAGCAGCAGCACCAGCACGAAATTGATAAACAGCAGCAACAGGCGCATCAACCTGCCGCTAGTCATCACGCGTCCTTCTCGCTGCCATGGAAGAGGCATAACTGCCATCGTGTTCCCCACCGTTGTCCATCAGATAAATCTATAGTCAGTGGGAAGAATGGTTACAAGCAGGTAAACACCCCAGTTGTGATGTGGGTGGGGGGTGGCACTCCACACGACGCTCTGGCTAACGCCCTTCCTCCCAGCGCAGCAACTCATATCGCAGTGGCGCGTTGGCTCGGGTGGGAGGCAGTCGCACAACGGCCGTCAGGCGCTCACGAACATCACTGGGTAGCCGTGCCTCAACCGTGATAGTGAAAACGCTACCGGCACTAACCACTCGGCGTTCCAGCGAATCGTTTTCCGGCATATCACCAAATTCGATATCGGCGGACAGTTCATCTCCTTCGACCAGGGCGCTTTGCAGTTCAGGAGAGGCCGCTGATAAATTCACATCGGGCCTGCCGGAATAAATCGTAAGATATTGGCCAAGGGCATGGTAAAGCGAAGCATCGACACCGAGTACCAGTGCCAGCTCTTCCAGGCTCTGGAAAGGGGCATTGCTCGGACCGTAAGCCAGCCCGGCAAGGCGGTACTCTTCCTCCTCGGCGCCATTGAGGCGACGGAGATTGTCCCGATCACGCCAGTCCAGGATCGCATCGACCAGTGCCAAACGGCGTTCCTGCTCCACGCCACTGGCCGCCAACAGTTTGTTCAGTAGCGTTGCCGGCGCGGCATTGAGATCCACTTTACCGCTCTCCTCACTGATGTTGATAACAAGCTGCGCGGCATCGAAACGCAGGCCGTAGGCCCTACCGTCGCTGCTCATCTCGCGCGCTGGAAGCGGTTTTGCCAAATCGGCGATCGCCAGTTGCAAACCGGCATATGCGGCAGCACGGGCACTGGCGGATTCAACCAGGTTGCCCACCACCAGGGTTTCGGTCCGCACGGCCGCGCTTTGACTGACCGCCATCAAGGCCAATAACGCCACCAGCCATAAGACCACCACCAAGGCGATCCCCTGCTGAGGTGAATAACGGAGGCCCCCCTTCATTTCGCCCCGCCGGTTACCGGTAGCATGACAACCAGTGGTGGCCATGAGGCAATCGGCCCCTGCACTTGCAGCTCCATGCGGACCATCGTGGGAAGACGCTCCGGTGTATTCCAGGCTCCCTGCCATTGCGGCTCACCAGAAGACTGGGGCGGCGCCATGTAGTCGAAGCGCCCCTCGAGTAAGCCGCTGACCAGGACGGAGGTGGCCACCTCCGCCGTCCCGGCCGAATCCTCCCCGGGGAAGTAGGGACGATAATCGAGCCGCAACACCTTCTCGCCCTCCTCATTCACAAAACGCAGGCGGTAACGATATAAGGCGGCAAGACGTCCCCCCTGGGCTGGTGCTGGGGCGATAAACTCCAGCTGTTCAGGGCTGCCGAAAAAAAGCAGCTTACGGCTGCTCTCATCCGCTCTGATGGCCTGCATCTGACTCAGCTGGCGGCGTACTACACTGGTCGCAACACGCCACTGATCGAGTCCGCTCACCAGCGTGTCAGTCCGCTCCCAGCTGCGCGAGGCAAAGCGCAGGGCAGCAAAGGCAATGGTCAACGCCATCCCCACCAACAGCATGGCAATCATCATCTCCATCAGGGTAAAGCCACGGGAACTTTGCATGGGTGTTCTGTGCTGACGGGGAAGGATCATGGCATCTTTCCGAGACGCAGGGTGGAAAGCGCTACAGAGCGCTGGCGCTCCCCCTCTCCCCAGTCGACACGGACATCAATGCGATAGAGAGGTGTTGGTTGCACCACTGAAGCGGGCTCTTCGTAGGGCTCCACTTGGCTTTGCCAGTGGAGCCCCTCCTCGCTCCCTTCAGTAACCCCCATTTCCAGTTGTGTTGCCTCCTTCGCCAGCAAGGTTGCCAGCTGTGATTCAGCCATGGTAAGTGCCCGGGCATAATCAGCGGCAACCGCGGTATTACGCAGCCCGGTGGCAAATAGCGAAAGAATGGTTGCCACCGCCAGGGCCAGAATGGCAAACGCGACCAGCACCTCCAGCAATGAGTAACCATGCTGGGCAGCGAGAGATGACTGGGGACTACTCATGCAGCGTCACCCGTCCGCTCAACCAGTCCACATCCAGCCGGAGCTGTCGTGACTCTGCCACCAGTGTCAGGCTGCCGCCGGTGGCACTGCCGTCGGCAAAGAAGGTGATCGCCCCCGCCCCGCTGCCTCTTAACTCGCTCTCGGCGGTAAGCAGCTCAAGCTGCAAACCATTATTGGGCAGGTTCACGGGACGCTTGTCGTGAACCCGAAAGAAGTGCTGCTCAAGATCCAGGATGAAGGCCACCGGCTGACGCTGACTCACTGCGGTACTACGCGCGTAACGCATGGCGGCCATCATTTCCCGCGCCACCGCATGAAGGCCGGTCGAGGAGAGCCCGCGATCGAACAGCGGCGGCACCAACGCCAGCAGTGCGCTCATCAGCACCAGCACCACCAGCAGCTCTATCAGGGTGAAGCCGCGGTTGTGGCGCCGGGGATCACTCCCAGCCGAGAATGTCCGCATCTTCGCCACTGCCGCCCTGTGCATTGTCTGCTCCGAGCGAAAACAGGTCATAGATATCCTGCTCCCCGGGGAAGCGATAGTGGAAATCATTTCCCCAGGGGTCCTGGGGCACCGCACGCTTTTTCAGGTAGGGGCCATTCCAACGCGCCTCGGTCCCCTGCGGGGCTTCCACCAGGGCATTCAGTCCCTGCTCAACGCTCGGATAGCGACCCACCTCTAGCCGGTAAAGATCCAGCGCAGCCCCCAGCTCCTGAATCTGAAGGTAGGTGGTCTTGGTCTTGGAGGTGCCGAGATATTTCATCACCTGCGGACCCACCAGCCCCGCCAGCAGGCCGAGGATGACCAGCACCACCAGCAACTCGATAAGGGTGAAACCACCCTGCTTTCTTCCCACGCGTTTTTGCAGAACTCTTACCATAATTACCCCACTTCGAACTCGAATCCTGAAGCCGTATGACTTTGTAATGTCGCGGCCGGACACCGCTCCTATACCTTGAACCTTGAACCTTGAACCTTGAACCTTGAACCTTGAACCTTGAACCTTGCCCCCTAAAGCGTCAGGTCATTGATGCTGAGAATCGCCACCAGAATCGACATAATGATGCCGCCGACGATGATCCCTAGCCCGATAATCAGCACCGGCTCCAGCAATGCCAACATGCGCTGTACCGTCGCCCTCACCTCCCGGTCATAGATTGCGGCCAGCCGCTGCAGCATGGCGTCCAGGCTGCCTGTCTCTTCCCCCACCCGAACCAGATGCACCGCTAGCGTCGGGAAACTGCCACTTTCGGCCAATCCGGCCGCCAGGGTCGTTCCCCCCTTCACCTCCTCCGCGACACTTGCAATGCGTCTTTGCAGTACCTGATTGGTCAGGGTCTCACCGACAATCCGCAGCGCCGCAAGGAGGGGGACGCCATTGTTGAGCAAGGTGGAAAGGGTTCGGGAAAAAATCGCCATCTGGGTCTTTACCATCAGATCGCCCAGCAGTGGCCAGCGCATCAGGCGCTGCTCCCAGCGATAGCGGCTCGATTCATGGCGCCACTGTGCCTGCATGAACTTAACCCCGAGGATCAGCAGAGCAAGCCCGGCCCACCAGTAACTGCGTAACAGATCTCCTGTACCGCTGACGATGCGTGTTGCCAGCGGCAACTCCTTTCCCATGTCGGCAAACAACACCGAGAACTGCGGCACCACCACCACCATCAGCAACAACAGTGAAGCGACAGTGATCACCACCAGCAGCGCCGGATAGATCAGCGCAGTACGCACGCTCTCCTTGACCGACTCAAGCTCCTCCGTCGATTCCGCCAGCCGCAACAGCACCGCACCCAGCATCCCGGAAGCTTCCCCGGCATGCACCATATTGATATGGAACCGGCTAAAGACGCCCTGCTGCGACTCCATCACTTCGGAAAGCGAACGGCCACTACGTACCCCCTCGAGCATCTCTTCCAGGATTTTGGCCTGACGCTCGCAGGAAGAAATGTCGGCAAACATGGAGAGAGCCCGATCCAACGGGATCCCCGCCTCCAGCAGCGTTCCCAGATCGCGAGCGAAGGCCGAGACTCGAAAACGCGATCGACGAGGCAAGGCCGGCAAGGAGAAACGCTTGCCACCGCCGACCGGCTCGGCACTGATCGGAGCATGCCCCTGCGCCTTGAGCCGCTGCAGGGCATCGGCCTCCGTCAGGGCCTCAATCTCCCCTTCGAGCAGACCGCCTGCTGCGTCCACCACCTTGTAGTGAAACTGCCCCATGTTCACACGGCCCTCGTCACGCGCAGCACCTCTTCCAGGCTGGTCACACCGGCAAGGGCCTTTTCCAGACCATCCTCATACATGGTGCGCATCCCGCTCGCCCGGGCGGCCTCCTGCAGTTCGCGCTGTGCAGCATGGCGAAGCACCCGAGACCGTATCTCGTCCGTCATCGGCAGCAGTTCGAGGATCGCCGTACGGCCCTTGTAACCGCTGCCTTTGCACTGTTCACAACCGACCGCGCGATACAGTTTCACCGGCTGATTCTTCTCCGGTTCGGGCAAGTGCAGTTCAGTGGCCAACTCAGCCAATACCTCGTAACTCTCCCGACAATGAGGACACAGCTGGCGCACCAGACGCTGGGCCACGATGCCGATCACGGTCGAGGTCACCAGGTACCCCTCTACCCCCATGTCCAGCAGACGATTGACGCTGCTCAGGGCATCGTTGGTGTGCAACGTGGAGAGGACCAGGTGTCCGGTCATGGCCGACTGCACTGCGATGCGTGCTGTTTCCAGATCGCGCATTTCTCCGATCATGATGACGTCCGGATCCTGGCGCACCAGCGCGCGCAGGGCTCGGGCGAAATCTAGTCCGATCTGCGGTTTGACCTGCAGTTGATTGATACCTTCCAGCTCGTATTCCACCGGATCTTCAACGGTAAGGATTTTCCGTGTCGGCTGGTTGAGGTGGCGCAGTGCACCGTAAAGGGTGGTGGTCTTGCCGCTGCCGGTGGGACCGGTCACCAGCAGGATACCGTTGGGCTGCGCCAGCAAGCCCATAAAACGGGTCAGCAGTGCGTCGTTGAACCCGAGCTGTTGGAAATCGGGTACCGCCCCGTCCTTGCGCAGTAAGCGGATCACGACACTCTCGCCGTGCATCGTCGGCACGGTGGAGAGACGCAAGTCGATTTCACAGCCCTGGCTATGTAACTGAATTCGCCCATCCTGAGGCAGCCGCCGCTCGGCAATATCCAGTTTGGCCATGATCTTGAAGCGAGAGATGATCGCCGAGCTCATGCGCGATGGAGGCGCCTCCATCTCCTGCAGCATGCCGTCGATGCGGTAACGGACCTTTAGCCGGTTGTTGAACGGCTCGATATGAATGTCCGAGGCGCCGGCATCGACGGCCCGCTCGATCAACAGATTCACCAGACGGATCACCGGCGCCTCGCTGGCCAGGTCCTTCAGATGTTCAATATCATCCGCTTCGCTTTGACTTTCTGGGTGGCTGACATCGGCAACGATCTGATCCATCACCGAACGGCCGCTACCATAAAGCCGCTCTATCGCCGCCCCCAGTTCACTCGGCATCGCCAGGCGCGGCCTGACCCGCATGCCGCTGGTCATTTCCACGGCACTAATCACATAGCGGTCGAGCGGGTTGGCCATCGCCAGTTCCAGCTCACCATCGCGAACTCCCAGAGGGACTGCCTTATGATATTTCAGGAAATTAATGGAGAAGTGATCCGACTGGACCGGCTCGATGGGATATTCATCCTCTCGCACCACCTTCATGTCCAGCTGCCGGGAGACCATCTCGACCACATCACTCTCGGCGACGAGGCCAAGGCGAACAAGGATGGCTCCGATGGGCTCCGCTCGTCCTTTTTTTAATTCCAGCGCCCTTTCCAGGTCCGCCACGTCGACCTTGCCGGCCGCAACCAGAGTATCGCCGATTCTCATCCTCGCCTTGTCCCTGCCCTATCGCAAAAAAACACCATAATAGTTATGGTTATGTAACAGCTAACGATAACGGGTAACGTCATCTCAAAGCAGTATAGACCACGCTTCAAGTGCTAACGGGGAAGGGAGAAAAAAGGGAAATGTAGCGGGAAAGGCTAAAGTGGCAAGCTGATTTTCAGATGGCCAAGAGCAGGTTTTTAGAGGAAGAGCCCATGCCCCAGAGGACGTTATGCGTAGTCCTCAGCGTCATAATAACGTTCGCGGATGGCATGGACATCCTCCAGCGACACCTCAAACTGTGCCACCACCGCCGGATCAAAATGGCTACCGGCGTTATCGCGGATGTAATTGACCGCCTCATCGACAGGCCAGGGCTTTTTATAGGGCCGACTGGAGGTCAGTGCATCAAACACATCCGCCACGGCAACGATTCGTCCGGCCTGCGGGATCTCCTCTCCAGCAAGACCACTGGGATAACCGTTTCCATCCCATTTTTCATGATGGGTCAGGGCAATGGTTCGTGCCATCGTCAATAAATCGGAATCATCACCTTCGAGCAGCTCTGCCCCTATCGCCGCATGGTTTTTCATAATTTCCCATTGCGCCGGGTCCAGCTTACCGGGCTTAAGCAGGATCTCATCCGGAATGCCGATTTTGCCGATATCATGCATCGGGCTGGCATTGAGCATCAGTTCGCAGTCCGCCTCATTCCAACCCAACTTGCGTGCCAGCAACTCCGAAATTTGGCTCATGCGCAGAATATGATTACCGGTTTCGTTATCACGGTATTCCGCCGCACGCCCGAGTCGCCTTACCACGGAAAGACGGGTCTGACGCAACTCATCGGTGCGCTGGCGCACCAGTTCATCCAGGACGTTCTTCTGCTCATGCACCAGGCGATGAGCCATATGGGCATCGAGCAAGTTGCGTACCCGGGCCAGCAACTCCAGGCGGTCGAAAGGTTTGCCAACAAAATCCCTGGCTCCGGAGTTAAGCGCACGCAATAGAAAATCACGTCCATGCTGTGCAGTCAGCACCAGCACTGGAGGCATTAGGGGATCATTGAGTTCACGTAGCGCCTTGAGCACGGCAAAGCCGTCCATGTGCGGCATGTTGATGTCCAACAGAATCAGATCGGGGCGCCGTTCGTTGTAGTGCGCCAGCACCTCGCGCGGGTCCTGGATCAGTACCAGGTTACGGTATCCCTGAGCCCCCAACATCTTGTCCAGTAATTTCAGGTTGGCGGGCTCATCATCAACAATATGAATACACGCTGCTGCAGGACTCAGGTGCCACGTATCATTCATCTGCAAACCTTCCGTATTGGGGCTCACTATTTGATGCTCAGGTAACGGTCAATCACCGCAAGAAATACGGCCACGTCCAGCGGCTTGGTCAGATAGTCAGAAAAACCTGCCGCCAGGGCACGCTCGCTATCCCGTGGCAAGGCATTAGCGGTTAGTGCAACCACAGGGATCTCCTGCAAACGCTGGTCCGACTGTAGCACTGCCAGCGTCTGGTAACCATCCATTCTCGGCATATTGATATCGAGCAGGATCAATTCCGGTCGGTGTGCCGCTGCCAATTCCAGTCCAATTTCGGCTTCATGGGCGGTAATCAACCGAATATGCTGGCGCTTTGCCAGTATCTGGCTGACCAATTTCAGGTTGGACGGATTGTCCTCAATATACAGTAAAGTATGCTGCTGTGGCTCTGCAGAATAACCAACGTCGTTTCTTACATCCAGCTCGACTGCGGATTCAGGGGAAAGGCTGGCTCGCGGCAGTTCCACCCAAAACCGGCTGCCCACATTACGCTCGCTTTCGACGCCTATCGTCCCCCCCATCATCTCCACCAGATTGCGGGTGATGGAGAGGCCGATCCCCGTCCCCTCGATTTCACTGTGTTCGGCACTGAGGCGATTAAATGGCTGGAACAGCATATCGAAATTGTCTGCAGGAATCCCCATGCCGGTATCGGCCACGGTAATGCGAACCATCTCATCGCCGACCGTCGTCAGCTCAACCTGCACACTACCTCCTTCGCGATTGTATTTAATCGCATTGGAAAGGAGATTGATCAATACCTGCTTGAAACGGGTACGGTCACATCGTAACTGCAGTTCCCCCATGTCATCGTGACTGATGTGGATGCCCTTTCCCTGTGCCACAGGCGCAATCAACGAGAGGCTCTCATCCACCAGCTCGGCCAGACTCACCGATTCGAGCGAAAGGGAGATGCTCCCGGCTTCGATTTTTGCGAGATCGAGCACTTCGTTGATCAGTTCAAGGAGATGGCGACCTGCCTTGATGATCTCGTACACACTGTCGTGCTGTTCCTCACCGAGTTCATCATCGTATTCGAGAATTTGTGCGAAACCGAGGATCGCATTCATCGGCGTGCGCAACTCATGGCTCATACTGGAGAGAAACTCGGACTTGGCCTGACTGGCCCGCTCGGCAGCTTCCTTTGCCTCTGCCAGCTGTTGCTGACGACGGAGCTCCTCGGTGTAGTCGCTCATGATGTTGAACAGATATTGTGGCGTACCATCATCACCCGGCACAAAACCGACATTAGCTTTGGTCATCACCTCCGTGCCATCTGGCTGCAACACCGGCAGCAAGCCATGCCATCCTTTCCCCTGACCGACCGCCTCCATGATCGCATCTGTTGCCCAGGTGAGCGTTTCGTCTGAGAAAAACATGGTGAAGTGCTTACCGAAGATCTCTTGATGACTATAGCCATGGATTCGATCATGGGCCTGGTTGGAATAAAGCAGGTGTCCTGTCGCATCGGTAACACCGATACCCTGCTCGGCGCTTTCGAAGATCTGGCGAAACAGCATCAAATCCTGCTCTGCCTGCTTGAGTTCGGTGATGTCCTGCACCGTACCGGCAAGGCCAGTCATTGCCCCGTTGTCATCATACAGAGTCGTAGCGAGCTCATGTACGTAGCGTACGCTACCATCAGGGCGCAAGATCCGGTGTACGATATCCTGCCTGCCGGTGTTTGCCGCCTGTTTCTGGCTTTCCAGGACAAGCGCCAGATCGGCCGGATGCACCGCCTGCATAAACCGCTCTACCGAAAGCTCGACTCGCGTCTTGTCCAGACCGAAAATGTCATAAATCACATCGGACCACACCAGCTTGCCGCTGCGTAAATCGGCTTCCCAGTTGCCAATATTGGCCAGTTGCTGTGCCTGGAGCAATCGTTGGCGGCTTTCCTCAAGGGCATTTTCCGCCTCTTTCCGCTCGCTGATATCCTGGACGATAGACCATATCCGTTTGTTGCCATACTTGTCCTCAACCAAGGCGCCGTTGAGTAATACCGGCACCAGATGACCATCCTTGTGGATATACTCTTTTTCGTATGGGCCATAACGCCCGGAACTCATCAGGCTTGCCAGCTGTTCCTGTTCCTTGGCGCTATATTTATCCGGGGTCAGCTGCCAGTAGGAAAGGGCCTGATACTCCTGATCGCTGTAACCAATGGCATCCAGCAGCGCCTGATTGGCTTCCAGGAAAGTTCCTTCCATGTCGTTGAGCGCAATGCCTACCGGAGACAGTTCAAAGAGCTTGCGGAACTTCTGTTCGCTCTCGCGTCGGGCATCCTCTGCCATTTTGCGATCATGAATATCCATAACCACACCCAGCATGTGCAGCCCCTTGCCCTCTTCATCACGGACCACATCGCCCTTCTCCTGCACCCAACGGACCTTACCGTCGGGCCACACCACACGATGCTCGATGTTGTACTCCTGCCCCTTATAAATACACGCACCGACGGCTTTCGACACCAGTTCTCGATCCTCGGGATGAACCGCATTGAGGAAGTTTTCGTAGGTTGTCTCCAGATCTCCCGCGGGGTAACCAAACAAGGGAGCAATGCGTTCTGACCAAAAGAGATCACCGGTTTGGATATTCCAGTCCCAGGTACCGATATTGGCGAAAATCTGACTGCGACGCAGACGTTCGGCGGCGGTGTATGCTTCCTGCTCCAGGCGTTTGACATGTGTGATATCGGTGCGGATGGAAACATATTGATAGGGTTTCCCTGCTGCGTCCTTGAACGGCACGATGGTCGACTCGACCCAATAATCTCCACCGTTTTTATTTCGATTGCAGATATCCCCCTGCCAGACATTTCCACCGACAATGGTCTGCCACATCTCCCGATAAAATTCGGGGTCGTGAAAATCCGACTTGACGATTCGATGATTCTGCCCGAGCAGCTCCTCCCGGGTATAGCCGCTAATGGCGCAAAAAAGATCATTTACATAAATTATCTTTCCCGTGACATCAGCAATGCTGACAATGGCATGATGATTCAGCGCCAGATGTTCGCGCTCCATCTCGTACAAGGCACGGTTGAGTGACAAGCGGGTGCGACGCGCCTCCCGGGAACGTCTAGCGCGAGACAGCACGGCGCTGCAAAAATGCAACGGCTCAATCGGCTGCACCATCAGGTCATCCCAATCGGGATTGAATGCCTGCAACTCGTTTAAGGATTCGCTGGTGTCGGAAAGGAAGAGAATGGGAAGTAAGGCATTTTCCGCCTCTTCCCGCAGCAATGCAGCCAGCTCGGGACCGCCGACCTCCTGCATTGCCACTTCCAACACCACGACCTCAGGCTTAAAATTGCGCAATGCTTCCAGAACGGCTAATGGCCTGGACTCACTGCACACCTCGATGCCCGCAGTACGCAACAAGCCGGCGTGGTTGGATAGCCTGGGGTTATTATCATCAACCAACAACACACGATAGGGCAGCTTCTCCTCACTGACTCTCACCTGCTCGATCAGCTGCAACAATTTTTCAGGGGCTACAGGCTTTATCTGGCATCGACTGGCGCCCGCCCGATAGGCGGCAAGGCGGTTCTGGACATCATCATCCAAAGTGAGTACTACCACCGGAGGACAATCCGGGCATCCTCTTCGCAGGGTTTCAATGGCGGCAATCCCGCGCGAACCACCACTTGCCAAGAACGTATCCAGAAGGACTACCGCAGGTGATGCGCCCTCCTCTATGGCGCTCATTGCGGTCTCTGCATCGGGAAAATGCCGAACAGTATAGCCGGCCCCTTGAAGCAACTGGCTCAGCAGACGCGCCTGCTCCGCATCCTCATCCACCAGGAAAAGAAGCTCGTTGTGGCTTGATGACAAACGGCCAACCGGGGGCATCAGTGTCGGGGCGGATGTGGTCAATGTGGCATGCACCGCCTGATCAAGACGTGCCATTGCACCATCCACCAAATCATACTGGGGAGGGTTCACCCCATCCCGGGTGATAAGGGCCAGGGCCAATGCCTTTGCCGCATCGGCCAGTTCTGGCAACCCAAAGGTTGCCGCTGAACCGACCATGCTATCGAGCAAACGATGTAGTTTGTCCTCAGCGCCTCCTGGTTCGGAAGCCCGCAAGTGACGCCGGATTTCGTCCAACTTTGATGGCAGGCGGGCGATAAATTCTGCACGCAGGCGCGCCAGTTCGCTGCTGAGGTACTCTTCCATCATCATAAACTCATGTTTATTGCTTGACTTACGGTTGACCTGACGGGTCACGAATCGACTATATCAGCGGTTTAGCCACCGAGCGAGCGAACTTTGGCGCAGAAACCGGTAAGGGAGGGATATAAAAAAACCGGCTAAATAGCCGGTTTATTGGAAGATGGGGTGGCTGATGGGACTCGAACCCACGACAACTGGAATCACAATCCAGGACTCTAACCAACTGAGCTACAGCCACCATAGAAACTGTTTACTGCCTGGTCGCATGATATGGCGCGCCCGGCAGGACTCGAACCTGCTACCCTCGGCTTAGAAGGCCGATGCTCTATCCGGATGAGCTACGGGCGCATTATACGAGCTGCATACTATATAAATGGTCGGGGTAGAGAGATTCGAACTCCCGACATCCTGCTCCCAAAGCAGGCGCGCTACCAGACTGCGCTATACCCCGAGCTGTGCGGGAAAACCTGATTTTCAGGAAGGCCCGTACGCGCGAAGACGGCAATACTACCGGGCGTTCAGGTTCCGGTCAACACCCCCACTATAAAATTCTAGTCCCCGTTCACCATCAATGTAGTTGCAGTTAACTTGGCTTGTTGCCTAGGTCCATGAGAAGATAACGCCCCCACAAATCGAGCAGATAACGGTTTATCCATGAGCGCACAGATCATCGACGGAAATGCCATCGCGCGACAGCTTCGCCAGGAAATAAAACAACGTGTCGAGCAGCGCATTGCCGCCGGCAAACGCGCACCCGGACTGGCGGTGGTGCAGGTCGGTGACGATCCGGCTTCCAAGGTCTACGTCGCACATAAGCGCAAGGATTGTGAAGAGGTAGGATTCAACTCCATTGCTTACGATCTGCCAGCGGAAACCGCACAGGAAAAACTGCTGGGGATCATCGACGAGCTGAACGCCGATCCCAACGTCGATGGTATTCTGGTGCAGCTTCCGGTCCCTGAGCATATAGACGAAGAGGCGGTCATCGAGCGCATCCACCCTGACAAGGATGTGGACGGCTTCCACCCCTACAATATCGGTCGCCTGACCATCCAGATGCCCACCCTGCACCCTTGCACCCCGCGGGGGGTTATGACCATGCTGGAGAGCACTGGCGTGGAACTGGCGGGGCTCGATGCAGTGGTGGTCGGCGCCTCCAATATTGTCGGCCGGCCGATGGCCCTGGAACTACTGATGGCCCGCTGCACTGTGACGGTCTGCCACAGCCGCACCAAGGACCTTGAGGCAAAGGTGCGTGCCGCCGATCTGGTCGTGGTGGGCGTTGGCCGTCCCGAGATGGTCAAGGGCGACTGGATCAAACCCGGCGCCATCGTCATCGATGTCGGTATCAACCGGTTGGAGAGCGGCAAGCTGGTGGGCGATGTGGACTACGAAAGCGCCAAAGAGAAGGCCAGTTGGATCACTCCGGTGCCGGGCGGTGTCGGCCCCATGACCCGCGCCACGCTATTACAGAATACGATGGATTCGGCCGACCTCAGGGACAAAAGGCGTTGTTAATGCTGTAGCTGACCATAGAGTCGGCGGTACAGTCCATCCTGCCGCAGTAATTTCTCATGGCTGCCCTCCTCGATGATGTGGCCGTCATCAAAGACATAGGCGCGCTCAGCCTGCTTCACCGCGCTCAAACGGTGGGCAATGATGAGCGTGGTGCGGCCCTTGAGAAATTCGCGCAAGGCGTGGTGCAGATGGGCCTCGGTTTCCGCATCCAGCGCCGAGGTCGCCTCGTCGAGGATTACCACCTTGGGATCGGACAGCACCATGCGGGCAATGGCCAGGCGCTGGCGCTGGCCGCCGGAGAGACGGATCCCCTGGCGGCCCATGATGGTATCGAGCCCCTGTGGCAGCTCCTCCACCGTCTGCTTGAGCTGCGCCACCTCGAGCGCCTGCCATAACTGCTCCTCATCGAAGTCTCTTCCCAGGGTAAGGTTGGCACGTACCGTGTCGCTGAACATGGCCGGATGCTGCAGCACCACCGCCACATGATTGCGCACCACATCTAGACCAATGCGCTCCACCGGCTCAGCATCGAACAGTACCTGTCCACGACTGGGTGGATAGAGACCCAGGATCAGCATTACCAGGGTCGACTTGCCGCCGCCACTCGCCCCCACCAGGGCCACCTTCTCACCAGCGGCTATATTCAGATTCACATCGTGCAGCACCCAATCGGCACTTTCGCTATAGCGAAAATGCAGGTCGCGCACCGACAGCCCCACGGTGGATTTTCCGTCAAAAGGATCTGCCAAATGTGGGTACTGCGGCTCCTCTTGCAGCGAGACCAGACGGTTGATACGCCCCAGCGCTGCCTTGGCACTGTAGTAGGCGTATTGCACATTCAGCATCTCCTGCACCGGGCTCATCATGAACCAGAGGTAGCCGAATACCGCCATCATCTGCCCCACCGTCAAGTCAGAGAACACCACCATCAGCATGCTCAGGGCACGAAAACTGTCAAAACCGAAAAGGAAGATGCTAAAGGAGAAGCGTCCCGCCGCTTCACTGCGCCAGGCATAGGCAGCAGAGTTGGTCTTGATCCCTTCCGCCCGCGCTCGAACTTTGGCCAAGTAGTGCCCTTCGCGGTTACTGGCCCGCACCTGCTGAATTGCATCCAGGGTCTCGGTGAGCGACTGCTGGAACAGCTCGAAGGCGCTGTTTTCACGTCGCTTGAGTTCCTTGACCCGCTTGCCGAAGATCACGGTGAAGTAGATTACCACCGGGTTCATGAATAGGATGAACAGCGCCAGCTGCCAGTGCATCCACAACAGAATAATGCTGACCCCCACAAGGCTAAGCAGTGCGATCAAGGTCTTGCTCACCGAACCGCCGATAAACTCATCGATGGCGTTCAGATCGGTAACAAAGTGCGAGGCGACCGCACCACTGCCAAGGGTCTCGTACTCCTTCATCGAAATGCGTTGCAGGCGGCTGAGCATCTGACTACGCAAGTGGAAAGTGACATCCTTGGCGATCAGGGTGAACTGCCGGTTCTGCCACACCATCAACCCGAGCGCCACGATCCTCAGCACAATGGTCAACAGCAGCACCGCCAGAATGTACAGGATCGGTCCCTGCCACTCTGCCGGGAACAGGGACTGCATCGTTCCGACCAGCTGCGCCGGCTGCTCCAGCAACACCTCATCGACTAGCAGGGGCATGAGCAACGGCAGGGGGACCGCCGCCAAGGCTCCCAGGATTGCTACCACATGGGCCAACATGAGTTCGCGACGATGCTGTAACACCATCCGCCACAGGTGACTCCAGGTATAACCGGTGAAAGATTCTGTCTGCATAAGGTCGGGTAGGTCCGCTATGGCCCGTATTAAAGATAGCGGTCATCATAGCAGAGCCCTGTTACCACAACGAAACAACCGATTAACGTGATATCAAGGAGGGATCGTATGAAGAAAAATGGCGGCAATCCATTGCCTGACAATACTGGAGGGTTTCCCTTAATCGGCAATCCGTGCCGCAAGACGACGGGAATAAAACATCAGCGACTCAACGCTGCGGCTACCACAGAAAATTCAGCAGGCCGGTGGCCTGCAGTAAGCAGTAAAACGGCATTGTGTAATGAAAACTCTGGGGAGAGATACATAACACCGAATATGTCTGAATTATGCCGCCTATTTCAGCAAATAAGTATTGGGGAAAACCCTAATATGGACCATAACAAACTCGCATCTGGCCGTTCTGTGACTCGGACCACATCAGGAGGAAACCTCTCACTGCGACAACCCAGGCTACTCCTCCTCGCCCAGCTCCAGCTCCAGCTCAGCCGGTTCGCAACGTGTCCAGTCGAAGGTGAAATTCTCCCCCTCACCGCCGAGACGCTCATCCCCATGTCCCGTCACCTCGCAGAACTGGATAACTGAGTGTACTGGACGGGAGGGAGAGCGGATCATGTGTCGGATCGCCGCATCGGCGACCATCGAGCGGGCATCGTTGTCATTCAGCGACTGACCATCGGTCTGCATGGGAAGCTCCACAAGCCCCTGAAAGAGCTCGCTCCCGTCCCGGCTATCGATCAGGCGGTAAACATAGTAGCGCTTCGGCATCTCCCCCCCTTAATGGCACATAACCGAACACCCCGTTGTGAGGCATGGCACCGGTTACAGGCTGACACAGCGGCAGCAATATCGCCAATCCTCGGCCCATATCTCACAATTCGGCCACACAAAAAAAAGAGGCCCGGTCACCGCAAAAGCGGGCCGGGCCAACAAGGGAGTGCTGCCACAATGAAATCGTTACGCGCGGCCGGGATTTCCGCGCGAAAGTTTAATACGGACATTGTCGGTATTGCTGACCCTAACTACCTTCTTGTCGCGTAAGTAGTGAGACACCGCATCCCAGACAGGAGTTCCGTCGATGGGCTCGGCCACGCTGGCCCAGCCGGCAACTACGTACTCCTTGTTAGCCTGCAGCGGCTTGCCGTTCAGTTCCATGTGGCTGATGCGCTTGCCCATCTCCGCCTCGGGCTCGATGGTGTACTTGAGACCGCCGACGCGGACCATGTCCCCACCCTGCTGGTAGTAGGGATCGGTGTTGAACAGGTTGTCGGCCACATCTTCAAGGATGGTCTTGATACGCTCTCCGGTAAATTTGTTGCGGGTCACCGTCGGGTAGGTGATGGCGGTCTGGGTCATCACGTGGTCAAAGGTGATGGGTTGGCCCGGTAGCACGCTCACGCCCCAGCGGAAGCCGGGGGAGAAGGCGATCTCTGCGTCCTGGGTCTCCATCAGCGCATCGGTGATGAGCTGGTCGAAGGTGCCGTTGAAATTGCCTCGGCGATAGAGCAGATCATCGCTCACCGCCAGCTCCTCGTTGAGCTTGTCGAGATACGGGGCACGCACCGTGTCGATATGCTTCTGCATCGCGGCATCGGCCGGCAGCAGATCGGCGAACACCGGCAGCAGCTTGTAGCGGTAATCACGCACCTTACCGCCGCGGACGTCAAAGTCGAGGACACTCAAGAACTTGCCGTTGGAACCTGAGTTGATGACCAGAGTGGTGCCGCCGGCGGGAGTCTTCACCTTCACCGCTTCGGGAATGGCATCGTGGGTATGGCCGCCCATAATGGCGTCAATGCCGGAGATCCGGCTGGCCATCTTCAGATCCACATCCATGCCATTGTGGGAGAGCACCACCACGACCTGGGCGCCCTCGGCACGGGCCTGGTCGACCGCCTCCTGCATCGCATCGTCGCGGATACCGAAGCTCCAGTCGGGCACCATGTAACGGGGGTTGGCGATTGGGGTGTAGGGGAAGGCCTGGCCGATCACCGCCACTGGCACACCGTTCATCTCACGCAGGGTATAGGGTTTGAACACCCGTTCCTGCCACTCGTTGTCGACCACGTTCTGCGCCAGGAACTCGATGTGACCGTCGAAATCGTTGTCGATGATCTCCTGCACCCGCTCGGCACCGAAGGTCATCTCCCAGTGCGGGGTCATGATGTCCACCCCGAGCAACTTCTGCGCATCGACCATGTCCTGGGCATTGGTCCACAAGGAGGTGGCCGAGCCCTGCCAGGTGTCGCCACCATCCAGCATCAGCGCTCCGGGG
>JBFEWO010000133.1:0-7685 GCA_041546305.1 Thiohalomonadaceae bacterium | reverse complement strand
TGTGTGGCGCAAATCAGCACACTGCGGAAAGAGGGTTAGGAGATGACGGTAAAGGTCAAGTTTTTTGCCAGTTTGAAGGAGCAAATGGGCTGTGACGGGGCAACGGTGGCGATCGGTGAGGTGGCCACCGCGGCCGATGTCTGGCTGGCCGCTTCGGGAGGTAAGGCCCTACCCGCCAATGTGCTGGTGGCGGTGAATATGGAGTATTGTGACCCTAACCAGGAGGTACGTAGTGGAGATGAGGTGGCCTTCTTTCCGCCGGTGACCGGGGGCTGAAGTTGATGATTGAGGTAAGAGAGTCGCCATTTGCGCCGTGGGAAGAGTTATCGCGTTATGAAAGCGAAGTCGTTGCCGTCCAGTACCCGGGGAAGTATGGCGCCAGTGCGGTATTTGTTGGCAGCATGCGCGATTTCAACGAGGGCGATGAAGTGCAAGGCATGATGCTTGAGCACTATCCTGGAATGACGGAAAAGGAGCTGGGGCGGATTGTTGAAGAGGCAGAGGAACAATGGTCTTTGCTTGATGTGCTCATTATTCACCGTGTAGGTGATCTGCTACCGAATGATCCCATTGTGCTGGTGGCTGTCTGGTCGGCACATCGCAAGGATGCCTTCGAGGCCTGCCGCCATATTATGGAGGCGTTGAAGTCGAGGGCGCCGTTCTGGAAAAAAGAGCAACTGGATACCTCCTCCCGTTGGGTAGAGAAGAACACCGACGGTTATTGATCAACCGCTTATCAGAAAGGGTAAGAACATGTCTCACTTGAGCGACGAGCAATTCACCGTGTTGAAACAGCGGCTGGAAGCCGAGCGCCAACAATTGCGCAAGGATATACGCGACGAACTACTGCGAACCGATGAGGAGCAGTATGGGGAACTGGCCGGCCAGGTTCACGACTCGGGTGATGAGTCCGTGGCCGATCTGTTATCGGATCTCAATACCGCCGTGCTCGGTCAGTCGATCAAGGCTTTGCGTGAAGTGGAAGCGGCACAGGAGCGAATGAAAGAGGGCTGGTACGGCCGTTGTGAGGAGTGCCAGGAGGAGATCCCTTACGAGCGTCTAGAGGCCCATCCTGCGGCACGCCGTTGCATGCTCCATCAAGAGCAGTACGAAAAGAATCACTTCGAGAGCAAGTCCAGCCTGTAACACCTGGCGTTATACAGGAAATGCCGGGACTGCGCGGACTATTTTCGTGGAGCCGGTTCGGGAACCTCGCGGATCTCGAATTCCAGTGTTTCCAGATCGCCGATGATGTAGCTGGCCCGCGGACCGAGGCCGGCGATGGTGCCGGGGTTGAGGATCAGGGTCCGCCCCTGTTTGATGTTCTCCACCGGGGTAATGGCGGGATGGTGGTCGTGGCCGCAGCAGACAATGTCCCAGTCTCCTGTCAGCGCTAGTGCCTCGGCGTAGTGGGGGTAGTGGACCAGGAAGATGCGCTTGCCGGCCAGTTCCAGACCCGCGTCCATACCGTGATAGTGAATTACGCTCTCCGGCTCCTGTGTCAGCATGAACATGGCGTAGGTATCGCCCATGTTGTTGCCGTGGATCACATGAACCGGCAGGCCGAACTGCTGCAGCGGGCGCAGTGCGGTGGGAGCACAGACGTCTCCACAGTGCAGCACTGCCTCGGCACCGAGTGTTTTGGCCTCGTTAACCGCTGCGGCCAGCATGTCGCGGCGGTCGTGGCTATCGGAAACAATGCAAATCTTCATAAGGCTAAAGTTAAATGAAAAAAGGGGTGAGATGAAAGGGAAAATTCATCGCACCCCTTAATTCATTTCAGATCCCTGCGGATTAGAAGTTGGGCTTTTCCGGGGCCTGCTTGTACATCTCGACAGAGGCCAGAATCTCTTTTTTGGCCTCCTCGATATCTCCCCAGCCTTCGACGCGAACCCATTTCCCCTCATCGAGATCCTTGTAGTGCTCGAAGAAGTGGGCGATCTGGTCCAGCAGCGCAGGGGACATGTCGTTGATGTCCTTGGCATTACGGTACAGACGGCAGAGCTTGTCGATCGGCACAGCCAGCACCTTGGCATCGTCACCTGACTCATCGGTCATCTTCAGTACGCCCACCGGGCGGCAGCGGATCACCGAACCGGGGATCAGCGGCACCGGGGTCACAACCAGCACGTCCACCGGGTCGCCATCGGCAGAGAGGGTGTGTGGCACATAACCATAGTTGGTGGGATAGTGCATGGCGGTGTTCATGAACCGGTCCACAAACATGGCGCCGGTTTCCTTGTCCACCTCGTACTTGACCGGATCACTGTGGGCAGGGATCTCGATGATTACGTTGATGTCGTTGGGGACATCATTACCGGAGTTGACTCTGTCGAGATTCATGGGAAAAGCCTTTGGCTGATTTCTAAAAAAGAAGGGCCGGCATTATATACCGGCCCCGCGTAGAGATAAAAGCAGTGAAATGAACGGCTCGGGCTGGTTCTTAGCGGCAGCTCTGCCCGACCAGAGCCGTCCCCGGCTTATAGCAGCGGCACAATCATTAGTGCCACGATGTTGATGA
The DNA here is from genome assembly GCA_041546305.1 of Thiohalomonadaceae bacterium. GTDB lineage: Bacteria > Pseudomonadota > Gammaproteobacteria > Thiohalomonadales > Thiohalomonadaceae > JBFEYJ01. The sequence continues at coordinate 5,164 of JBFEWO010000133.1, read as the reverse complement.
TCTTGATCAGTGGGTTGATGGCCGGCCCCGCAGTGTCCTTATAGGGGTCTCCTACGGTATCGCCAGTGACTGCCGCCTTGTGGGCATCGGAGCCTTTGCCGCCATAGTTACCGTCCTCGATAAATTTCTTGGCGTTATCCCAGGCGCCGCCGCCGGTGGTCATGGAGATGGCGACGAACAGGCCGGTGACGATGGTGCCGATGAGCAACCCGCCGAGCGCCTCCTTGCCTAGGGTAAGGCCAACCACCACCGGTACCAGTACCGGTAGCAGGGAGGGAATGATCATCTCCTTGATGGCGGATTTGGTGAGCATGTCCACCGCGCGGGAGTAGTCCGGCTTTTGGCTGTAGTCCATGATGCCCGGCATCTCCCGGAACTGGCGGCGTACCTCGTTGACGATGCCGCCTGCTGCGCGTCCCACCGCCTCCATCGCCATGGCGCCGAACAGATATGGGATGAGTCCGCCGATGAACAGGCCGATGATCACCATGTGATTGTCGAGCGAGAAGTTCAGTACCGGTCCACCCTGTCCGGCCAGGGCGTGGGTGTAGTCAGCAAACAGCACCAGAGCGGCGAGGCCGGCCGAGCCGATGGCGTAACCCTTGGTCACCGCCTTGGTGGTGTTGCCCACCGCATCCAGCGGGTCGGTGATGTTGCGTATCTTTTCGTCCAACTCGGCCATCTCGGCGATGCCGCCGGCGTTGTCGGTGATCGGGCCGTAGGCATCCAACGCCACGATGATGCCGGTCATGGAGAGCATGGCGGTGGCGGCGATGGCGATGCCGTAGAGGCCGGCCAGGTCATAGGCGCCCCAGATGCTGGCACAGACCGCCAGCACTGGTGCGGCGGTGGAACGCATCGATACCCCTAGGCCGGCAATGACGTTGGTGCCGTCACCGGTAGTGGAGGCCTCGGCAATATGGCGCACCGGCTTGTATTCGGTGGCGGTGTAGTACTCGGTGATCACCACCATCGCTGCGGTCAGCAGTAGGCCGATGAGCGCCGAGCCCCACAGCTCAATTACGCTGTGACTGCCGTTATCGCCCATCATCATGGCCGTGACCGGATAGAAGGCCACCGCGGCCAACACCCCGGAGACAATGAGGCCGCGGTAGAGGGCGTTCATGATTTTGCCTCCTTCCCTGACCTTGACGAAATAGGTGCCGATGATCGAGGCGATGATGGAGACCCCACCGAGGACCAGCGGGTAGACCGCTGCTGTGCTATCTCCATTGGCCAGCAGCAGGCTGCCGAGCAGCATGGTGGCGATCACGGTGACCGCATAGGTCTCGAACAGGTCGGCGGCCATGCCGGCACAATCGCCCACGTTGTCTCCCACATTATCGGCAATGACCGCAGGGTTTCGCGGATCATCCTCGGGGATCCCCGCCTCGACCTTGCCTACGATATCGGCGCCCACATCGGCCCCTTTGGTGAAGATCCCGCCGCCAAGCCGGGCGAAGATAGAAATCAGCGATCCACCGAAGGCCAGGCCAACCAGCGGGTGGAGTGGGTCCTCAACGTCAAAGGCGAGCAGCAGCATGTAGTAACCGGCCACACCCAGCAGGCCGAGGCCGACCACCAGCATGCCGGTAATGGCCCCTCCACGAAAGGCGATCTGCATAGCGGCGTTGAGACCACCGTTAGCGGCCTCTGCGGTACGCACATTGGCGCGGACTGAGATATTCATACCGATGAAACCGGCTAGACCGGAAAATACCGCACCTATCACGAAACCGATCGCGGTTGGGAGGCCAATTTTCCAGGCAATAACCACCAGCAGCACGATGCCCGCCAGGCCAATGGTCGTGTATTGGCGATTGAGATAAGCCTGCGCCCCTTCCTGGACGGCTGCGGCAATCTCGCGCATCCGTTCATTACCGGTGGATTTGGCCAGAATCCACTTGACCGAGACTGCTCCGTACACCAGCGCCAGGCCGGCGCAGAGCAGGGCAAACCAAAGTCCTGCGTTCATTTGTCATCCTCCCAGTGTTAGTTATCCTTCTTTACTCTTCTTACCAAGGCACAGCGTTACACTCCCTATATTTACTACTATACAAAAACAAAGGGGAGCCGTAGCTCCCCTTGTTTTGCTTATTTCAGTTCAAAATCGCCTAGCTTTTTCGGCACTGCTACATTTTTTAGTCTGACATACTTTGGCATGCCGTTTTTGTATGGTGGGTAATCCTCACCTTGAATCAGTGGTTCGAGGTAGCTACGGCATTTGGGCGTGATGCCGAAGCCATCCTTGCTGATGAAGTTCTTGGGCATCATCTTCTCCACATTGGCCACCTTGCTCAGCGGCGCCTCGCCAACGGTCCATTTATAGGGTTTGTCGGATTTGCGCACTACCGTGGGCATCACGGCATTTTTGCCTTTGAGTGCCAGTTCCACAGCAGCCTTACCCATGGCATAAGCCTGGTCGACGTCTGACTTGGATGCGATATGGCGGCCAGCTCGTTGCAGGTAGTCGGCCACGGCCCAGTGATATTTGTAACCCAGATCCTCGCGGATCATGTTGGCAACCACCGGGGCGACACCGCCCAGTTGCGCATGGCCGAAGGCATCCTTGAGACCCTGGTCGGCGAGGAACTTGCCATCAGCGTCGTGCACACCTTCGGAAACCACTACCGAACAGTAACCAAATTTTTTGACCTTCTCGTCCACCGCTTTCATGAACTTCTTGCGATCGAAGACCACCTCGGGGAAGAGGATGACCACCGGGATCTCTGTTTCTGCGTCGGAGGCAAGGCCGCCGGCGGCGGCAATCCATCCGGCATGGCGGCCCATTACCTCAAGGACGAAGACCTTGGTGGAGGTGGCGCACATGGAGGCGACATCGAAGCTGGCCTCACGGGTAGAGACGGCGATGTATTTGGCTACCGAACCGAAACCCGGGCAGTTGTCGGTAATCGGCAGGTCGTTATCCACTGTTTTGGGCACGTGAATCGCCTGAATTGGGTAGCCCATCTTTTTGGAGAGCTGGGAAACCTTGTGACAGGTATCGGCAGAGTCACCACCACCGTTGTAGAAGAAGTAGCCGATGTTATGGGCCTTGAACACCTCGATCAGGCGCTCGTATTCTGCCTTGTTCGCTTCCAGGCTTTTGAGTTTGTAGCGACAGGAACCGAAGGCGCCGGAAGGGGTATAGCGCAGCGCGGCGATGGCGGACTTCGATTCCTTTGATGTGTCGATGAGATCCTCTGTCAGGGCGCCGATAATCCCGTTACGCCCGGCATAGACCTTACCGATTTTGTCCTTGTGTTTGCGCGCGGTTTCGATAACCCCGCAGGCCGAGGCATTGATCACCGCGGTCACTCCCCCCGACTGTGCATAAAAAGCATTCATCTTTTTTGCCATGATTTTCCGTCTCCCTGATGATGGTTGGGGAACCGTCGAATAACCGAAGCGTGTGGGTAGCTATTTCGTATCGGGCATCTCCCCCAGCGCTTCACGTATTCGATAGCTCCTTCGTTATTTTTGTTTCTACACCCTTTGCCCGGCAGTGAGATATCCCTGCCGTATCGTTGCTTCTGGGTGTCGTGGAAGATTCACATTTCGTTTTTTTTATTCAGACCCAGGCCTGTTGCGATGGTGATAGGTGTCACTCTTGTCAAAACAGAAAGCCCTATTAGCGCACTCTTGGCAGGTTCTTGGCAAATCAGCACGATGCTTTTTAACCCTTCCCGAAACTGCGAACTAATGCTGTCAGTTCATCTTCTGCGCCCATTATTCCAGAGTGATGCCCTATTCGGCGACGAGAGGCGCTTTCTTTTTCGGCATATTCCCTATATCGCAGGCTTCTGATGATTGACTTGAACATATAAGTAGGATTAGCTTAAACGCTTGCATGCGCCAACGGTAATGCAATTTGTGTATACCACTATGCAAAAAACTTAAGTTAGTTACGACAACAATAACGCTGGTAATCATGGGAGCGAGAGACTGCAATGAGAATTGTGCTGTTGGGGGCACCCGGCTCGGGTAAAGGAACGCAGGCCAAACTGCTAATCGACAAGTACCGGATCCCTCAGGTGTCTACCGGTGATTTATTGCGTGCAGCGGTAGAGGGAAAGACTGCTTTGGGTCAGCAGGCCAAGGCGGCGATGGATGCCGGCCAACTGGTTAGCGATGACATCGTCCTGGGCATTATCCGGGAACGCCTGGCGCAGCCGGACGCGAGCAAGGGATTCATTCTTGACGGTTTTCCGCGCAACATTCCCCAGGCAGAGGCGCTGGATACCATGCTTGATGAGGTGGGGATGCCGATTGATGCGGCCATCCTCATCGATGTGGATCTGGATATTCTCATGCAGCGTTTGACCGGTCGTCGCACCTGCGCCTCTTGCGGTCAGATGTACAACATTTTCACTTCACCCCCACGTATGGACGATCGCTGTGACAAGTGTGGTGGTGAATTGCGTCATCGTGCCGATGATAATGAAGAGACCATCGGTAATCGCCTTCGTATCTATGAGGCGCAGACAGCTCCCCTGATCGAATACTTCCGTCATCAGGACAAGCTCTACAGCGTAAACGGCCAGGGAGAGATCGATGAGATCTTTGCCAGAGTCGATGCCATCGTAAAGCAGGTTGAGGCGGGCCAGGCTGAACAGGTCAAGCGCGATGAGGCGGAAATCGAAGAGGCCGTGCAGAAAATCAGCGCGATTATGAAGGCCGAGGGTGAAGCCGCGCCGGTGGAAAAAGAACCCGCCACCAAGCCCGCAGTCGAAGTTGTAGCGACTGAAAAGGCCCCGGCCAAGAAAGCCCCGGCAAAGAAGGCTGCTGATAAGAAGGCTGCTGCAGAGAAAGCCCCGGCGAAGAAGGCTGCCACCAAGAAGGCCACGGCGAAGAAGGCTGCTGCCAAGAAAGCCCCGGCGAAGAAGGCTGCTGCCAAGAAAGCCCCGGCGAAGAAGGCTGCTGCCAAGAAAGCCCCGGCGAAGAAGGCTGCCGCCAAGAAGGCCCCGGCGAAGAAGGCTGCCGCCAAGAAGGCCCCAGCCAAGAAAGCGCCAGTGAAGAAGGCCCCGGCGAAGAAGGCTGCTGCCAAGAAGGCCCCAGCCAAGAAAGCGCCAGTGAAGAAGGCCCCGGCGAAGAAGGCTGCCGCCAAGAAGGCCCCAGCCAAGAAAGCGCCAGTGAAGAAGGCACTGGCGAAGAAGGCTCCGGC
>JBFEWO010000029.1:0-23194 GCA_041546305.1 Thiohalomonadaceae bacterium | reverse complement strand
TGGTCTAGTGGCCACCGTAACCGGTACGGTGGATACCAATGCGGTCGGCAGCTATGTCCTTACCTACGACGTTAGCGATGCCGCCGGCAATGCCGCTTCAGTGACTCGTACGGTGAACGTCACTGACCAGACCGCTCCGGTGATCACGCTGTTGGGCAACAATCCGATGATCGTCGCCCAGGGTAGTATCTTTACCGACCCGGGCAGCACAGTGAGTGATAATGTGGATGCCGGCCTGGTGGCTACCGTGACCGGTTCGGTAGATACCGCTTTCGTCGGCAACTATGTCCTCACCTACGACGTCACGGATGCCGCGGGTAACGTGGCCGTTTCGGTGAGTCGCATTGTTACCGTTACCGACCAGACCGCGCCGGTGGTCACCTTGCTGGGCGACAATCCGATGATCGTTGCCCACGGCAGTGTCTTCGCCGACCCGGGCAGTACGGTGAGTGATAACGTGGATACCGGCCTCACGGCGACCGTGACGGGTACCGTGGATACCGCTACTGTCGGCAGCTATATCCTCACCTACAAGGTTAGTGATGCCGCCGGCAATGCCACCACGGTCACCCGCACGGTTAACGTCACTGACCAGACCGCTCCGGTCATCAGCTTGCTGGGCACGGACCCGATGACTGTGGCCCACGGTAGCGTCTTCACCGACCCGGGCAGTACGGTAAGCGATAACGTGGATACAGGCCTGGTGGCGACGGTGACCGGCACGGTCGACACCGCAACCGTCGGTAGCTATGTCCTCACCTACAACGTCGCGGATGCGGCCGGTAACGTCGCCGCTTCAGTAACACGCACGGTCAACGTGACCGACCAGACCGCGCCGGTGATCACGCTGCTGGGCGATAACCCGATGATCGTTGCGCATGGTAGTGTCTTTACCGACCCGGGCAGTACAGTGAGCGATAACGTGGATACTGGCCTGATTGCCGCGGTGGGCGGTGCGGTGGATACCGCGACCGTCGGCAGCTACGTGCTTACCTACAACGTTAGCGATGCCGCCGGTAATGCGACCACGGTTACCCGCACGGTTAACGTCACTGACCAGACCGCTCCGGTCATCAGCTTGCTGGGCACGGACCCGATGACTGTGGCCCACGGCAGTGTCTTTACAGACCCGGGCAGCGCAGTGAGTGATAATGTGGACGTCGGCCTGGTGGCGACGGTGACCGGCTCGGTGGACATGAACATGGTCGGCACCTATGTGCTCACCTACGATGTCTCCGACGCGGCGGGCAATGCGGCGCTGTCTGTGACCCGCACCGTCAATGTCACCGATCAGACCGCACCGGTCATCAGCCTGCTGGGCACGGATCCCATGACCGTTGCCCACGGCAGCCTCTTCACCGACCCGGGCAGTACGGTAAGCGATAACGTGGATACCGGCCTGGTGGCGACTGTGATAGGGGCCGTGGATACCAATACCCTCGGTAGCTATGTGCTTAGCTATGACGTTACGGACGCGGCGGGTAACGTGGCTGTCTCGGTGACACGTACCGTTACTGTTACCGACCAAACTGCGCCGGTGATTACCTTGCTTGGAAATGACCCAGATATGGTGGCGCAGGGTGGTACCTACACCGATCCGGGTAGCACGGTGAGTGACAACATCGACGCCGGTCTTGTCGCCACTGTGACCGGCACGGTGGATACCAATACGGTCGGCAGCTATGTCCTCAGCTACGAGGTTAGCGATGCCGCAGGCAATGCCACGACGGTTACCCGTACGGTCAACGTCATCGACCAGACCGCCCCGGTAATTACCTTGCTGGGTAGCGATCCGATGACGGTGGCCCACGGCAGCGTCTTTACTGACCCGGGCAGTTCGGTGGGTGATAATGTGGACGTCGGCCTGGTGGCAACGGTGACCGGTACGGTGGATACCAACACTGTTGGCACTTATGTACTCACCTTTGATGTGAGCGATGCTGCCGGCAACGTCGCCGCCTCGGTGACCCGTACGGTCAATGTGACCGACCAGACTGCACCGCTGATTACTTTGGTGGGTGACAATCCGATGACAGTCGCCCACGGAAGCGTTTTCGCCGACCCGGGTAGCGCGGTAAGCGATAACGTTGATGCCGGCCTTGTAGCAATGGTGACGGGCACGGTGGATACCAGTACTGTAGGCAGCTACATCCTAACCTACGAGGTGAGCGATGCGGCAGGCAATGCCTCGGCGGTTACCCGCACCGTCAACGTCACCGACCAGACCGCCCCGGTAATCACGCTGCTTGGGGCTTCCACGATGACCGTGGCCCATGGCAGTGTCTTCACTGACCCAGGAGCGGTAGCGAGCGATAATGTCGATACAGGCCTTACTGTCTCAGTAGTGGGTTCTGTTGATACCACCGCTGTTGGTAGTTACCCCATGACCCATATCCTTACATATAGCGTCAGCGATGCGGCGGGGAATGCGGCTGCAGTGGTCACTCGTACTGTCACGGTTGAAGATCAGACCGCCCCGGTTATCACCCTGGTGGGTAGCGATACCATGATCGTCGCGCACGGCAGCGTCTTTACCGACCCGGGCACGGCAGTGGGTGATAATGTCGATACCAACCTGCACAACACTGTGGCAGGAGAGGTGGACACGAACACCGTCGGTAGTTATGTGCTCACCTACACCGCCACAGACTCTGCAGGTAACGCCGCGATCCCGGTCTCCCGCATCGTCCGCGTCACCGATCAGACCGCCCCGGTCATCACCTTGCTGGGCGAGAGAGTGATAACGCTCTTACCGGGGGCGATCTTTACCGACCCTGGTTCAGCTGTGAGTGACAATGTGGATAGCGGCCTCGAAGCAACGGTCAGTGGCACGGTGGATACCAACACCGTGGGTACCTACACATTGACCTATGCAGCAACGGATGCTGCCGGTAATACCTCGGAGGTGAGCCGCATGGTGAGTGTGATAAGCATCTCCGCCACTCCGATCAACGGCGGCGGTGGTGCCGTGGACTGGGCATCAATTCTGCTGCTGCTGTCCATGGGGCTCCTGGGGCGGCGGCGTTATGGCCTTCGTCAGTGCAGGATGAGGTTGTCCGCCTAACAACAAAAAAGGCCCGCAAAAGCGGGCCTTTTTTTGTGTGCATGATCCAGGTTTAAGCGCTGCGGCTCTTGGTGATCATGTCGTGAATGATGGGGGCCAGGATCAGTTCCATGGCGAAGCCCATCTTGACGCCGGGTACCACAATGGTGTTTCGGCGGGACATGAAGGAGTCCGGGATCATGTTCAGCAGGAATGGGAAGTCGACCCCGGTCTTGACCGGATCACGGAAGCGGATCACCACGAAGGATTCATCCGGGGTGGGGATGTCGCGGGCGATGAACGGGTTGGAGGTGTCGACGGTCGGTACGCGCTGGAAGTTGATGTCGGTACGGGAGAACTGCGGGGTGATGTAGTTCACGTAGTCCGGCATACGACGCAGGATGGTGTCGACGATGGCCTCGGCGCTGTAACCGCGCTGCGCATTGTCACGGAAGATCTTCTGGATCCACTCCAGGTTGACGATCGGCACCACGCCGACCAGCAGGTCGGTGTTGGTGGAGACGTCCACATCACCGTCTTTGGCGCCGCCATGCAGGCCCTCATAGAACAGCAGGTCGGTCTGCTCGGTGATCTCCTCCCAGGGGGTGAACTGGCCGGCGGTGTAATCGGTACCACCAAGACGGGCATTGTGGTGCGCGGCTTCTTCATCGCTGTGGATGTAGTAGCGGCGCTTGCACTTGCCGGTATCGCCGTAGGTCTTGAAGGTTTCGGCCAGCAGGTCGAAGTGGTTGGCCTCGGGACCGAAGTGGGAGAGGTTCTTGCCCTCTTCAGCGAATTTGGCAATGGCTTCCTTCATCGCAGCGCGATCGTAGCGGTGGTAGCTGTCACCCTCGACCACCAGCGGCTTGATCTTTTCGCGGAAGAAGATGTGTTCGAAGGCATTCTTCACAGTGGTGGTTCCGGCACCGGAAGAACCGGTAACCGCAATCACAGGATGCTTTACAGACATGGATCTACTCCTAAAAACAGGATTGAAAATTCTTGTAATTCAGCGGCTTAAAATCTTAGAACAGCGCATTCTATCCGAAACTGCGGGTTCAAGTCTCGGAAAAAATAGTCCCTCCCCCATGGGGAGAGACTATCCGATTGATTTTAAAGGAATGATTTGCTGCGAGGGGTGCCGTTAGGAAGCCTGTTGCTCGCGGGTAATGGCACGATATCCGATGTCACGTCGCATGAACATGCCGTTCCAGCTGATTTTATCTGCCAGGGCATAGGCCTTCTGCTGGGCCTCACTGACGCTGCTGCCAAGCGCGGTGGCACAGAGCACACGGCCCCCGGCGGTCACCACATTGCCGTCCTTATCGGCAGTGCCGGCGTGAAACACCTTGGCATCGTTCGTATCGGCACCGTCCAGTCCTTCGATCACATCGCCCTTGGCGTAGTCGCCGGGATAGCCGCCGGCGGCTAGCACCACCCCCATGGCGGCGCGTTCGTCCCAGTCGGCAGAGACGGTGTCGAGTTTGCGATCCAGCGCTGCATTACACAGAGCGACCAGGTCCGATTTGAGCCGCATCATGATCGGCTGGGTTTCCGGATCACCGAAGCGGCAGTTAAATTCGATCACCTTCGGTGCACCGTCGGCGGTGATCATCAGGCCGGCATAAAGGAAACCGGTGTAGGGGTTACCCTCAGCGGCCATGCCGCGCACGGTCGGTTCGATCACCTCGCGCATGATGCGCGCATGTACCTCGGGGGTGACCACCGGGGCAGGGGAGTAGGCGCCCATACCACCGGTGTTGGGGCCGGTATCGCCCTCGCCGACCCGTTTGTGGTCCTGGCTGGTGGCCATGGGCAGGATATGCTCACCATCGACCATGACGATGAAGCTCGCCTCCTCGCCCTCGAGGAATTCCTCGATGACGACACGGCTTCCAGCTTCGCCGAAGGCATTGCCCGCAAGCATATCGCGGACTGCCGCCTCGGCTTCGTCGAGAGTCATGGCAACAATGACGCCCTTACCCGCGGCCAGGCCATCGGCCTTGACCACAATGGGGGCGCCCTTTTCCCTGAGGTAGGCGAGGGCCTCATCGACATCGGTGAAATTGGCATAGTCCGCGGTCGGGATGTCGTGGCGGGCGAGGAAGTCCTTGGTAAAGGCCTTGGAACCTTCCAGCTGGGCCGCGGCCTTGCTCGGGCCGAAGCAGCGAAGGCTGGCCTTTTCGAAGGCATCGACCAGACCGATAACCAGCGGCGCTTCGGGGCCGACGATGGTCAGGTCAATGGCGTTGTTCTGGGCGAAGCTGCGAAGGGCTTCGATATCCTCGACCCCGATTGCCACATTCTCCAGCCCGGTCTCACGCGCTGTGCCGGCATTGCCAGGCGCGACAAACACCTTTTTCACCTCTGGTGATTGTGCCGCTTTCCAGGCCAGCGCATGTTCACGCCCGCCACTTCCGATAACCAGTACCTTCATCAGTCTGCCTTTTGTTGATTGCTGGCCTGGGAGAGCACTGGCGTCTTTCCCTCAAGCCGTGGATTGTTGTTGGTGATGTAGCGGGCCGATTCATAGAGACCGCGGGTGAGCGTTTTCATCTGCTCCGCCAGCGCCGGGTGCTGTGCGCTGACATTCTCTCTCGGCTCCTCGCTGGCGATCCGGTGCAGCGTTCCCTCGCCGCCGCTGAGCGGCATGCGGAAATAGTAATCCTGGTTGACTACGCCGATCATGGTGTTGGCCGCGTGGGCAATGATAAAGGCATGGCGGTCCTGATCGAAGCGAGGGTTGAGCAGATCGCGACCCAGGGTGGTATTGATGTGCGGATGGCCGGTAAAGCTCGCCAGGGTGGTCATCACATCGGTCTCGCTGGCAACGGTATCCATCACCTTTCCTTCCGGGATGAGGCTGGGTGCGTAGATGACAAACGGGACCCGATTTGAGCCCAGCCCCAGCTGGGTGTCCCCCTTGTGGGTATGCACACCGGCATTGCCGGAGATACCGTGATCCCCGAAAAACGCAAAGACGGTGTTATCGAAATACCCGGCATCTTTCACCTGCTGCATGAAGTGGCCGATGCTATGGTCCATGAAACGGTAGGAGTTAAATTCCTCGACCGATTCGAAGCCGTATTTGGCCAGATCTTCGGCGCTCGCATCACGCAGCTCGAAGCCCTCATTGTTCTCGGGAATGGTGTAGGGGCGATGATTGCCGGAGGTCTGAATGACGGCGAAGAACGGTTTTTTCTGGTCCTTCAGGACCTTGTGAGCCTCCTTGAACAGATCCAGATCGGAGATCCCCCAAACATCGATGCGCGGTGACTGGTAGCTACCCTCCTCGTAGATATGCAGCCCGGGGATATTGTTGGCTAGCATGGCCCGGATGTTACGCCAGCTGGCGCTACCACCGAGGAAGTAGAACTTCTCGTATCCCTCGAACTCGTCCATGATCACGTGCTGGTTAACGATGGTCGGGTTGCGTGAGGAGGTGTCCCCCAGCTGCACATCGGGAATGCCGGTAATGGCACAGAACATGGACCTTGCCGTGCCCGTAGTGGGAGTATAGAAATTACGGAAGTAGAGGCCGTTGCTGGCCACCTCATCGAAGTTCGGCGTCGGCTGCAGCGGGTTGCCGGAGAGTCCGGACTTGTAAGCGGCAAAGGACTCGAGGATCACCACCACCACATTGTAGGCTTTAGTGGGCCGATTGGCCGGCGCGACCTGACGGGCGAAATTCAGAACGGCGGGATCGGAGTGATCGACCCCCAGATAGTCCGCGATCTGCGGGTAGTACTGCTTTACGGCCTCCTCATCATAAGGCATGCCGCCGTTCTTGTAGGTGTCGTAGAAGTAGAGCACTGGATTGAAGGTCAGTGTCGAGGCAAAAGCATGGTTGCTGAAGAAGGCATCACTCCAGCGCAGCGGATACCAGGAGATCTTGCCGTAGATACCGAACAGCACCAGGAGCAGGGTGGCGCTGACCATCAGCCCCTTGCGCCAGCCGTGCAGTGGCTGGTGCCTGGTTTCTGCCTGGATACGCAGCACGTGGCGGAAGGCCAAAGTGATTCCCGTAAGCAGCAGTGCCAGGACAATCAGCCAGGGGATCACCGGATAGCTTTGCCATACCATTTCCAGCGAAATCAACGGATTGCTGAGAAAACGCAACACGGTGGAATCGACACGCACGTGAAGGTAGGCATAGTGGCCAAAGTCGGTGACATAGAACAGGACGACCCCGAGGGTCGCCAGTAGCAGGTAGGCCAGCCAGAGGCGACGGCCAAACGTAGTGGTTAACGGGTTTAACGGTTTGAGCCAGCCGAGTAACAGGACCGGCAGGATGATGAGCAGTGATAGACGCAGGTCAAATTTGAGTCCGATATAGAGCGCCTGCAACAGATCGGCAGAGCCAAGTGGATCATTGGGGTTGTCGTGCAGCAGCCAGAAGCCGAGACGGGCAGCAGAAAAGGCGACAACGTAAAACAACAAGGTCAGGGTAAGGAAGCGGGTCAGCCGCGGAATTCTGTTCATCTAACTCATGTTTCCGGGAGTGTGCCTGTTTTCGGGGCAGTGAAAGGTCGAGCCGTGACTCGCGCGCAATTGTACCACACAGCGCAGGACTGGTAAGGTTGTCTGCTGCCACGGCCATCGGGCAATTAGTGCCGGTGGTGGCGTGGAAGTTCCATTATCGAGGGGATATCAAGTTGTTGGGTCCAAAGATAAAGCGGTGGCTAGGTCGTCTTGGGAAGTTCCTGCTGCTGGCGTTGCTGGCCATTGTCGCCTGGCAGGCCTGGCAATATGTGGAAGATGCCACCTATCGTGGCGCCCGTTCGCCATACCTGCAGATGCAGAGTGATGACGGCATAACGATTCGCTGGCAAAGCGATCGTACGGGGCAAGGGGTGGTTCGGTATGGCACGAGTGCACAGGTTCTGGACCGGCAGGAGAAAGAGCAGGGACAAACCAAGGAGCATGAGGTCAGGCTCACGGGCCTGAAGCCGGATACCCGTTACTGGTACAGTGTTGGCTCCAGCAGTGAACAGCAGTACGGCGGCGCGGACTACTGGTTCCGGACCGCGCCGGAGCCAGGGACGGCACGACCGGTGCGTATCATGGTACAGGGGGACCCGGGACGGGCCTTGCCAACCACCCTGGCGGGAAGGGATGCGGTGCTTGCCTGGATCGCCAAACATCCCCGCCCAGGGCTGCCAGCGCTTGACCTGTGGTTCACCACCGGTGATAACGCCTACAGATTCGGCCGCAATCGTGAGTTTCAGCAGCACCTGTTTGCGCCCTATGCCGAACTGCTGCGCAATGTCCCCTATTGGCCGTCCCATGGCAATCACGATGCCCGTCGCTGGGCTTTCTACAATATCTTCACCTTCCCACAGCAAGGGGAGTTGGGCGGGGTTGCTTCAGGCAGTGAGCACTTCTTCTCTTTCGATTATGGGCCGGTCCATTTTATCTTCCTCGATTCCCACGCCACGGATCGCTCGCCTGATGGGGCGATGGTGACTTGGTTGAAAAAGGACTTGGCGTTAACTCGCCAGTCCTGGATCGTCACCGTGTTCCACCATGCGCCCTACAGCAAAGGGTCCCATGATTCGGATAATCCAGGTGACAGCAGAGGCTATATGATCGAGATGCGCGAGCATGTGCTACCCGTGCTGGAAGCGGGAGGGGCGGATCTGGTGCTCTCCGGCCATAGCCACGTTTATGAGCGCTCCTATCTGCTCGATTGCCATTACGGTTTTTCCGACAGCCTGAAAACGTCGATGTTCGTCGACAAGGGGATGGGGGGCGAGCCCCCCTACCGGAAGCCGGTTGGCCTGACGCCGCATGCCGGAACCGTCTACAACGTGGTCGGCTCCTCGGCCTATGCGGACAACGGTCCACTGAACCATCCGGCGATGGCGGTAGCCAGGTCTGAATTAGGCTCTCTGCTGCTGGATATCGATAGCAATGCCCTGGAGGGGCGTTTTATTACGTCAAAGGGCGAGGTACTGGATCACTACCGTATCGTTAAGGAAGGGGCGGCTGGATCACCTAGAAGCTGCAGGTGATATAACGAAAAAAGGCCGCATGATGCGGCCTTTTTTTGCGGGTTCTGTGGTTAGTGGCGGAAATGACGCATGCCGGTGAACACCATTGCCATACCGTGCTCGTCGGCAGCGGCGATCACCTCTTCGTCGCGCATCGAACCGCCGGGCTGAATTACAGCGGCAATACCCGCCTCGGCAGCGTTGTCGATGCCATCACGGAAGGGGAAGAAGGCATCACTGGCCATCACTGAGCCCTTGACTTCGAGCCCGGCGTGCTCGGCCTTGATGCCGGCGATGCGCGCGGAGTTCACCCGGCTCATCTGTCCGGCGCCGACACCGATGGTCATGTTGCCCTTGCCGTAGACGATGGCGTTGGACTTGACGAACTTGGCCACGCGCCAGGCAAAGATGAGGTCCGCCATCTCCTGCTCGCTGGGCTGGCACTTGGTGACCACCTTGAGGTCGTTATAGAGCAGCAGGTCGGAGGACTGCACCAGCAGGCCGCCATTGACCCGTTTGAAATCCAGGGTCTCGCCTGCCTCACCCCAGGCGCCGCACTCGAGCAAGCGCACGTTCTGCTTGGCGCTCACCACCTCGATGGCTGCCTGCGAAACCTTCGGTGCGATGATCACCTCGACAAACTGGCGCTCGACTATAGCCTTGGCGGTTGCACCATCGAGCTCCTGGTTGAAGGCGATGATGCCGCCGAAGGCGGATTCCGGGTCGGTAGCGTAGGCGCGGTCGTAGGCCTCCAGCAACGAGGTACCGATGGCTACGCCACAGGGGTTGGCATGCTTGACGATGACGCAGGCGGGGCCCTCGTTGAACTGCTTCACGCACTCCAGCGCCGCATCGGTGTCGGCGATGTTGTTGTAGGAGAGCTCCTTGCCCTGCAGTTGACGTGCGCTGGAGATAGCGCCGGCCGGCGCATTGTGTTCGACGAAGAAAGCGGCCTTTTGGTGCGGGTTCTCGCCATAGCGCATGGTTTGCACTTGCTTGACCTGCAGGTTGAAGGTGCGGGGAAAATCGCTCTTTTCTTCGTCAGCAACCAGCTTGCCAAAGTGATTGGCGATCATGCCATCGTAGCGGGCGGTGTGCTCGTAGGTTTTCACCATCAGATCGAATCGGGTCTTGTAGGTGGTAGCACCATTGTTGGCCTTCATCTCCTCGAGCACCCGGCCGTAGTCGGCCGCATCGACCACGATGGTGACATCCTTGTGGTTCTTGGCGGCGGCGCGGATCATGGTCGGGCCGCCGATGTCGATGTTCTCGATGGCATCCTCCAGAGTGCAGTCGGGCTTGGCCACAGTCTGCTCGAAGGGGTAGAGGTTGACCACCACCATATCGATGCCGCCGATACCATGCTCGGCCATTACCGCATCATCGGTGCCGCGACGACCGAGAATGCCGCCGTGGATCTTAGGGTGCAGGGTCTTGACCCGACCATCCATCATCTCCGGGAAACCGGTGTAGTCGGAGACCTCGATGACCGCGATGCCGTTGTCGGCCAGCAGTTTGGCGGTGCCACCGGTGGAGAGGATCTCCACGCCAAAGCCTGCAAGCTCTTTGGCAAAGTCGACGATACCGGTCTTGTCGGAGACGCTGATCAACGCACGCTGGATCTTGTTCATGTTGTTTCCTTGAATTGATTAAAACGATCAACGCAAAGATCGAAAAGACACAAAGTGCACAACGTGTCTCTCAACCGGGCCCTGTTTTGACTGCCCGTACCGAAGTGCATTACGCTTTTTGCGTCTTCGCGTCCTTTGCGTTAATGCCTTAGTTGTCTAAATCGTATTGCTTGAGTTTCTTGCGCAGGGTGCCGCGGTTGATGCCGAGCAGCTGCGAGGCCTGGGTTTGGTTGCCTTTGGTGTACTGCATCACCTTCTCCAGCAGCGGTCGCTCCACCTCTCCTAACATCAACTGATAGAGCTCGCCTGGGGCATATCCATCCAGGTCGGTAAAATACTTGTCCAGTGCCTTGCGCACGCACCCGTTAAGAGGATTGGGACAGGTGTCTTTCACGCGGCAATCTCCCTGTTGTTTATTAGTTCCTCGAAGAAGGTCTGCACCATGGCCAGTTGTTCCTCAGCGCCTTCGACACGGGTCACGGCCTGGCGGAAAGCGCCACCATGGCGTTGCCCCTTGCTGTACCAGGAAATGTGTTTGCGTGCCATGCGCACGCCGGTGTATTCGCCATAAAACTCATAAAGGTTGTGTAGATGGCCAAGCAGGATGTCACGCACTTCCTCAAGCTCTGGTTCCGGGAGTTTTTCACCGGTCAGCAAATAGTGGCCGATCTCTCGGAAGATCCAGGGGCGACCCTGGGCAGCGCGGCCAATCATGACCGCATCGGCACCGCTGACCTCCAGCACATGCCGAGCTTTTTCCGGGCTGGTGATATCGCCATTGGCGATCACCGGGATGGTGATCGCGGCCTTGATCGCGGCGATGGTCTCGTACTCCGCCTCGCCGGTGTAGGCGTCCGCGCGGGTACGACCATGGACGGCCAGTGCCTGAATGCCAGCACTTTCGGCGATGCGGCCGATGGTAACACCGTTCTTGTTATCACGGTCCCAGCCGGTGCGGATCTTGAGGGTGACCGGTACCTCGGGCACGGCGGCTACCACCGCGTCAAGGATCGCGCCAACCAGCTTCTCGTCGCGCAGCAGCGCCGAACCGGCCTGTACGTTGCAGACTTTCTTCGCCGGACACCCCATGTTGATATCGATGATTTGCGCGCCGTTATCGACGTTGTAGCGTGCCGCTTCTGCCATCAGTTTGGGGTCAGCGCCCATGATCTGCACAGAACGCGGTTCCGTCTCGCCGGCATGATCGGCGCGGCGTTTGGTCTTCTCGCTACCCCACAACAGGGAGTTGGAAGAGACCATTTCGGAAACGGCCATGCCGGCCCCCATCTCTCTGCACAGCTGGCGAAAGGGGCGATCGGTGACTCCGGCCATCGGGGCCAGAACCAGGTTGTTCGGTAGGGTATAGGGTCCAATGCGCATGCTGCGGGTACTGCTTTTGTTTCAGGGGTCGGTAATGATACCGGGATACGGCGCCGGTATAAAGCGTCGTATATCTGTTTCTTGCCGCTCCAGCTGTTAGAAGAAGTTGAACTCGAAACCGACGGCGTTTTTCCCCGGGTCGAGTACTTCCAGCATCAAAGGGACTTCGGTAGTCGGAGGTAACATGCGTTCGCTGTGGTTCCCTATGAGATATTCGTGGGGGAGGAACCGTCGCCGCGCTACCTGTTTCTGCTCTAGGTCGGTCATGACCACTTCCACCACCGGGAAGGGTTGCTCAAAGTCCGCGCGATTGATGAGGGTGGCCGTGATGAGGAGGCTATTGGTATAACGTGGGTGGACCTGGACCAGATGCTTGCCCAGCTCAATGCGGGCCAGATCCCGCTGTGCAGGCAACGCACAGCCGGTGAACTGACACATCTGGGCCAGCAGTGGGCGCAGACGTGGCTCCGCAGCCAGGTCCGTACGGTAAAGGTAGAGGTATTGCAGCCCCAGTCCAGCCAGCAGCAGCACGATCCCGAGGCCCCAGAGCAATGTGCCCTTCAAATTGGCGCGGGGAGACTCCTGCTCCAGAGGCAGTGTGTAACCGGGCCGGTTGACTTTCTTTTGTTGTGGCGACGCTTGTGGCAGCGCCTGGTTAGCGTCCCTGAGATCGCCCTCGTCAGGAACGAGCCCATCGGGTGCTCCTTCCTCGGGGAGGTAGTGAAAAAGCAGGGAGTCGTCCTGCTCCGAGAACTCATCCATGTCAAAGAGGTCAGCTTCACTAGGAGACGGTGTGGCCGGGGTGCCCTTTTTACTTTCGCTTTTCTTTTCGCCAGGTACTTCGCCGGTGTCGAGGTCGGATGCGAACAGGGGGGCTTCAACGGGCTCATTGAATTCAAACAGGGGGGACGACGGGGTGTCCGAAGTGTTTGCCGACGCTTTGGTACTTTGTTCGACAGGGGTAGGCTGGACGGGCTCGATATCACGGCCAGAGAGGATATCGTCTTCGGGTCCAAACAGGGGGAGCGTCTCCTCGGTAGGCGGTATGACAGAGGGCTGTGCAATGGCTGTTGCAGGTTTCATTGTCTCAACAGCAGGTTGTTTGCCTGCCGGTGAGGAGGATTCCTGTTCTAACAATGCTCTCTCTTTGGAGGCAGGTCTCGTGCGCTTCGTGACATTTTTGGGGCGAGATGGCTCAGAGCCAGGGGTAGGTTGTGCGTCGACAGTTTGATCGAGGAGTTCTGTGGCCTCTGCAACCTTCGGCTGCTCCTTGGGCAAGGCTTCCGCTAACGGTTCAACCGTCTCTGGCGCGGAGATAGTCTTTGTTGCCTCCTCGACCAACGATTCGGTATCGGACAGCTGTTGTTGGGCGGGGGCAGACTCCTCGCTGGTTTGTTCGGAGCCGGGCGGTTGATACAGATGGTCGAGGGCGTGGAACACCGTGTGGCAACGGCTGCAGCGCACCTGTCCCTGCGCCGCATTGAGCTGATCGAGATGCAGACGAAAAATGGTCTTGCAGGCTGGGCACTGGGTATACATACAGGAAACAGGAATTAGGGCCTTTGTTGCGGGGGGTAGCCTGAAATCGGACAAATTAGCCTATTTCCATGGTATATCCAAGCTTTGCGGTCATGAGCCCAAGGAGTGCAGAGGCTTATGGTGGGAGTCATCATTGGCCTATTCAAACGTAGAAATTTATGCCCTTTTAACGCCTTCGAGCCGAATCCAGCCATCGTTTTCCACTGCAGGAGCCATCGCGAACCATTCGCTGTAGGCGGCGGAGACCGCCTCTGCCTGTTCGGGCAGAATTCCGGATAGAGCAATGTCACCCCCGGCCTTGACCAGTGCGGCAAGTCGAGGTGCCAGTTGAATCAGCGGACCAGCGAGGATATTGGCCACCAAAATATCGGCAGGGTCAGTTGGTGCCTCTTTGGGCAGATAAGCATGGATATGGACACCATTGCGCTGGGCATTATCCAGGGTGGCGACCAGCGCCTGCGGGTCATTGTCTACCCCGATCACTGATGCGGCCCCGAGCAGTGCAGCAGCAAGGGCCAGAATGCCCGAGCCGCAGCCGTAATCGATCACTGTCTTGCCCTTGACCGTATGGCCGTCGAGCCACTCCAGGCAAAGCCGGGTGGTCGGGTGGGTGCCAGTGCCAAAGGCCAGGCCCGGATCGAGCAGGATGTTGACGGTATCTCCGACCGGCGGCTCATGCCAGCTCGGCACGATCCACAGCCGCTCGCCAAAGCGCATTGGCTTGAAGTCATCCATCCAGGCTCGCTCCCAGTCCTGATCCTCGAGCACCTCGCTGCGGTAGTCGGGAAACTCACCCTGCCACTGCCCCTTGATCTGTTCAACCACTGCACTGCCGTCGGTTCCCTCGGTAAACAGTCCGACAACATTGGTTAGCTGCCACAGCGGGGTGGCTCCCGGTGGTGGTTCATATAGCGGTTGATCCGCCGCATCCTGCATAGTCACGGCCGCAGCGCCTGCCTCGGAGAGGAGATCCGCGAGGGTTTCGGCTTGGTCCTTGGTGGAGTAGAAGGTCAGTTGCAGCCAGGGCATGGATTATCTCGGTTTACGGTTTGGGATTAACGATGGGGGATTTTATCAGAGGATCGAATATGGAAGGTCAAAGTCCAAAAGAAGAAAGTTCCAGGAACACAATCCTTTGAACTTTGAACTGAAAAAAGGCGGCCTAAGCCGCCCTTTTCATGGCAGAAAGCGGAGCAGTATTAAAGCCCGAGCTTCTTCTCCAGGTAGTGGATATTGGTTCCACCCGCCTGGAACGCCGCATCCTCGACCAGCATTTGATGGAGCGGGATGTTGGTCTTGATACCTTCGATGATGGTCTCATTGAGCGCGGTGCGCATGCGCGCCAGGGCAATTTCACGGGTTGGACCGTGGGTGATGAGTTTGCCAATCATTGAATCGTAGTAGGGCGGGACCTTGTAACCGTTGTAGATGTGCGAATCGACCCGCACCCCTGGACCACCGGGCATGTGAGCGCGGCTGATGGTGCCGGGGGAGGGCATAAAGCTGTGCGGATCCTCGGCATTGATTCGGCACTCGACGGCATGGCCATTGATACGGATATCGTCCTGACTGTAGCTGAGTTTCTCGCCAGCTGCGATCAGGATCTGCTCGCGCACGATGTCGACACCGGTGATCATCTCGGTGACCGGGTGTTCGACCTGCACACGGGTGTTCATTTCAATGAAATAGAACTCACCGTCTTCATACAGGAACTCGAAGGTGCCGGCGCCGCGATAGCCGATATCGACACAGGCCTGGGCGCAGCGGCGACCGATCTGCTGGCGCAGCTCCTCGCTGATACCGGGGGCCGGAGCCTCCTCGATGACCTTCTGGTGGCGGCGTTGCATGGAGCAGTCGCGCTCGCCCAGATGGATGGCGTTGCCATGGGTGTCGGCCAGTACCTGGATCTCCACATGGCGGGGATTCTCCAGGAACTTCTCCATATAGACCATGTCGTTACCGAAGGCCGAACCGGCCTCACTCTTGGTCAGGGAGATGGCGTTGAGCAGGTGGGCCTCGCTGTGCACCACGCGCATGCCGCGTCCACCGCCCCCACCGGCCGCCTTGATGATCACCGGATAACCGATGTCGCGGGCGATGCGCAGATTGGTGTCGGGGTCTTCACCGAGCGGACCGTCGGAGCCAGGCACCGTCGGCACACCGGCCTTTTTCATCGCTTCAATGGCGCAGACCTTGTCACCCATCAGGCGGATGGTCTCGGGCTTGGGTCCGATAAAGACGAAACCGCTTTCTTCCACACGCTCGGCAAAATCGGCGTTTTCCGAGAGAAAGCCGTAGCCGGGGTGGATCGCCACCGCATCGGTGACCTCTGCCGCACTGATCAATGCCGGAACATTGAGATAGCTTTCGATGGAAGAGGCCGGGCCAATGCACACTGATTCGTCGGCGAGGCGCACGTGCTTGAGATCGCGGTCAGCAACGGAGTGCACCGCCACTGTCTTAATCCCTAGCTCGCGGCAGGCGCGGAGGATACGCAGGGCGATTTCACCCCGGTTGGCAATAACTATCTTGTCAAACATAGGATTTCAGCTTGTTGTCCGGAGTGACATCACTCGATGATGAAGAGCGGCTGGCCGTATTCAACCGGCTCGCCGTTTTCCGCCAGAATGGCCTTGATCACGCCAGCCTTGTCGGCCTCGATCTGGTTCATGATCTTCATCGCTTCGATAATGCACAGGGTGTCACCGACATTGACGCTGTGCCCAACCTCCACGAATACCTTGGCGGTGGGGGAGGGTGAGCGGTAGAAAGTGCCTACGATGGGTGAGGTGACCTGATGGCCGCTGGGCAGAGCGCCAGCACTCTCTTCAGCTGCGGCAGGAGCGGCAGCGGCTGCTGGAGCGGCCGGGGCGGCCACCGGAGCCGGAGCCGCATAGACAGGGGTCGCGGCCTGGCTGGCGCGGCTGATGCGGACGGACTCCTCGCCTTCGTGGATCTCGATTTCTGCGATCCCGGATTCTTCCAGCAATTCGATAAGTTTCTTTACCTTGCGAATATCCATTGTGCTTAAGACCTGTTGTTATGGTGTGTTATTCGGAGAGGCGATCAATTAGCGCCGCCAGTGCCAGTTCGTAACCCTTGGCCCCGAGGCCGCTGATCACGCCACTGGCGATGTCTGAGAAATAGGAGTGTCGACGGAACGCTTCTCGAGCGTGCACATTCGACAGGTGGACCTCGATAAACGGGATGCTCACTCCGGCAAGCGCATCACGCAGTGCAATGCTGGTGTGGGTGAAAGCCGCTGGATTAAGGATGATCCCGTCGATGCCTTGTTCCCGGGCCTGGTGGACCCGCTCCACCAATTCGTGCTCGGCATTGCTCTGGAAGCTATCAAGCTGATGCCCAGCAGCTTCTGCTCGTTGGATCAGGTGTGCGACGATACTGGCCAGGGTATCGGTACCATAGTGCCCCGGTTCGCGGGTGCCCAGCAGGTTAAGGTTTGGGCCGTTAAGCACCAACAGTTTGGCCATGTCGTATTCCTGTCCTACTTAAATTGTGGCAGCTTTTATGAAAATAGCATGAATTCGCAGCAGATCCCGGCCTATTCATTATTTTTTATGAAGCATTGGCCGGTAAGAGGAGCGACATTTTGCACCAAGGCAATGCAAATGTCCAGAAAAGCCAATTACCTGCGAGTTCAATGCAGATAATCGCAAGTTTCCCTCCGTTCGTGATGTGAAGTTGGTCACAAAGGGGAGTTGTGGCCTCCAGAGAAGAAACCGAATGGGCGCTGCTCCTGACCGGCATGTACCGATCAGGGCAGAAAAAGGTGGATCAGCGCTGGAGCGCTCGTCGCACGTGAGCGGCAAACTCCTCGGCAGGCATGAAGCCAACAACCTGATGAGCGGTGAGCTCGTTACCGGAGACATTATAGAAGATAATTCCCGGCGGTCCGATGAGCTTGAACTGCTTTAGTAGGGCTTGGTCGTGCTCATCATTGGCGGTGACATCGGCCTGTAGGGTCACCGCATTGCCCAGCGCACTGATGACCTGTGGATCGGAGAAGGTGTACTTCTCAAATTCCTTGCAGGAGATACACCAGTCGGCATAGAAATCGAGCATTACCGGTCTTCCGGCGGCGCTCGCCGCCGCAACCTCGCGTTCCAGCTCCTCGACGGTCTTGATCGTCTTGAAGCTGAGATGCTGTTGTTGCACAGCACCGCCGCTAAAACCGATCCCCTTAAGCGGCTGGAGCGGGTCGGTGTTACCTGCGGCCAAACCGGTCAACATCAGTGCCCCCTGCAGCAAGAGCACAAGACCGATACCTTTCCATAGTTTGCGCCAGCCTGAGGCCCCTGCATTGATGCCCTCCAGTGCACCCATGTAGACGGCGGAGATGATAAGTAGCAGTGCCCAGAGCAACAGGGTGATGGCGGCCGGTAGGATGCGCTCGAGCATCCAAATGGCCACACCGAGGAGCAAGACCCCGAATACAGCCTTGACCGCATCCATCCAGCTGCCGGCGCGTGGCAGGAACTTTCCTCCGGCGGTGCCGATGGCGACCAGTGGTGCGCCCATACCGAGAGAGAGGGCGAACAGGGCCGCACCGCCCAGCCAGGGATCGCCGGTCTGGCCAATGTAGATCAGGGCTCCCATCAGCGGCGGAGCGACGCAGGGCCCCACGATGAGTGCCGAGAGCAGGCCCATGATGGCGACGCCGGTAAGGGTGCCGCCCTGCTGTTTGTTGCTCACCTCAGTCAGTTTGCTCTGCAGCGCTGAGGGCAGCTGCAGTTCATAGAAGCCGAACATGGAGAAGGAGAGCGCCACAAAAACGGCAGCAAAGCTGGCGAGGATCCACGGGTTCTGGAATGCCGCCTGGAGATTGGCGCCGAACAGACCCGCAATAACCCCGGCGACGGTATAGGTGGCAGCCATGGCCAGCACATAGGTCACTGATAGGACGAAGGCCTTGCGCGTGGTGATCTGTTCACCCTGACCGACGATGATGCTCGAGAGGATGGGAATCATCGGGAAGACACAAGGGGTGAGTGCCAGCAGCAGGCCTGCTGCAAAAAACAGCAAAATGGTCCAGGCGGTATTACCACCTGCCAACGCGGCGGCCAAGCGATCCTGTTCTGAGAGCGGGGGCGCCGAAGGCGCAGCGGTGTCAACTGTGGCGGCCGCTGCGGCCGTTCCGGCACTGCCGGCGGGCAGTGCCAGGATGATGGTTTTTTTCTGCGGCGGGTAACAAATGCCAATCTCTGCGCAGCCCTGATAATTGACCTGCAGGGTGACCTCGGTCGGCTTCAGGTTTTCACGCAACAGCGGTAGACGGACCTCGATCGGATCGTGATAGACCTCGATGCGACCGAAGAACTCATCGTCCTTTTCCTCTCCCTTGGGAAGTTGAGCCTGACCGAGGCTGACACCTTCGGCCTGCTCCAGGGTGAAACGGAATTTGTCCTTATACAGATAGTGGCCAGGGGTAATATCCCAGCGTGCCAGGATGGTGTTGCCATCTTCGACGATGGCATCGAAACGAAAGGCTTGATCGGGCTCGAGCACCTCGCCAGTGCTGCTGTCCTGCAACAGGCTGCTTCCAAGGTCCGACAGGGCAGAGATTGGGCTGGACGCAGGCCCGGCCACTGTGTGGAGAGTCACCTCACGCGTCTGGCGTTGCGGGGGATAGCAGACGCCGATATCGGCACAACCCTGGGATTGGGCAGTAACGGTGATGCTGTCAGGCGCGCCTGTGGAACGCTTGACGGGAATGGTGATGGCAACCGTGTTACGGTATGTTTCGACCTCGCCGAAAAACTCATCGTGCTTGATTTTGCCGGCCGGATAATTCGGCTCACCCAAGGTGATGCCGGGAGTGTCACTACTGAATTTGAACTTGCCGCGGTACAGGTAGTATCCCGGTGCAATCTCCCAGCGTGCCTCAATGGTATCGGCATCCAGTGCGGTGACAGTCAGGGCAAAAGCCTTGTCCGGCTCCAGCAGTTCCTCCTCCTGGGCAAAGGCGTTGAAGGAAAGGAACAAAAACAGCAGGGAGGTAATGAGTTTTTTCATTTTTTCTTATCCAGTTGCGTCTCGATCCAGGACAGATAAGGAGCCAGTCCCCCAACTAGAGGGACAACGATGAGCTCCGGGAGTTCATAGGGATGTAGTTCGAGCAGGCGTGCCTCCAGGGCGTTGAGCTTATCGCTGCGGCTCTTGATCAGCATCACCAACTCCTGCTCTGATTCGAGCCTGCCTTGCCACTCATAGACTGAAGTTGCGCCAGGCAGAATATTGACGCAGGCCGCTAGCCTCTCCTGGACCAGAACACGGGCGATGGTGTTGGCGGTCTCCGGATTGGGGCATGTCGTTATGGCCAGGCGATATGGCATAAGGCTCCGAACTCTCCTGAGAGTCTCTCATTTGGTTGAGTGGGTTTTTGGGGGCCGGTTATCTCCTCCGGCCTGGGGACGTTATACTACAGATCTATCTTAATTCTTCATTAAACTGAACCTTTATATTGGCGATTACCTTGTTTCGATTACTTTTTATCCTTTTTATCCTCATTCCCCTGTTGGAGATCTATTTATTGATCCAGGTAGGGGGAATCATTGGAGCTCTACCGACCGTCTTTCTGGTGGTGTTCACAGCGGCCCTCGGGGTATTGCTGCTGCGCGCTCAGGGGCTCTATACCCTCGGCAGGGCCCAAAGCGCTCTGGCTCGGGGGGAACTGCCGACGACAGAAATGCTCGAGGGAATAGTACTGATCATTAGTGGTGCATTGCTGCTCACTCCTGGATTCTTCACCGATACGCTCGGTTTTCTCGGTTTGATCCCGGCAGTGCGTCGGCGCCTGATCCTGACGGTAATCGAGCAAGGTATCGTCAGTGGCATGCGGCATCGCCCTGCCCAGCGGGAGTCGGAGGCCAGTCGTGGTCCCCGCACGCTGGAAGGTGATTATCGTCGCGAAGATGAGGAGTAAAGTGGCTCGCCTTATTCCCTCTCTCTTGACTATTCATAATTCGCAATTATTATTAGCACTCACGTGAGGGGAGTGCTAACAGTCGATACCATTCCCCAAGCGGCACGCCGCCACCCAGACGGTTCTGCTCGAAGCTGCGGATGAGTTCCCTCTTCGGCAGGCTGCTTATGGGGCGGCACGATGTCGTTAATATCTTTGCTTTTTCTGAAGGAGAAAAGAATGAACATTCGTCCGTTGCATGACCGTGTGCTTGTCCGTCGCATGGAAGAAGAGACTACCAGCGCTGGTGGTATTGTTCTGCCCGGTTCTGCCGCCGAAAAACCCAATCAGGGTGAAGTGCTTGCCGTGGGCAAGGGGCGCATCCTGGAAAACGGTGAGGTCCGTCCGATGGATGTGAAAGTTGGTGACAAGGTGATGTTTGGCCAGTACGCCGGTACCGCCGTGAAGGTGGATGGCGAAGAGCTGCTGATGATGCGTGAAGAAGACATCATGGGCGTTATCGAAGGCTAATTACCGCCATAATCCGACAAAGATCAAAGAGTTAAGAGGAAGTTCACGATGAGTGCAAAAGAAGTCAAGTTTTCCGATGACGCCCGCCAGTTGATGGTCAAGGGTGTTAATACCCTGGCCAACGCCGTCAAGGTTACCCTCGGTCCCAAGGGGCGTAACGTGGTGCTGGAGAAGTCCTTCGGCGCGCCCACTATCACCAAGGACGGCGTCTCCGTCGCCAAGGAGATCGAGCTGGAGAACAAGTTCGAGAACATGGGTGCCCAGATGGTCAAGGAAGTCTCTTCCCAGACCTCCGACGTGGCCGGTGACGGTACCACCACTGCTACCGTACTGGCACAGGCGATCCTGCGCGAGGGCATGAAGGCGGTCACCGCCGGTATGAATCCGATGGATCTGAAGCGCGGTATCGACAAGGCGGTCATTGCCGCGGTCGAGGAACTGAAGAAGCTCTCCAAGCCCTGCACCGACAACAAGGCCATTGCCCAGGTCGGTACCATTTCCGCCAACTCTGACGAGGCCATCGGCAAGATCATCGCCGATGCCATGGACAAGGTCGGCAAGGACGGCGTCATCACCGTCGAGGAAGGCTCCTCGCTGTACGACGAGCTGGACGTGGTCGAGGGTATGCAGTTCGATCGCGGCTACCTCTCCCCCTACTTCGTCAACAACCAGGAGAAGATGGCCGCCGAACTGGACGACCCCTACATCCTGCTGTACGACAAGAAGATCTCCAACATCCGTGAACTGTTGCCGGTGCTAGAGGGTGTGGCCAAGTCCGGCAAGCCGCTGCTGATCGTTGCCGAGGACGTCGAGGGCGAGGCCCTGGCCACTCTGGTGGTCAACTCCATCCGCGGCATCGTCAAGGTCGCTGCGGTCAAGGCCCCGGGCTTTGGCGATCGTCGCAAGGCGATGCTGCAGGACATGGCGATTCTTACCGGCGGCCAGGTGATCTCCGAAGAGGTCGGCCTGTCCCTGGAGAAGGCCTCCATCAACGACCTGGGTACCGCCAAGCGCATCGTGGTCTCCAAGGAGAATACCGTGATCGTTGACGGCGCCGGCGCCAAGGCCGACATCGAGGCCCGCGTAGCCCAGATCCGTGCCCAGATCGAAGAGACCTCCTCCGATTACGACCGTGAGAAGCTGCAGGAGCGCGTGGCCAAGCTGGCCGGCGGTGTTGCAGTGATCAAGGTAGGTGCTGCCACCGAAGTGGAAATGAAGGAGAAGAAGGACCGTATCGATGACGCCCTGCACGCCACCCGCGCCGCAGTGGAAGAAGGTGTGGTGCCCGGCGGCGGTACCGCCCTCGTCCGTGCATTGAACGCCCTCGAGAACCTCACCGGCGCCAATCACGACCAGGACATCGGTATCGCCATCGCCCGCCGCGCGATGGAAGAGCCGCTGCGCCAGATCGTCACCAACGCCGGCGATGAGGCCTCCGTGGTGCTGAACAACGTCAAGGGTGGAGAAGGCAACTACGGCTACAACGCCGCTACCGGCGAGTACGGTGACATGATCGAGATGGGTATCCTCGACCCGACCAAGGTGACCCGTTCTGCCCTACAGAACGCTGCCTCCGTGGCCGGTCTGATGATCACCACCGAAGCGATGGTTGCCGAACTGCCGAAGGCCGAGCCTGCTGGCGGCGGCATGGGCGGTGACATGGGCGGCATGGGTGGTATGGGCATGATGTAAGCCCGACCTCTGAGTCGCACAAAAAAGCCCCGCGGAAGCGGGGCTTTTTTTATCTACCGAAAAGCGCTGGATCGTGCGGGAAGAGTGTGGGTCATTAATCCATCTCACTTGGTGATTGTTCCGTATTCCATTACACCTTGAGGTAATGCCAGCCGCTTTCAAGCCGGTCGACAATCGTGTCGATGGCGGTATGGTGGCTCTGGACATTAGGCAGCAGCTCTACCTTGATACCGCGCTCTTGAAGTTTGAGCAGAGCATTGGCGCAGGCAATGAAGGTAAGGTTGTCGTGTTCTTTCAGCAAAGCCGCGATACGCTCGGGGTAGGGTGAGGTATCACTTCGCAGCAGCTCGACACCACCATCATTGGTCAGGATCTCCAGGCGAAATGCCTGGTTGCGTGTACGATGGCTGATGAGTTCTTCCTCGGCATAATCGAGTGCCGCTTTCATTCTCTGCGGGTCGTC
>JBFEWO010000112.1:0-9338 GCA_041546305.1 Thiohalomonadaceae bacterium | reverse complement strand
GTGTGAACCTGAACGCTTCTGCTCACATCCGCTTCTAATTAAAGGGAAAGGATAAGAGACATGAAGTTTACAATTCAGGTTAGCGAAGGTCCTTACACTCATCAGGCTTCAGACAGCGCGTACCAGTTCGCCAAGGCCGCTCTGGAGAAGGGACACGAGATCTTTCGTGTTTTCTTCTACCACGACGGTGTGAACAACGCGACCCGTCTGACCACTCCTCCGCAGGATGACCGCAACGTTGTCAATCGCTGGAGTGAGCTTGCCGAGAAGCACAACGTCGACTTGGTTGTATGCGTCGCCGCGGCCCAGCGCCGCGGTATCGCAGATGCCGATGAGGCGAAGCGCAACGGTAAAGACGCCGACAACATCGCACCCGGTTTCCGTATTTCCGGTCTGGGTCAGTTGATCGAAGGCGGTATTCAGTCCGACCGTCTGGTCGTATTCGGCGATTGATGGGAGGTTGAGATGAGCGAAGAGATGATGGGCGGTGACATTAAGAAGTTCATGTACGTGAACCGCAAGGCTCCGCACGGAACCGTTTATGCACTGGAGTCCCTCGAGGTTGTACTGATCGGTGCTGCCTTTGAGCAGGATGTAAGTCTGGTCTTCATGGACGATGGTGTTTTCGAGATTGTTAAGGGTCAGGACACCACCGGTATCGAGACCAAGAACTTCTCCAACACCTACAAGGCCCTTGAAATGTACGACGTTGAAAAACTGTACGTTGCCAAGGAATCTCTGGAACAGCGTGGTCTGACCGAAGACGACCTGATTGTCGATGTTGAAGTCAAGACCGCTGCCGAGATCACTGCTCTGATGGAAGAGCAGGATGTTCTTCTGAGCTTCTAACGGAGGGATTAAGAGATGTTGCATACCGTAAACAAATCACCCTTCGAGAAGAACAGCCTTGAGGCCTGCTTGGCACACGCCGCAGAAGGCAGTGCAATTCTGTTGATCGAAGATGGTGTATATGGCGCACTGAACGGCTCTGCTGTTGCAGAGAAAGTGAAAGACGCTATGGGTAAGTTCACCTTGTATGCCCTGGGTCCTGATCTGAAGGCCCGTGGCATTGCCGACAAAGTTCTGGACGGCGTGAAGGTGATTGATTATGCCGGCTTTGTTGACCTTGCTTGTGAAAACGACAAGGTTCAGGCTTGGTTGTAATTAGCCGTTTGTAAAACTCTACGAGGAGATATTGATATGGCTACTATGAATGTTTCCGGCCGCGAGCTGGAAGTTGATGAGGAAGGTTACCTGGTTGATCTGAGCCAGTGGGACAAAGAAGTTGGTGCAGAGCTGGCCAAGACCGAGAACGTCGAAATGACCGACGCACACTGGGAAGTTATCGACTTCCTGCGTGAGTACTACGACGAGTATCAGATCGCTCCTGCTGTCCGCGTCCTGACCAAAGCTATCGGCAAGAAGCTTGGGCCAGAGAAGGGCAACAGCAAGTACCTGTACGAGCTGTTCCCCTACGGTCCTGCTAAGCAGGCTTGTAAGATCGCTGGTCTGCCCAAGCCGACCGGCTGTATCTAAGCCGTTGTGTTGGGGGGAGTCCTGCTCCCCCCTTCTTGAATATATTCCGTAGCTCGGAGGGTCGATAAATGTCAGTGCTGTATGCACTCCTGTTTTATGTTGCGACTGTGCTGCTGGTTGCCGGTCTTGCGTTAAAGATTCGCCAATACTGGACCACGCCTGCACCGCTCAAGATTCCTACTACACCCGCTCCAACGACCCGTGGCGGCGTGGTGTTTCGCATGTTCCGCGAAGTTGCTTTTTTCGAAAGCCTGTTCAAGGGCAACAAATGGCTCTGGATCTTCGGTTACATGTTTCATATCGGACTGGCGCTGGTTCTGATTCGTCATGCCCGCTATTTTGTTGAAGTCGGTCCGATTCTGACCTTCCTCCAGCCCTTTGGTATTTATGGTGGTCTGGCTATGGTTGGCGGTCTTCTGGGGCTTTGGGCTCGCCGTATCTTCGTCGAGCGCATCCGTTACATCACCAACCCGTCCGATCACCTGATTCTTGCACTGCTGGTTGGTATTGGTGTCAGTGGTCTGATGATGAAGTTCGTCAAGCACACTGACATCGTTGCTGTGAAAGTCTTTTTTGAGAACTGGATGAGCTTCAACTTCGATGCCCTGGCCCTGCCCGGTGATCCGCTGCTGCTGGTACACCTGCTTCTGGTAGCTGTGCTGATGATCATCTTCCCGATCAGCAAGCTGCTGCATGCACCAGGCGTTTTCTTCAGCCCAAGCCGTAACCAGGTCGACAATCCGCGTGAGAAGCGTCACCTGGCATCCTGGGCTGCTGAACTCGATAAATAATTAAGGCGAATTAGGACAAAGACTGAGGGTAATCGCGTGGCCGATTTTGAGACACCAAAATTCAGGGAATACCCTGCTGTTCCCAACAAGCTAGTGCCCGATGCCACTGCGCATCTGAGCCCCTTTATCGCCAAGCCGAACCACCAGGAGCAACTGGGTTTCCCTGGAGAGCTGGTCGATAACTGGGAAGAAAAAGCCGTCGAAAAGATGGGCGACCTCCTGAGCAAGTATCGTGGTCTGCGCGTCTATCTGGACAGCTGCGTCAAGTGCGGCTCCTGTACCGACAAATGCCACTACTTCCAGGGCACCAATGATCCGAAAAACATGCCGGTAGCCCGTCAGGACCTGCTGCGTAGCGTCTACCGCCGTTACTTCACCTTCGCCGGCAAGTACTTCCCCAAGCTGGTTGGTGCTCGTGACATGACCCGCGAGGTGCTGGACGAGTGGTACAGCTACTTCCACCAGTGCTCTCAGTGCCGTCGGTGTTCCGTGTTCTGCCCCTATGGCATCGACACCGCCGAGATCTCCATGGCTGCCCGTGAGATCATGGACTCTGTTGGTCACGGCCAGAAATACTGCAACGAGATTCTGGGCAAGGTCCAGACCATCGGTAACAACCTCGGCCTGCCCGGCCCTGCGCTGGAAGCGACCCTGGAAGAGTTCGCCGAAGAGATCCAGGAAGACACCGGCCTGCCGGTTCAGATCCCGCTGGATGTCAAAGGCGCCGACATTCTTCTCATCACCCCGTCTGCCGACTTCTTCGCCGAGCCTCACATCGACGGTCTGATGGGCTACGCCAAGGTATTCCACGAGGCCGGCGTGAGCTGGACCCTCAGCTCCCACGCTGCCGAGGCCGCTAACTTCTCCATGTTCATCGGCTCATACAGCAACATGAAGAAGGTAGCCGAGCGTATCCGTGATGCTGCTCTGGAGCTTGGCGTCAAGCGTATCGTTGTTGGTGAGTGCGGCCACGCCTGGCGTGTCGCCTACTCCTTCTGGAACACCCTGACCGGTGTTGGCGCCGGTGCGGATCCGAGTGATGAATACGCACTGAAACTGCAAAAGCAGCTGGATCCGAACGTTCCGCAGCCGATGCATATCTGCGAATTTACCCATGACCTTATCCAGAAGGGTAAGCTCAAATTCGACAAGTCTGCTAACGACCACCGCACAGTCACCTTCCACGACTCGTGCAACGTGGCTCGTGCCAGCCGTATGGGTACCATGCCTGGCGGCCAGTTCGAGATCCCGCGTGAGGTGATCAAGGCATGCTGCAACAATTACGTTGATATGGATCCGTCAACCATCAAGGAACAAACCTACTGCTGTGGCGGTGGTGGTGGTCTGCTGACCGACGACCTGATGGAGATCCGTGTTAAAGGCGCCCTGCCTCGGATGGAGGCTCTCAAGGATGTCGCCGATAACAACGGCGTAAACACACTGGCAGCGATCTGCGCTATCTGTAAGGCACAGTTCGCCAAAGTACTTCCCTACTACAACTTCCCGATGCACATGCTGGTAAGTACCCATCAGCTGGTCGGTGAGGCACTGGTAATGACCGGTTCTAACCAGGAAAAAGCGCTTCAGGCTCAAGAAGAACCTGAAGCTGCCGAGCAGGAATAAGGATTAACCGAACATACACGGTTGGCGGCTTTAAGCAGTGCCCCACCAATAACTTAAAGATTACTGGCATAGGAGACTGAAAAATGGCAACTTCTAGCGACGATATGAAGAAAGCGCATACATTCCGAAAGTTTGAGGACGGCGATAGCCAGTGGGGTAGCTGGACCGACTCTATCTTCCAGGCCGGCTGGTCCCACAAGTGCCCGACCTACGTGCACCGTACTCCTCCCTGCCAGGGAAGCTGCCCTTCCGGTCACGACATCCGCGGCTGGCTGGACATCGTGCGCGGTATTGAAAAGCCGACCGGAGACATGAGCATGCAGGAGTATGCCTTCCGTCGCGCCACCGATTCCAACCCCTTCCCGTCCGTCATGGGCCGTGTCTGCCCTGCTCCGTGTGAAGATGGATGTAACCGCAACATGGTCGAAGACCACGTTGGCATCAACTCCGTTGAGCAGTACATCGGTGACCAGGCTCTGGCCAACAAGTTCACCTTCGAGCCAGGCGCTGATACCGGCAAGAAGGTTGCCATCATCGGTGGTGGTCCCGGCGGTATGGCCGCTGCTTACCAGCTGCGTCGCAAGGGCCATGCTGTAACCCTGTTCGAGTCCCAGGAAGAGCTCGGCGGCATGATGCGTTACGGCATCCCCGGCTACCGTATGCCGCGCGACATCCTCGACGGTGAAATCAAGCGTATTACCGACATGGGCGTCGAAGTGCGCACCAAGACCAAGGTCGGTGCTGATGTCTCCATGGAGCAGCTGGAGAAGGATTACGATGCGATCGTCTTCGCCATCGGTGCCTGGTCCGGCCGCGCACTGCCCATTCCGGGTGCCGACGCTATGAACTGCATCACCGGCGTTGCCTTCCTCGCAGCCTTCAACGAAGGTCGCCTGAAGCACGTTACCGGCAAGATCGTGGTCATCGGTGGTGGTGACACCTCCATCGACGTCGCCTCCGTTGCCCGTCGTCTTGGCCACATCACGGTGGAAAACGAGAAGGACCGTCCGGAGCACATCATCATCAACCAAACTGCACATGACGTTGCTTCCACCGCTGTGCGCGAAGGTGCGGACGTTACCCTGATTTCTCGTTCGCCGATTGAAAAGATGCCAGCTGCTCAGCACGAAATCGAAGATGCGACCAGCGAAGGTGTCGAGATCATTGGCCAACTCACCCCGGTTGAGGTTGTCAAAGGTGCTGATGGCCGTGCCACCGGTCTGAAGGTCCAGCGTCTGGAGGCAGACGGCTCAACTCCGATTGAAGGTTCCGAGTTCGTTATCGAGGCTGAGCTCATTGTTGCCGCTATCGGTCAGACCGGTGACTGGGCTGGTATGGAAGGTTTCGCCAACGACCGTAACCTCATCGATGCCGACAAGAATTTCCAGGTTCCCGGCAAGCCGGGTTACTTCGCGATTGGTGACATCGTGCGCCCGCACCTGCTGACCACCGCGATCGGCCAAGCCTCCATCGCCGCTGACAGCATCGATCACTACCTGAAGAACGAGGAGCTGAAGTCCCGTCCGAAGGTTGACGTGCACCACTGGAACCTGCTGAACAAGCTGCGTGAAACCGAGCATACCCCTTCCGAGTTCCATACCCGGACTAAGGAAGAGATCATCAAGGAAGAAGGCTTTGCTAAGGATATCGATCTGGGTCTGCGTGGCACCTCCGAGTCTGACTATGCTGTTCACAACTACGAAGACCGCTCTCACAGCGAGATCATCTCTGCTGACGAGCTGTTCCTCGGCCATTTCAAGGAAGAGGCGCGTAACAAGCGCAAGCACATTGCCGTTACCGCTGATGACGTGATCGGCAACTTCCAGGAGCGCCTGGTTCCGCTGACCGAAGAAGAGGTCATCGCCGAAGCCAAGCGTTGCATGAGCTGCGGCATGTGCTTCGAGTGCGACAACTGCGTCGTGTACTGTCCGCAGGAAGCTGTTAAGCGTACCCCTGCCAAGGACCGTACTACCGGCCGTTACGTGTACACCGAGTACTCCAAGTGCATCGGTTGCCACATCTGCGCCGATGTCTGCCCGACCGGGTACATCGATATGGGTATGGGTGAATAAGGGGACGTCATGAAGCGACTATCCAAGCTTCTCAGCGTACTACCGGCTTTGTTGGCGCTGACCCTGTCAGCGCCGGCATCTGCCGGAGACAAGGAGGGCGTGGGGCCCAATATCCCCGCGCCCATCAAGGGTGAGCAATGCGTCGCTGATACCGTTGAGATGCGCAAGAACCACATGAAGCATCTCAAGGGGCATCGCGATGAGGCGCTGCGCGAAGGAATTCGCACGAAACAGTACAGCCTCAAGGAGTGTCTGGAGTGCCATGTTCCGCCCAAGGAAGAGGCCCAGGCCACACGCACAGAAGGTGAGCACTTCTGCAAGACATGCCATGTCTACGCCGGTGTCAAAATCGACTGCTTCGAGTGTCATGCCACCCGTCCGGAAAAGTCAGCCATGTTCCACCCGCTGGTTACCCCAGGGATGCAGACCATGAAGGATGTTCATCAGCCTGACTCGTCTACGCTGCTGAATAATTTTGCTGAGAATCAGAACAACACAGGTGCTATCCAATGAGCGATTCCAAGCATACGGATCAGGCACGTCGTGAATTTTTAAACAATAGTGCCAAAATTGCTGCCGGCGTTACTCTGGCTCCCGGTGTCATGCTATATGGTGTGGCCCATGCTCGCCCGGCAGATCAGCCTGCCAGCGATAAGGTTCGCTGGGGTATGCTGATCGACACCAACAAATGCGCTAAAGGCTGTGATGCCTGCGTTAGCGGCTGTGAAAAGGAAAACGGCTGGGGAGAAGGCAGCAGCGACGAGCAGCTCTCCAATGCCAAGCAAAAGGCCCAGTGGATCCGCAAGGTCGAGTTGCGCAACACTGCAACTGGCCATGTGCAATCCCTGCCCATGATGTGTCAGCATTGCGAAAAGCCACCCTGCGTCGACGTCTGCCCCACCGGCGCCTCGATGAAGCGTGCTGACGGCATCGTACTGGTCGACAAGCACATCTGCATCGGTTGCCGTTACTGCATGATGGCTTGTCCCTACAAGGCCCGTTCCTTTGTTCATGAGGCATTGGAAGATCAGCGTGCATACGCTCCGCGCGGTAAGGGTACGGTTGAGTCCTGCACCTTATGTGTCCACAAGCTGGATGCAGGGGAAGGTACCACCGCCTGTGCTGAGGCATGTAACACTGAAGGTCACAAAGCCATCATCGTTGGTGATCTGAAAGACCCCAATAGCGAAATCGCCCAGGCTGTCGCCGAGCACGCAACGACCCAGGTCCGCGCCGATCTTGGCTTGAACACCGGCATGCGTTATCGCGGTATCTAATAAAGACATTTAACGGACAGATAGGCATGAAAAAAACGCTATTTACGCAAATTGGGGCTGGCAAGGGTTTTTACGCCCTGCTTGCCGGTCTCGGTGCGGTTATCCTGGTCGCCGCTTTCGCGTGGTACCACATGGAGCATAACGGCCACTGGGTAACCGGAATGACCAATCAGATCGTATGGGGCATGCCGCACGTGTTTGCCATCTTCCTGATTGTGGCAGCCTCCGGGGCGCTCAACGTCGCCTCCATCGGCTCCGTATTCGGCAAGAAGATGTACAAGCCGCTGGCTCCGCTCTCAGGTCTACTGGCCATCACCCTGCTGCTCGGTGGCCTGACCATCCTGGTTCTTGACCTGGGTCGACCTGACCGCCTCATCGTGGCGATGACTCACTACAACTTCAAATCCATCTTTGCCTGGAACATCATCCTCTATAACGGCTTCATCGCAATTGTTGCCGTCTACCTGTGGACGATGATGGAGAAGCGCATGAACCGCTACACCCCTGTAGCCGGCTTCTTTGCCTTCGTCTGGCGCCTCATCCTGACTACCGGTACCGGCTCTATCTTCGGTTTCCTGGTTGCCCGTCAGGGTTATGATGCTGCCATTATGGCACCGATGTTCGTAGTGATGTCCTTCTCCTTCGGCCTGGCAATCTTCATGCTCGTGCTGATGGCCTCCTACAAGTGGACCGAGCGCCCGCTGGGTGACGTAGTGGTGAAACGCCTGAAGAACCTGCTAGGCGTGTTCGTCGCCGGCGTCATGTACTTCGTCGTCACTATGCACCTGACCAACCTGTATGCTACGGAGCACCACGGTGTTGAGCGCTTCATCCTGATGGATGGCGGCATCTACACCACTCTGTTCTGGGTGGGTTACTTCGTGCTCGGCACCCTGGCGCCGCTGGCCCTGCTCTACCACCCGGCTACCGGCAAGAGCCGTACCATGATAGGACTGGCCTCAGTCCTGGTCGTAATCGGCGGTTTTGCTCTGGTCTATGTCATTGTTATCGGTGGCCAGGCCTACCCGCTGGTCCTGTTCCCGGGTTACGAGGTCACCAGCAGTTTCGAAGGCGGAATGGGTTCTGGGCTGTATGACTATAGCCCGAGCCTGGCGGAGATCCTGCTTGGCCTTGGCGGCGTTGCCCTCACCCTGGCAATGACCACCGTGGCGATAAAAAATCTGCGCTTCCTGCCTTCGAGCCTGGCTGACGCAGACGTCGATCCTCATTGATTGAGGCAGGGTCTTCGACCCGGCCATAAGGTCGACCAAGCACCGATGTCACCACCTGGGGGCATCGGTGTTTTGCTTTCCAGGGGGGAGACTTTAAAATCGGTCGACGAACCCCTATTACAGGCATTGAGCCGGCAGGCGGTGCCGGAGTATCCCGCACACAGATTCCAGAGGTAGTGGCATGAGCCAGGAACACGCTTTCGCACAATATGTACGCATTCTCGGCAAGGGCCGTAACGGCTCCCGTGGTCTGACTGCAGATGAGGCCTACGAGTCCATGCGCATGATCATGAGTGACGAAGTCGAACCGATCCAGCTGGGCGCCTATCTGATGCTGATGCGGGTTAAGGAGGAAACTCCAGAGGAAGTAGCTGCCGCGGTACGGGCCATCCGCGAACATCTCGAGCTACCGGCCAACCTGCCCAAGGTTGATCTCGACTGGTCCTCCTATGCCGGCAAGAAACGCATCTTGCCCTGGTATCTGCTCGCCACCCTGTTGATGGCCGAAAACGGCATTCGGATTTTCATGCACGGCGCCAGCGGCCACACCGCCGGACGACTCTATACCAAGGATGTACTGCCGCAGCTTGGCGTGCCAGTGGCTAATAGCCTGGAAGAAGCGGCTCGTCAAATTGAAGAGAGCAACTTTACCTATATCGACCTCGAATACCTCAATCCCAAGCTGCACCAGATCATCGAACTGCGCCCCCTCCTCGGCCTGCGTTCACCGGTACACACCATTGCCCGTATGCTCAATCCCTTCAAGGCCCCAAGTGTGATGCAGGGGATCTTCCATCCCGGTTACCG